>SKZY01000223.1 GCA_007127095.1 Planctomycetaceae bacterium
CTATCCCGATCTCGAGGTGCTCGTGGCAATCCATCACACAACCAAGCCCCTTCTTAAATCTTTGCGAGTAAACGCACCAGCGATCTGGTCGTGCCCAGTGGAGCGTTATGCCCAAAGACTCCTTCGGAGGTGCTTACTCATCTCGGTTGTCCGTGTCACGGCGATTTGCTTCCCTCAGACGTCGACGGTTACTAAGGAATGTAACTTAGCAGTTCTTTCGATGCCCAACCCTTAAACTACTTTCTTTTAATGGAGCAAGAATTGATCAAAACGCCTTTCGGTTTTTGGGCCGAAATCGCTCGATCGAACTGGTCAATATCGGTGGAACCAATGCGGGCGACGATGAATTGCTCGCTCTCGCAACGAACACTTCACTTGGGGTCGTGGACTTTTTCAGTCGGATGTGACTACCAGCGGGATTCCTGACTCACCAGTCCCTGCCGTCGAAACCACTCGTTCGGCAACCCGATACCGCTGGCGATTGTCTTCGACTTCCGCCACGGACCTTTGCGAATACTCGCGTACCGAACGGCTGGTTTCTCGAGCGACGCCGCCGCGGTATCTCCCGGTCGGGATGTTGAATCCGAGGTCGCTGGGCGTGGGTTCGCAGGAAAATACTGCCGGACGGGCCGAGCGGGATTCCGTCACGACAAGTCGCTCGATGGCTCCTCCTTGCACTTCCTCGTTCGGCTATTCCCTTGTCGCCTTCGGGGGGCTTGTTGCCGGTGCGGCGAGGCATCGGTTGGCCAGCGGTGTGGTCCGACCGCCATCGGCATGGTCAGCAGTGGCGCTCGCACGAACGACTTTTGGCGATCGGATCGGGCTGCCTGGCTACGCGAGCTTGCCCGGCATGTTATTCTGTTCATCGGTCTCGGTTTGCTGGTGGCCGCTCACCCGGCAGTCACGCGGCGATCATTCGACGATCATTTCGTACGCATCCATCGGTTGGAGTCCCGTTTAAATATGTCAGACACCCTCGACACGCCCGTCTTTGATGCTGAGGACGCCGCGAAATTGCGTGAAGCCAGGGATCAGGTCGTCGACCAATTGGGGAAGGTGATCGTTGGCCAAACCCACGTGATCGATGAAATTTTGGTCAGCCTGTTTTCGCAGGGCCACTGTTTGCTCGAAGGCGTTCCGGGTCTGGCCAAGACGTTGATGATCAGCACTTTGGCACAAACTTTGGATCTGAGCTTCAGCCGGATTCAGTTCACGCCCGACCTGATGCCTGCTGACGTGACGGGGACGGAGATCATCGAGGAGGATCGGGCGACGGGTCACCGTGACATGCGATTCATGCAGGGACCGCTGTTCGCCAATATCGTGCTGGCCGACGAGATCAACCGAACGCCGCCGAAGACCCAATCGTCGTTGCTTGAAGCGATGCAGGAGCGTCAGGTCACGGTGGGGCGACAGCGACATGTGTTGCCAGCGCCGTTCTTCGTCTTGGCGACGCAGAATCCGATCGAGCAGGAGGGGACGTATCCGTTGCCCGAGGCGCAGCAAGACCGCTTCATGTTCAAAATCTTCGTCGACTATCCGTCGTTTGACGAGGAGTTTGAAGTCGCCAAGCGGACGACCGGAGTCGGATCGGCCGAGGTTCGACCGGTGCTCAAGGCCGAGGATATCTTGCGGTTGCAGAAGATTGTCCGCCAGGTGCCGGTCAGTGACCATGTGATCCGCTACGCGTTATCGATCGTCAGGCAGACCCGCGTCGGTGGTGCCGGGGTGCCCGACTTTGTCGACGAACTGGTCGGTTGGGGGGCTGGACCGCGGGCGGTGCAATACTTGATTCTCGGTGGCAAGGCGCGGGCACTGCTGCAAGGCCGGTTTCATGTTCAGGTCGAGGACATTCAGGCGTTGGCCAAGAGCGTGCTGCGACACCGGATGGTCGTCAACTTCGCTGCCGAGAGCGATGGAGTGACGAGTGACGACGTGATCGATCGGATCATCCAGGCGACCCCTACCACCGAAGACGAGCTGACACGCGATGCCCGGTTCCAAAAGATTTTTGCGACCTGAGGTAACCGATCGGATCCGCCGGCTCGAACTTTCGGCCCGGCGGATCGTCGAAGGTTTTCTCTCGGGGATGCATCGCAGCCCCTATTTCGGTCAATCGGTTGAGTTCCTGCAGCACCGGCAGTACGCCGTCGGTGATGAAATTCGGCACATCGATTGGAAGGTCTTCGCGCGGCAGGACAAGCTGCATGTCAAGCAGTACGAAGAGGAGACGAATCTCCGTCTGCATCTGTTGGTCGATCGCAGCGGATCGATGGCCTACGGCGATGGCGACGACAACAAGTTCGATTATTCGGCTTCGTTGGCTGCCAGCTTGGCCTATTTGGCGCTCCGCCAGCAGGACGCCACCGGATTGTTCACTTTCGACACCCAGGTCCGTGACAAGCTGCCGGCCAAGAGCAACCGTCAGCAATTGACGCGGTTACTGTCGTTACTCGAGTCGGTCGGTGCCGACGGGCGGACCGACCTGCCACGGGTGGCCCGCGAGGTAACTCAAGCGATCGCCCGTCGTGGTCTGATCGTGGTCGTTTCGGATCTACTGGGGATCGATTCGCTGATCGAGGGGTTGCGGGTCATGCGGTCGCGGGGTCACGACGTGGTGTTGTTCCATGTTTTGCATGATGACGAGATCGACTTCAATTTTTCCGGCGCGACGCGTTTCGAGGGGCTCGAATCACCCGCCTTCCTCAACTGCAATCCGCGGGCACTGCGCGAGGGTTATCTCGAAGCGATGAACGATTTTCTCGATCAGACTCGGCGAGCCTGCGCGCGGCTGTCGATCGACTACATGTTGGTTCGGACGAGCGATCCGCTCGATGCGGTGTTGGCCAAGTTCTTGGCGGTCCGCGGCTCGTTACCGAAGTTGAAGGGGTAAGCCGCGATGTTTCTCTATCCTGCCTTGCTCACCGGATTCGCGTTTGTCGCGGTGCCGCTGTTGGTCCATTTGATCAACATGCTCCGGCACCGGCGTCAGCGGTGGGCCGCGATGGATTTTTTGCTTGCCAGCTATCGCAAGCAAAAGAATTGGATTTTCCTAAAACAACTGCTGTTGTTGCTCTCGCGGATGGCGATCGCGGCGTTATTGGTTGCGTTGCTGGCTGGCTGGGTCAGCGGCAGTCGGTTGCTCGATCTGGTCGGTTCACGAACGACACATCACGTTTTCGTGCTCGATGACAGCTATTCGATGGGCGATACCAGCGGCGGTGCGGCGGCTTACACTCGCGCCCTCGACTCGCTGCGCGGCTTAGTCGAGCGTTTGGCGACGACCGAGGGCGATCATCAATTGACCGTACTGAGGGCCAGTCGTGCGACCTTGGTATCGCGTGCCGGCAGCGACAATGCCGACGCCGCAGCCGATCTCGCCGCCCGCTCGCTCATCGGTGACGCCAGTGTGATCAACCAGGTGATGGGCACGGCGGCCAGCACGCTACGGACCGACTTGGTGGTGGCGTTGCAATTGGCGTCCGAACTCGTCTCCGGCACGCCGGCTGACCAGCGGGTCGTCTACATCGCCAGCGACTTTCGGACCGTCGATTGGCAATCGCCGCAGCGCTCTGCCGAAGCGATCGGTGAACTGTCACGGGCCGGTGCGATCATCAAGATGATCGACTGCGCCGCGCCGCCTTCCGGGAATCTGGCGATCACGCGGCTGACCCCCCAACCGGACGTATGGGTCGCCGGCGTACCGGTGACCGTCCGAGCGACGGTCAGGAATTACGGTACCGCAGCGGTCAACAACGTCACGTTAGCGGCGCGTGTGATTCGTTACGAGCAGGGATTGAGCGTGGCTGACCCTTCCCGCCGGGTATCGGGACAATCCGAGGCATTGCCGGCGATGCTGATCGACGAAATCGCGGCCGGCGAGGAGCAAACCAAATCGTTTCAGGTCTACATCACCGAACCGGGAACGCATGCCTTGGAGGTATCACTGCCCGACGACGTGTTATCAGTCGACAATCGCCGCGTCTGTACGCTGCCGCTGACCGATCGCCAACGGGTGTTGATCGTCGATGGTGACAGTCGTGGCCGCGGCGCGTTCCATGTTTCGTCGGTGCTCGACCCCGGCGGCCAGGTCCGGACCGGAGCGATGCCCGATATCCAGCCTCCCTCGATCCTGCGATCGTTGTCGGCCGAACAATTAGCCAGTTATCGGGCGATCTACCTGCTCGATGTCGCTGAAATCAACGACAACGTAGCGACGATGTTGCGAGACTATGTCGAGTCGGGCGGCGGTCTCTGTTGGTTTTTGGGATCGGGAATCGACCGCGAACTTTATAACCGGACGCTCGGCGGGAAGCGACGATTGTTGCCGGGCCGACTGGACGAGCCGGTCGAATTGCCGCTGCGATCGGCCGAGGTATCGTCCGATATGATCCTGGGGGTTGCCCACCCGTTGACCGAACCGTTGGCGTCGATCGGTGATGCCGCGTTCGCATCGCTGGGTGTGTCGCGGTCGTGGTCGTTGGCCCGCGACGAATCCGGCGGAAGTCGAGACAGTTCGAGCGGAATTGGGGCGGACGCGGCCGATACGTCGCCGGTGCGTGAAGTCTTGCTGCGGCGTGACGGTCGACCGCTGGTGATGCAGCACGATGTCGGTCGAGGGCGGGTGATCACGTCACTCGTCGGGCTGGATGGCGAGTGGACGAACTGGCAGGGCGACCCGACGTTTGTCGTGTTTATGCTGCAAGCGAATGCCTTTCTCTGGTCGGCGGCCTCACCGGCGGTCGATCAACCGGTCGAGGAGGGAATTCGGCTGGCGTTACCGGCCGATCTCTACACTGGTGAAGTCACTTTTTTGCCGCCGGTCACCGAGCCGCCGCGGGTACCGATCGAGTGGGCCGCTGAGGGTGAAGGTCAGGATCGAGTGGTGACGATCGACCCACAGGACCAGGTCATTGCCGGTAACGCCGACGTCGATAGCTTGCTGAAGGTTGGCATCGGCGAACTGGTGGTGACGCATTTGGATGGTCGAGCCCAGGTGTCGCCGGTGGCGCTGGGGATCGTGGCTGGCGAAAGCGATCTGCGGCGGGCACCGGCGGAGGAAATCCGCCGGGCGGTGCAGCCGGTCGATGTCCGATTCGTCTCGGCCGGAGAATTGGCCGAGCAAGCGGGCGGTCCCGCCGGATCGGCGACGCTGTTGACGTTGCTCGCACTGCTGGTGGCGTTCCTTGCGATCGAACAGACACTCGCCTATCTGGGCAGTTATCATCCGCCGAGCAGCGTTGCCGCCGGACCGGTCTTGGCCGGATTGGCGACCGCGCATACCGGATCGGCCGGTCGGAGGCACCAACGATGATGGCGACCTTGGAAACACTCGGCGGGACGCTTCCTCGAGGAATGACGGTGTTGGCACAGATGAATCAGGAGGTGACGAGCGTCGGTGGGGCCGCCGCGACGCGAGAAATCGTCTATGAATTCGGTCGGCTGTCACTGCTCGGCGGCTGGTGGGGGTGGGCGATCGCGATCTCGGTGGTCGCCTTGCTCGGCTATCTCTGCGTCTGGCTGTATCGCCGTGACACCGTCGAGCTCAGCCCCGGCGTCAGGCTGACGTTGATCTGGCTCCGTTTGACCGTCCTCGTCGCGTTGGTCTTTTTCTTTCTCGGCTTGCAACGCCGGGCTCAACAGCGGGTGACTCGTCCGAGCGAGGTGGTGGTGCTGGTCGATACCAGCCAAAGTATGTCGCTGCCGCAATCGAACGACCCTAGCGACGTGCCGATCAGTCGGTCAGCCCGTGCTGCCGAGCTGCTCGCCGATAGCGACCTGTTGGCGGGTCTGGAGCAGCAGCATCGGTTGACGGTCTATTCGTTCGATGCAGCCGACGAGCCTCGAGAGCTCGAGTCGCGTGAACCGGGTGACCGCGATGCTGCCGCGGCACCCGCTCGCGATCCGACGACCGAATCAGCAGCTGCCGATCGGGTGGCCTTGTTGGGCGCTTTGTGTGGAATCGGGATGCTGTTGCTGTCCTTTGCGGCGATCGTGTTGGCGCTCGGCGGCCGCGCCGATGCGATCGGCGGCCCACTGGTCTCCGCGGCAATTCTGTTGGGGATCAGTGCGACGCTTGTCGGAGGCGCGTGGTCGGCTCATACCGATCGCTCGCTCGCCACGCTGATCGGGCTGGGTGAGTTTTTTCCGGACGCCGAATCAGCGTCAACTCCGGCTGTGACGCCTTCCGAATCGCCCGCAAACGAAACGCCGGCCGAGACTCCACGACGACGGGTCGCCGATTGGGGAGCGGAGCTCGCAGCGGTCGGTTCCGAAACCAGGATCGGGGACGCCATCCGGGGAGTGTTGGCACGACATGACCCAACGACGTTGGCCGGTGTCGTGTTGCTGACCGACGGCCAGGCGAGTGGCGGACTGACCACCAGTGCCGCCGCGGCTTTGGCCCGGCGGAGCGACGTTGCGATCTACCCCGTCGGTCTGGGGAGCAGTGACGCGCCGACGAATGTCCGAGTCGTCGATCTGGATTCGCCTCGCCGAGTCTTTCCCAACGACAAGTTCGCCCTTTCGGCAGTTCTTCAGGCGAGTGGCGCCCGGTCGATCACGGCCGAAGTGCAATTACTTGACGGGCTTGATGATGGCGAATCCGATCCGACCGAAGTGGTCGACAGTCGCGAAGTCGAATTGCCGGCCGACGGTTCGTTGGTACCGGTTCGCTTCGAGTTGATTCCCGAATCGGTCGGTCGACGGCGATTGGCGGTGCGAGTGATCCCTCCGGCCGGCGATCAAAATGAAGAAGACAACATGCGCGATGCTCGGTACGAAGTCGTCGCCCGACGACTGCGGGTGTTGGCGATCGCTGGGGGGCCGACGCGGGAATATCAGTTCGTCCGCAATCTGCTCCATCGCGACGATTCGGTCGAACTCGACGTGTGGTTGCAGACCGCCCAACCCGGCCTCAGTCAGGATGCCGAGCGGTTGCTGACCGAGTTCCCGGCGACCGCCGAGGACTTGTTCGAATATGACGCGATCATCACGTTCGACCCCGACTGGATGGAAGTGCCCGTCGAACGGATGCAGTTGCTGCAGCGTTGGATCAGCGAGCAGGCGGGCGGGTTAATCCTGGTCGGTGGGCCGATCTACATGCCGCAGTGGATGCGGGCTCGGACCGACCCCCGGGTCGCGATGCTCGGCAATCTGTTTCCGGTCGAACTGGCGACCCGTAGCCCGCTGTTGGCCGGTGGCCGTCAAGGAGGTGATACCGCCTTCGATCTCGAATTTACCGCCGAAGCCCGGCGGGCTGACTTCCTGTTCATCGCCGATGACCCGCAGGTCAGCTTCGAATTGTGGGACAGTTTCGGTGGTGTCTACGACTACGTTGGGGTCAAGGATCCCAAGCCGGGCGCGAAGGTCTACGCCTATTTTTCAGATCCCTCAACCAAGGTCGGTGATTCGTTGCCGGTCTACTTGGCCAGCCAATTTTATGGAGGTGGCCGAACTTATTTTCAGGCCAGTGGTGAGATGTGGCGGCTGCGTCGCGAGAACGACGCCTACTTTGATAGCTATTACACCAAATTGGTCCGCTGGGTCAGCGAGGGGCGACTATTGCGAGATTCCAGCCGCGGCATCCTGTTGGTCGATAACGCCCGCGCCGGGGTGGGGGATACGATCGCCGTTCGTGCCGTCTTGACCGACGATCAGTTCGAACCGCTCCAGCTACCGTCGGTCGAGGCCAGCCTGCTGGGACCCGGTGGGTCGATCGAATCGGTCACGCTCACCCCGGTCGAGGGCGAGGCCCGGGGAGGGACCTATGGTGGGCGATTCGTTGTGCGATCGGCTGGCAGTTATGAACTCCGACTCACCCTCGGTGACGGCTTGGGCGATTCGGTACTGCGGCAGACCGTCCAGGTCAGGTTGCCGACGGTGGAATTGGAACGGCCGCAGCGGAACGACGAGGAGTTGGAGTTTCTCGCTTCATCGACCGGTGGCCAGTACGTCCCGATCGATGATGACCAAGCGATCGCCTCGGTACCGCGACAGTTGATCGAATGGCTCGAACCTCAGCCGCAAACGACGATCTTGCCGGGCACGCCTGACGACGATTTCGCTCAGCGACGGAATGCTTCGTTGCTGTGGTTGATCGCTACGGCTTTGACCTTTGAATGGGTCGTCCGTCGTCTGCACCGGCTGGCGTGACATTCGCCCATTGGCGTGACATTCGTGCAAGCGACAATTACGATCGACTTTCGATCTTCGTCCTTGCAAGGTTGCCAGCGTCGATTTATGCCGCGGCAACCCGTGTCCACTTGGCAACGAGCGGGAAATAAAGTGTCAGGCACTGATTTTCCGCTCGATCCTTATCCGACCTTTCTTTTCGTCGACCCCGCCGACAAGTCATGAAACGTTCCCTGTCAGTACGTCCCGGCCGACGAAGTTTACGGATCGAAACGCTCGAATCTCGTCGGGTTTTGGCCACTTATTTGGTCGATACGTTCATCGATTCGGCGGATGGTGTCTGCGGCGTCGACGGGATCGGAAACCAGCAATGCACGCTCCGCAGCGCCCTCATCGCGGCCAATGAAAACCCCGGTGCCGACGAGATCCTGCTGCCCGCCGGTAGCTACGAGCTGACAATCCCTTCGCGGGGCGTACCGGAGGCAGCGACCGGGGCGCTCGACATTTTTGATGGCTTAACGATCCGTAGTTTGACCACCGACCCAGCGGATGTCGTGATCGATGGCGGTGGGCTCGACTCGGTTTTCCGAATCAACGGGCCGATCGATTCGCCCGATCCGATCCTGGTTCGCTTCGAGGCTTTAACGATTCAGAACGGTTTGTCAGCACAGCGCGGGGGCGGGATCGACGCCTCGCGGGCTGACGTCCAGATCGTCAATTCGGTGCTGCGCGACAACCGAGTCTTCGGTGGCGAGTTTGCTTTAGGGGGCGGGGCCGTTTTTAGCGATAGCGATCTGTTGATCGAGACGAGTTTGATCGCGGACAATCAAGTCGTGTTGGGCCCGTCTTCATTCGGTCCCGCAGCCGGTGGCGGCGTCGCCTTCTTCGGCTCGCCCGATTCTTCGTTGGTTATTCGTCAAAGCTCTTTCCTTGGCAACTCGGCCGTCAGCGGCGGTGGTGTCTACGCTTTCGGCGGAGAGGTCGCCGTGACGATGGTGGCCGAAGCGAGCACCTTTGCCCGCAATGTCGCCAACGACTCGGGCGGCGGAGTGGCCGCTATCGGATCGGCTGTCGATTTCACCAATGTCACGATCAGCGACAACTTCGCCGGCCAGTCCGGCGGTGGCATCTTGTATGACAATTTCAATGACAACCTGTCGGGTTCGATCGCGTTCAGCACGCTCGCCTCCAACGCCACCACCGAAGGCCAAGGCAGCAATGTCGTGGTGACCGAGTTGCCGCTGCAGTTCGCGTCGAGTCTGATCGCCGATCCGCTCGCCGTTGTGGAGCCTGGCGGGCCACAGACCACGGGCGTCAACTTCGCCGCTTCGCCCGGCGGTGTCGTATCGTTGTCGTTCAACCTCGATAGCGACGGTTCCGGCGGGTTTGACGCGGTCGGTGACCAGAGCGGTGTCGACCCACTATTGGCGCCATTGGCCGACAACGGCGGGCCGGTACCGACCCGGGCCTTGCTGCCGGAGAGTCCCGCGATCGATGCTGCGGGTGAGTTGACCGTGTTGGTTGATGCCCGCGGGGTCACTCGCCCGCTCGATGGGAATGGCGATGGCCAACCGCTGCCCGACATTGGTGCCTTCGAAGCCGAGCCGCCACCGCTGCCGGTCGCCGATCTGCGGATCGATCAGTCTTTGCAAACCGTCGCCGGGACGCCGATACCACCGGGGACGCTCCAGACCGGTCAAAATGCGATCTTTCGCTCGACGGTAACCAATGACGGACCCGACGTGGCGACCGGGGTGACGATCGTGCAGACCTTGCCGGTCGATGTGACGCTGGTGCAAGCCGAACTCGACGGTTTCGCGCCAGGCGTCGGGATCACATTCGACCCGGCGACACGCGGACTGACCGCCGACGTCGGTACGCTTGCCGTCGATTCCGCAACGACTTTGACGGTCACGGTTAACGTCAACGCTGATTCCGAGAGCCTGATTACCAGTACCTCGGTCGTCTCCGCCGACCCCGAGCTCGATCCCGATCCCGACAACGACGTGGCTACGATCGAAGCGGCAGTGATTCGAGCGGTCGACCTATCGATCCAAACCGAACTCGATCCCGACTCGACGCCCGAGTTTGGCGGTACGGTCAGTTATTCGGTAACTGTTTCGAATCTGGCGACAAGTCCCGGTGACGTACGCGGCTTTTCGGTGTCGAACGTCCTGCCCGATGGATTGTCCTACATCGACGGCAGTTTTGATCCTGGAGCATCCGGGGTCAGTTTGATTGACATCGGTCCGACGCTGACCTTCGTCGGTGTCCCGCTGGCGGTGGGTGAGGCGGTCAACTTTCGGTTCGATGCGGCGGTTTCGTTCGCTACGAACGACCCGCTGGTGAATACCGCGACCGTAGCGGCATTCGACGAAGCCGGGGTTGAGGATCGCGACATCGATGCGGACAACAATACATTCGTTCTGATAGTCGACCGCGACGACACGCGGATTCGGCATACGTTGACCACCGGCGATGGAGAAGGCGACGTGACCATTCGCGTCGACTCCTTCGGCCGCTTCGGAGACGATCCTGACGATCCGTTCGGGATTCAGGCGATCTTCAACCCGGTCGGGCCACTCGACCCGGCGAGTGTCGTCTTCGAATCGTTCCTGGCAATCCGCTCGGACGTCGATAACGCGTTCGAATCGATCGATCCGGACAATCCGTCGACGGCTGTCTTGGAACCGGTCTCGGGTACCCCGTTGAACGCGGCCAGCGGTTTCGTGATCGGCCCGTTCAATGTCGATCTCGACCAAGCGGTGGCTGCGTCCTTCGACGATGCCGGCAGTCGGATCGGCGCGGAGTTGACTCAGACCTATCGCTTCACCAACACCGCGACCACGCCGCTAACGCTCGATCTGGTCCGCTATCTCGACCCCGATATTCTGTTCGATGGCTCATTGCTTGACGGCGGCGGAGTGTTGTTTGCTGCTGACGGTTCTCCGATCCTGTTCGGCACCGATATCGCTGGTGGCCCGACGACGGTGACCCCGTTTGTCGGCCTGACCAGCAGCGGTGGGGAAGCGTTGTTTGACGATCGTTACGATGTCGACCGGGTCGAATTGCTGCGATCACGGCTGTTCGAGGAAGACACGCCGCTCCGCAATCGGGTCAGTGGTGATTCCAACGGTGATCGGTTTGTCGATTCCGGTAATGCTTATGATGTGGCTTTGGCGCTGCGGGAATGGTTTACCGTCGCTCCGGGCCAAAGCGTGACTTACGTGACCAACACCTTTTTCGGGACCCGTCCCGATTCGATCGCCCCGCCGGCGGATCTGACTGGTAGCGTGTTTTGTGATTTTGATGGCGATGGTATCGCGACGCCGGATGAGGCCGCGGTTGATGCGCTCGTGTTCCTCGATCTCAACGGCAATCGACTGTTCGAGCCTGAACTTGGCGAGATCGGAACGCGGACCGACGCGGCGGGCAATTACTCGATTTTTACGGCGGGACTGGTCGACGACTCGCGGGCGCGACTCGTTGTCGTCACGCCGGAGGGCTGTTTTCCCGCCCCGTCGGACATCGGTGTGACCCGCCAAACGCTGACGACAGGCAATCTCAGTCGCGATGTCGCCGTGCTGGCGAATCCGCTGACCGGGACCGATGACATCTTGGTCATCAATGAATTGGGGAATGATTTGGTCCGGTTGGTGAACGACGGTTCCGGCAATTTTTCGCTTGGCACTTCGGTCCCACTCGGTGACCGTCCCTATGCGTTGTCGGCTTACCACGATGCGGCCGGTGCCGAAGTCATCGCTGTCGCCGCCGTCGGCAGCGATGAAAGTCCAGGCCGGTTGTACGTGATCGAAGACGGGGTGGTGACGCACTATCCCGCTGGCGATGGGCCGATCGCCGTCGTCGTGGATGACTTTAATCAGGATGGTCAGCCCGACTTCGTGACCGCAGCGTTTCGCGACGGCAGTATCATGCTGCGGATGGGTGGCGAAACCGAGGCTCGTCAGATTGCTCAAGCGCGCGTCCCGCGATCGATTTCCACCGCTGACATCAATGGCAATTCGATTCCCGACCTGGTTATTGTTGCGAGCGGATACGAAGGGGACACCAGCAGCGAAGTGATCGTGTTGCTCGGTGACGGTCAAGGCGGCTTCACGCCGCTGCGTGACACGATCCGTCGTGACGCGGCGATCGATGTCGTCGCCGCCGACTACGACGGCTTGCCCGGCGACGAGTTGGTGATCGCCAATTTTTCCGGAGCGATCGACATCTATCGTTTCGACGCCGTCAGCGGTCGGTTGGAACAGGTCCGGTCGGTGATGGCCAACCGCGGTATCAATGCTGTGTTGGCCGAAGATATCAACGGAAATGGCCTGATCGATTTGGTCGCTTCGAATCCGATCGCGGAAACCGTCGATATTTTCATCGGATTGCCCGACGGTTCGTTTGCTGACCCGCGGACGATCGGAGACATCGTGACCCCCGCCGCTCTGGCGATCGGCAACTTTGACAACGCCCCGCTACGTCAGATCGCGGTCGCCAACCTGTTCGGCAGCGACTCGCCCTATCGACTTCCCAGCACCGTTTCGGTACTCGGCTTGACCGTTACCGAACGCGAGGTCGTCGTTGCGACCGGCCAACCGTTGACGGTCGACTTCACATTCGACGCCTACGCCGGCACTCCCCAGCGAGCACTCATGCCGGAAGAGTTCCGTTATGACGTTGACAACAACGGCGTGGTCACCCCTCGTGACGCCCTTTTGATACTCAACGAAATCTCGCTGCAGCGGCGCGGGGAGGGAGAAGGCGGATCGGCCCGGCGACTGACCCGGCGATTCAAAACCGATGTCAACGGTGACGGCCAAACGACACCGCTCGACGCTTTGTTGGTGCTTAACCACATCAGCCGCACCGCCCGGGTCGGTCTGATCGATGGCGAATGGGGGCGCCCTGATGATGAGCGACTCGAGGCGATCGATGAAGTGATGGCCGATCCCGCGCGATTGTTTTAGGCTCTGTCCGAAAACCATTAGCCGCGGTTACTGGCGGGCCAGCGTCCAGAAAACCGTGGCTAAGCACCTCCGAAGGAGTCTTTGGGTATAACGCTCCTCTGGGCACGACCAGATCGCTGGTGCGTTTACTCGCAAAGATTTAAGAAGGGGGCTTGGTTGCGTGATGGATTACGGCGAGCACCTCGGGATCGGGATAGACTCGACAGTGCTTATCCCGAAGGGATACAAGCCATTAGCCGGGGGTCGAGCGCAGCGACCACCCCCGGAGGAGAATCGCCCGACAGATAACCGACCCCGAAGGGGGTCGCAGCGCGATGCCTTGCTGTCACTCCTTCGGGGTGAGCTCGCTCGGGGCGCCGTTTTTTCGCTGGTATTCGCTCCGCTCGACCACCGGCAAATGGCAAACGGTAAATGGCTAAAATCCCTTCTGGATTCAGAGGCTGATCGCCGGCCGTTCGGTAGGGACCGGGTCGCTAAGTCGATTATGCGGAAAGACACGTCAGGGGGTGCTTAACGCCCTGCGGCTGATCAGCAGTTTCTACACAAGCCAAGACAACGTCGGCGAAGCAAAAAAACCTCCCCTGGGAGGGTTAAATCCCCGCTACTCAAGTTGCAGCGTGAGCAAGGAAAGGCCACATGGCTCGCGCCATGGCGTTGAAAACGCAAGACACCTGTCGTCGGTTCGCGACTTGTGTAGATACCGATGGCGGCTGATAGCCCAGACGCTCGGTGAAAGGTTCTCGGACAGCGCCTAGTGGTCCGAGAGCCAAGTTGCACCGCAGTCTAAAACGGGAAGCATGAGCGAGAGAAAGTGACTCGCTCAGGCTTCGAGTTAGGATTTTTCCCGGGTAGCTCTTTAGCTCGACGTATCGACCGTCATCGCCAATGCCGCCAAATCGCCATGGGAACGCGGCAGGAAGGGGTGTTCGCTGCGGTCGGTCTCGGGATCCCAACCGAGCCATTTGCCCAACAGCTGAGCTTCGGGACTCGATTCCCAATTGGCCAAGATTGCGATCGCGTGCTGTCGGGCCTTGGTCGCATCGACTACGCCCGCGTCGACATTCCAATCGCCGCTGTAAATCCCGGTCAGTACCCAGTGAGCACGACGACGGACACTCGGGCTGACAGCCGGATTGGTCGTCAGTTGCTCGTAAAATTCGATCGCTTTGGGGATGTCGCGGTCGATCAGGAATGCATGGTCGGCAACGACCTCACCGCGGAGCGACAACGAATCGATTTGACCGCGATTGACATAAGCCCTGCCGAGTGAGCGTTTCATACTTGCCAATTCCGCCTGGGCAGCGTCTCGCTCACCCGTGGCGAGTAAACGGTTGGCCGAATTGAAGTGAATGTTCGCTAACAACCAATGAGCCAAGCCGTTCCTCGGCTCGGTCGCCAACACCGCTTCGGCGGCGATCTTCGCTTTTTGTTGCAGCGGTGTCGAACGGGGATCATCGGCCAGCAAACCGACCGCTTGTTGCATCGCCGCCAGGGCGGCCTGCAGGTCGCGGCTCGCGGCGGCACCGTCGGCGAGTTCGCGTTGCAGTTGGTCGGTGATCGCTTCGGGACGCATCCCCGGTTGGCTCCGTTGCAGACTGGCAAATCGGACATCATCGGTTTGGGCACCGAGGATCGCATGGGCCAGTTGCGACGGATCACCGACATGAGAGACCTGGATGATTTGGTCGTCGACCCGACCGGCATAGACTGTCGACACGATCGGTGAGCCCGACGGGTCGACCTCGCCCCAAACGACGTAATCGACACGGAGTTTCGCAGCCAATGCTCGCATCTGTTGCTCTTCCCGAATCCCTTCGGCGCGGACCCGTCGCAATTGCCGTTCGATGTCGTAAGGACTGACGACACTTAACCGCGGCAAGTTTTCGAGCTTGTGCTGCAAACTGGCGGCGACTTGAACCGCTGGTACGCCCGAATCAAAACTGATCTGGCGGATCGGCAAATGCGGTAATACCGCGACACGCACTTCCTCAGCGGCCGGATCGGACTCCGCAGGTTTGTCAACCGACTGGTCTCGCGCCGCGATCAAGTCCTGTCGCGTGATCGGCTCGATCTCTAAATACTCATAACGCGGTTGTTGTCCCGCGGCGACGACCGCTTGGCGGATATCGGGATAGGAAAGGTCCAGCATCAGGCCGCCGGTACCCGACGACAAGGCGTTCATGAACCCCCGCGTTTCGCCGACCGCTTGACGATAGACCGCATCGAGTTCATCGCCGCTGGTACAGAGCACGCTATGAATTTGAATCCGCTTACGAGTAGCCAAAGAGACCAACAGGTCGGTCGCGTAGGCTCGCCGGGCAGACGGGACTTCATCTGAACGAAAATTTTCGGCGTAGGGAGGGGCGTCGCCGAATAGGAACAGCCAGCGCGAGGTGGCTTCGTCGTCGGACCACGGCAGCTGCTCAAGTGCCATCTGCACACCCAAGTCGGGCAATTCGTGAAAGAAAGGCGCCCCACTTTCAGGTTGCAAACGGTCGAGTGCCTGCTGCAATGTCGCTACATCACTGGTAAATCGGTCGAGCAGAACTTCACCCGGCCCTGACGGCGATCCGACGTCACGATAAACCACCAACGCGACTCCCACTTCGCCGACCCGCCCCCGACGCAAATCGTCGATCATCAGGCCGATCGTCTCCTTCACGCCGGCGATCTCGGTCTCCATGCTGTCGGTCCCATCGATCACCACGGCGATTTCCAGCTTCTGCTCGGCCCGTTGGGCGACATCCAGAAAACTCCGTTGCAGCAACCCCATCGTTTTCCGAGGCGGAGCTGCCGAGGTTGAAAAGATCGACTTCAAGGCCGCCGCGGCAGGAGCCGATCGAGCCGCCGTATCGTCCTGGCCGATCGCGGGCAGGACGCTCAGCGAAGGCACGAGAATCGCAATAAGCATCGCTCCGATGCGTCTCGAGCAGACCACGTTGCCGACGTGTTGGTAAAGGATTCGACTGCAGTTCAACATGAGACCACCGAGCGATATTAAGATAAGTGAGTGAATCCGAGGGGCAACGATACCCGACCGCCAATGCGGGGACGATTGCCAATTCTGTCGCTGCAACCTCCTTATCATAGCCGTCGATCATCCTCTGTGGCGTTCGTCGGTACGACTCTTCCAAAGAATCAGAACCATGCGGATTGAAGCCGGGTCACGTCGCTCCAACGCGAGATCGATCGCCGTATTACGAATTGTCGTGCCTCGAATTACTGGTTTGTCGATCATCATCGCGGTCGCGATGTTCTGCGGCGACAAGGCACATGCCGACGAGATCAGCGACGTACTGCCCGACGAATCGGTTTTGCCGACGGCGACTGTGAAGGCTGCGACCCTAACGAAACCGCCGCAGCGGTCCGAGGTCGATCGCTCGCAGGCGTCTGAGACGGCTCCGGCGACAGTCCCCGGCGATGTGGTAAAGCGTTTTCCGGGCGAATCGGTGCTGGCAACGGCTGCCACCGACGGCGCCATGAACACCGCGTCCCAGCTTCCGCATGCGCTGCCTTCGCGTCTGCCCAGCAAGCTTGACGAGCCGGTTCCGGCGGTCGAAGCGGTGTCGGAGCAGTCGTTGCCGGGGGAAGATCAGTTACCGGTAGCTGTCGATCTGCAGTTGGCAGCGACCGACGCCGATGATCCGGCAGCCGTTCCCGCTGCGGTCGCTGACGATTCCGACGTTTCCCCGGGTGAAACTCGTCCTTGGCTGCGTTTGAACTACGAAGGACATACCGAGCGGGTGCGGGCAATTGCGATATCGTCCGACGGTCGCTGGGCGATTTCCGGCGGTGAAGACAAGGCGTTGCACGTCTGGCAGAGAACCGCTGACTTCGGCTGGGTGCATCGCCGGGCGATTCGTTGGCAGATCGAACGAGGGCCACGTGGCCGGATCTACCGTGTCGCATTAAAGAATCACCTGGCTGCGATCGCCGGACACGGCGCGATGGGCGGCTTGGGCGAGATCTGGATCGTCGATATCACCACCGGCGAACTCCAACGGGCTCTCGTCGATCAGGAACAGGGCCATTCCCAACCGATCGCACAACTCCGCTGGGCCCCGGGTGACCAGCCATTGCTGGCATCGGCGGACGTCGATGGGCGAGTCGTCGCCTGGCGTCCGGATGAGGCGACCGGCATCTGGTCTGCGGAGGTCATCGTCGATCGCGATGCGATCACCTATGGGGTCGATGTCGCGCCCCGGTTGCAACCGCTGCGGGCGTTCGTCTCATTCGCATTTGCGGGACCGGGGCAGCTGGTCGTTCCGCGGTTTCGTGGCGGATCGCCCGGTCCCGCACGGGTTCCGCTCTGGCAGCTCGAAAAAATCTCGCTCGATGACAACGAACGAACGACTCTCGGTTCTGCCGATCATCAAGGCTGGGTCGCGGCATTGGACGCTAGCGAAGATGGTGGGCGGATCGTCGTGACCGATGCCCGCGGGCGGACACAGCTCTGGACGGTCTCCCCCAGCAGCCCGCTTCGCGTCGTCGATCTGCCCCGGTCGGTCGCTGAGACCGGCCAACCGCTGGCACTTTCGCTAGCCTCCGACGGTCGACATTTGTTGCTCGGGTTGACCCACCAAAACGTCGGCGGCGTCGAACTTTGGAAACTCGATCAAGCCGATGGTAGTCCGCAATTGGCCGGTCGGATCGATACCGATGGCCCGGTCAATGCCTGTCGGTTGGCGGGCCGCGATGCTGATCAAATCTGGTTCTCCACCGGTTCGCAGATCCGAGTTCATGACATCGACGCTTCCGGTAATCTTGTCCCGGCAGCGGTCCAGACGCTGGCGACGTCGGTCCGTGGTGTCCGTGACGTCGCCTTTGCTCGCCAAGCACCGGGCTACGAATTGGCCATCGACTATGGTGACGGTTGGCAGGATACCTTTGATGTCAGCGATATCGAAATCGGGCGCGAAGCCGCGGTGGATCCTGAGCGGTTTCGCATCGCCGTCGACCAGCCCTGGACCGCTCGCCCAGAGAAGACCGAAGCAGGGGTACGTTATCGTCTGCATCGCGGCGAGCAACCGCTGACGCTGCTGCCGTTGGTTCCCGATACGCACGGCATCCCGACCGCGATCGCGGTGATCGAACCGGTCGTTGATGTCGATCAGCCCGACGCTGGCAATCACGCGATCGCCGTCGGAACGACCTCGCGCGGCAACATTTATGTTTACCAAACGCCGACCGAACGAACCGATCAGCCGCCCCGGCTAATCCGTCAGTTTCGGGGACACAGCGGGGACGTGACCGCGCTGAGCGTTTCCGCCGACGGACGGTATTTGGCCAGCGGTTCGGCCGATGCCACCGTCGGGTTCTGGCCGCTGGCCGACCTGTGGAATTCGACTGCCGCAGAAAACGCGTGGGGAATCGAGTTGACGCCGGTCGATCAGCAGCTCGAAGTGACCGCCATCCGGCGTGACGGCCCACTCTTTTTTCGTGGCGTTCGAGAGGGCGACCGGCTGGTGAGCATCCGGTTTTACGACCCGTCCGCCGAGGGTGGCGTACGAACGCTGACTGACGCCGAGGCCGTGGCAGCGGCTATCGACGAAATGCCGTTCGACACCCTGGTGGTGTTTCAATGGGAGCGTCGGGGCGAACCGCTGGCAGCGTTTCAGAGTTTTCCCGCCTGGCAGCCACTCGCCCAATTGTTCATCGATCGCGACCGTGAATGGGCGATCTGGACACCTGCAGGGATCTATGACGCGTCGGTCAACGGGCATCGTCGATTCGGCTGGCAAGTGAATCGTGGCATCGATCGGTTGCCCGATTTTTTTCGAGCCGACCAGTTCCGCCAGCGACTCGAGCGGCCCGACGTCCTCCGCCGCTTACTCGAACGGGGAAGCCTGTCAGATGCCTTGGCCGCGATCGGTGGCGGGGTTGCCCCGGTCGGTGATTCGGCAGTCGTCACTCAGCTCCGATCTCGTCCCCGAATCGAATGGATTTCACCCTCCTTCGACTCGGCAGCCTCCGCCGCCTTGGCCGAGATCGAAGCGAAGATCGAAATACCGCTGGGGGCGACTTTAGCCCCGCCGAAGCTCTATGCCGCCGGTGTGGCCGCGACCGAAGCGGTCTTGGTCGGCGTGGAGCAGACGGATGACGGGCGGGCGGAACATTATCGCTGGACGGTACCGCTGGTCAGTCGCTCGGAAGTCGATGTCGAAATCTTGGCGGCGACTCAGGCCGGAGCCTGGGATCGCCTGACACGTACGATCCGTCACGACCTCGACAGCCTCGACCTTCCGGCGCGGAGGCCGCGTTTGCACCTGATCTCGGTCGGCGTCGGGGCTTATCGCGATCCGCAGATTCAGTCACTCGACTTCGCCGCCCGCGGGGCCGCCGAGCTGCACGACCTGTTGGCCGATCGGGCCGCGGATCTGTATCGTTTCGAAGGCGTCAAGCTGCTCGACCAAGACGCCGTACGGCCGCTCTGGAACGTCTATTCGCGAGCGGCGGTGCAGCGATTGGCAGAGGACGTTGCGGCCGATGACTTGGTCGTGATCTATCTTTGCGGACACGGTTTGCGTGATCGAATCACGGGTCGCTGGTACTTCGTCACCGCCGACGCCCGGCACAGCGATCTGATGAACGACCGCTATGGTGATTGCTTAGCATTTTCGGACTTGGCGGTCTTATCCGAACTGCCTTGTCGCAAGTTGGCGATCCTCGATTCGTGTCATAGCGGCGCCGTACAACCGGCGATGCATACCGACGATCTCAAGACGGCGCTCCGCTGGTTGCAGGAGGACCGCATCCTGACGCTCACCGCGTCGGAAGGACATCAAGAAGCGGCCGAAGACCGTGAACTCCGGCTCGGACGCTTCACGGCTCGGTTGATCGAGGCGCTTAGCGGCGCGGCGGATGCCGCCGGCGATCGCGACGATGTGGTGACGTTCCAAGAGGTCTTCGCCTACGTTCGGCAGACCCTGGCGGAAGACTCTCGTCGGGATGGCTTCATACAACGCCCGACCGCGGGGCCGGTCGACCTGATCTCGACGATCCACCTGCCGTTGACCAAGGCAAAATGATTTCTCGGCCAGTCCGCAGGATTTTTTGATCCTTACGTAGCAGCGATACCGATTAGAACGAAGAAACGTTCTCTTACGGGATTGGGGATCATGACCAGCCGATCGATTTTGCCGGCTGCGGAGCAACGACGAAACAGGCCGGGGACTCTCACGAAGCTCTCCGCTGGCTCGTCAGTCGCAGCGCGAGCCGTCTTGGCCGGATTGATATTCGCCCCGGTCACCACGGCTCAAACACCTGCGGGAGCCGGGCGGCCCAGGGTGTCGGATTGTGATGCTTTGCCCTGCGACGTCCCACCCTGCGATGCACCGGGGCGGAGCTTGATCTATCCGTTTCCCGTTTCGCCCGATTCGCCACTGCCACGGCCGCCGGCCGAGCGCCAACCGGCAACCGATCCCGACGAAGATGCCGCTGACGATCCGGATGCCGCGACCGATACCGAAACGGACGCGGCCGACCCGGAGCCACTGCCTGACGATTTTGGCGATTTCGACCCAGCCGCCTTCGATCTCGACTCAACCCTAGCCAGCGCCGGCGTACAGCGAGGCAGTTTTTCATCGGCGCCGACGATGACCGGTGACTTTTTTGGCGGCGGATTGGCGCAGGTCTTCGGGACCCAGACGCAGTCGTTCGGATACACGCTGCCGGGCGTCATTATCAACGGGGCTGGGCCCGGGGCATCCAATGCCGTGATCGGTTTTGGTATCAACGGCCCACCCTCAGACATTTTCACCACCGGCACCGGGATCGACTCCAACAACGACCAGAACATCGACCGGTTCTCGATCCTCGAACCGATCCCGCCGAGCAGTGCCGGCACCTCGCCTGGTCCCGGCTTCCTGTTCGACGGTGGGACGGCGGTCTTTCTGGGTTCGTCTGCCGAACCCGGTGCGCCGTTCTCCGACGGTGACGAGTGGGGGGTGAACTACAGTTTTTCGCAAACGATCGGTGGGCCCGATGGAGTACCGATCGTACTCGCCGGCCCCGATGTTGCCACTCGCCGCGTTAAGTTGGCAGAGAACTTTAGCCCAGAAGTCCGCGACCGGGCTTACGTCAATTATAACTACTTCAACAACGCCATCGGCGGAATCGGTGACGTCAACCGCTGGGTGTTGGGGCTGGAACGGATTCTGATCGACGACATTTTCTCCGTCGAATTTCGCTTGCCGATGGCGGGCACCCTCGGTAGTCGACAAGACATCAATGCGCCGGGCAATCGAAATTACGAACTCGGCAATCTGACGACGATCGCCAAAGCCGTGATGCTGCGTAGCGAGTCTTCGATCTGGACTGCGGGGATGGGGGTTACGGCTCCGTTGGCCGATGACGCACGGTTGGTCAGAGGTAACGAGACTCTGTTGAAGATCAGCAACCAAGCGGTTCACTTGTTGCCTTTCGCGGCGGTCATGAAGCGTTACAACGACGATACGATTTTGCAGTTCTGCACCCAACTCGATATCGACGCCAACGGGAATCCGATCCGCGGCAATCTCGCCGGCGGTTCACTCCCCCAACTCGGACGCCTCCAAGCGGCCTCACTGATTCATTTCGACGCGTCGATTCACCGTACGCTGGTCAGGCGTCCGCAGACCGCGTGGGTTCGCGAAGTGATCGGCAATGCCGAAATCCATTACACCGGTTCATTGCAAGATGCCGACGTGGTGACCGGAAACGGATTAACCGTCACCGATCTCGCCCGCCGCTTCGACGTCGTCAATGCGACTTTCAGCAATCACCTGATTATGGGCGACCACGTTGTCGTCACGCCCGGCTTCTCGGTACCACTGACGACCGGTCGAAACCGCCAATTCAACTTCGAAGCAGTCTTGCAGGTCAATTACCTCCGCTAGCCGTCCAGAAGTCGTTGATCGGGCGAGCACGGCCCGCCGGGCGACTGCATGCCTGACCAACGCTCACAAGCCCGCCCGGGATTACCGCGACGGTGCATCCAAGGCGAGCCGTAATCTATGCAGCGACTCGGCCAAGGCGTCGGGTTGATAATCGGCGCGGCGGCGGAGTTCTTCAGCGAGGTTTTCGCGAAAGATAAACCGGTCGCGACCAGCCGGCAGGGCGGTGGTAATCCCGATGGAACCGGTCAAAACCCGCCCACCCGCTCTCGCTTCCGCCGGGGCGCCCCAGTGGGCTAATTCGGCTTCGATCCGCCGTAGCCGGGCCGATTCCTCGGGGCTCAGGTCGGGGAATGTTGCCAATTCTTCGGCTGCAACCAGGATCGACCAAACGACCTGACGGGCCGTCGCGTAATCGACCAACGCGTCGCGATCGACCGCGCTAATCCGCTCGATCAACAACCAGGCCAATTGGCGTCTGACGACCAAGTCGGACTCGATCCGGTTGACCGAGGCGTCCAAAGCGGTCAGCAATTCGGCCGCTGCGTCGCGGCAATCGACCGGATTGCCGAAGGGGACCGCGGTCACCGCTTGCACCAAACGTTGTTGCGCTCCGGCCGCAAAGCTGGCTGGAGCAACCGTCTGCAACACAATATCCGGCCACTCGTGCAGACGCGGGCGTCCCGGCGCGCCAGGGTATCCCCGCTGCTGCCGTAGGCTCGGTCGTCGCAGCTCGTGATGACACGCCGCGCAGTCGTACAAAGCGTAGTCGCCCCACAAACTTCCGGCTTCCCGTCCTTCGGACTCCGCAGCCAAGACGATCGTTTCGGCACCGCGACGAAGCACCGCGGCCGCACCGATCAACGCCCGCCGAGTGTCCCACGCCACATCCGTCCAAGCTTCACCCCCAGCGGACAGGCGGCTACTGAGCCCCGGATAATTGACGGCGAAATATTTCTCAGCTTTCGGATAACCAGCCTCCTCAAATGCCGACCACTGCTCGGCTTCGCTGCGCCAATGTGGCGGCATCGCGCCCACAAATGTCTCTATCTCGAAGTTCGGCAGCGGCGGATGACCGGCTGCATACATTGCGTGATCGACGAACATACCGCGTCGCAGATTGCCGACGTGGCAATCGAGACAGAGGTCGGTCTGTTTCGATACCGACTGGATATCTCGCATCCCTTGAGCCGCTTTTTGTTCGGGCGTCAACTCCCGCCAAGAACGTTCCTGCGGGTCTTGCAGCGAAGCGTGCGTCAACACCCACGCCGACGATGTGGCACCACTGCCATTAAACTGTTGGTGACAACTCAAACAACTGATCCCGGGCTGGCTGCGGGCCAAACTCTGCGGCTTTTCAAAACCGGGTTGAGGCCCCGCGCTCGAGTCGTAGCCGCCATGACAACTCAGACACGATTCGGCAAACCTCTGATAGCCCTGTGGCCGATCGACATCGATGCCCAGCGCGTCACAAATCCGCCGGCTGAGCAGATTGCTGGGACCGACCCAAGCTGCGGCGCCCACCCCGTCGCCGAAGTCGAACGCACTGGCGACCTGCCGCTGCTCGGCTTCGATCTCATCGGCCCGCAGCGGTTCGACCCGGAGACGGGCGATCGCATGCTTGTCATCACGAACCCAGCGATACATTTCGTTCTGCCGCGAAAGATCACCCCGTTTGAGCTGTGTCGGATCGTCGAACCGCAGGTTGCCTACCGGCTCGGATTCGTAATGGCATTGCCGGCACGCGTACGTCGCGGGAAACGATGCCCAAGCGGCTAACACCGGATCATCCAGCGATTGTCCCCGAGCCCGGTTGGCGGAGCATACACCGCTCGCCAGGCATACCAAACTCGCTATCACCAGGCGGATACCGCGGAGCGAGAGGTGGCAACTTTGCGAGTCAACGGATTCTGACATGGGACGTATCGAATGTTTGGGACGCACCGGCGGAATCAGACGCAGCAGGGGAAGGAGCGATAGGACGAGCATCGGACAGCGGGGCGATCCGTCGCGGAGCAGACTCAAGCCGATCCGCCACACCACCCTCCGTCGATTGTAACCCAGCCAAAATCTGTCGGATCAGTCGGCCCGCTTCGCCTTGCGTCAACTCGGGGCCGAGTGGCCGTGAGAGCGAGAATCGAGGCGAGTCGAGCTCGGTCGGCAGGGCCAGCCCGAGGCGTAGGCGATCGGCCTGCGACCAAACGTCGCCATCCCCATCAGTGACTCGCCCAAGCTCGCTGCTACGACTCGGGGACCATTCATATCGCGAAGCAGCGAGCAGTAGATAAAACTGGGCAGCCGCTTCCCAACTGCCTACCGGATCGCGCCGTTCGGCACTTCGAATCGCTCGCTCGACCAATCTCGGCGGTCGGACTAGACCGAGTCCATCGGCGTGAGCGCTGGCCAGCGATTGGCGGACTTTCGCCACCGTCGTCAACACCGCATCACGATCACTCGTCGGCATCGTCTCCAGCAGTCGTTGCAAGTCATCCAGCCCAGCATCGACCGTAGCCTCCGTCTCCGCTATCACATTTGGGTCAGAACCTGCCAGCAGCAGTCTCAGCGGAGTGATGTCCCAGGCCGCCATCTTGGCCGCACCACGACGGCCGGGATCACTCAGCGGTCGACGGGTGCTGTTCAACCGGATCGATTGATGACACGACGAACAGTCGTGCGCCGCAAGTTCAGGCCAGGTACTGACCGGCGTGCATTGGGAGACCCGTCCCTGTTGCAACGCCAGCCAAGCGTCGGCCGTGGCGATCGCCCCGGCGGTCCACAATTCGGCCTCGAATCGGGCCGGATCGGCCGCCGCAGCATCTCGCCAATGCTTGGGAAGCCGGGCGTGATGCGAAGCCATTTCGAATCGCAACACCGGATGCCCCGCCGCGATCAGATCGTGGTTCATGTCGCGGTCTCGGTCGCCGACATGGCAGGAGGCACACATCCGGGCACGGGTCAGTAGGTCGTCGTTGCGGACGTAGCCGTCGCTGATGGCCGTGTCACGATCCCACCGGGCGCCGTAATGCTGGTCGATCCAACGTTCCGCCGGGCCATGACAGGCCGCGCAGCCGACACCTTCGGCAAACCGTGGCGAACTGGCGGTCGGCGGTGGCAGCAGATCCGCCGTATGGAGGGACCTCCTGCGACCGGTCGATGACGAATCAAGCCGATAGCTGTTGTGGCAGGCTAAGCAATTATCAAACCCCGCCGCATCGACGATCCGACCGTTTTCGATGATGCCCAATCGCGACATCATCGTGACACTTTCGTCGCTGCAAAGGGTTTTCCAGGACCGCGCATGGGGGTCGTGTTGAAGCCACAGCGGATAAGCCGACAAGCCGGCAGTAGACGCCTCGGCGACACCCGGCCTGACACCGCCATGACACCCCGATGCGGCACAGTTCGCCGCCGCCAAAGGCTCGATGTCACGTCGGTACAGCGGCGCGACCCGGTCGCCGATCGTCGCCTCATGCGGCGGTGCCGCGATCGACAGGCTCGTCAAGCTGAACCAGACGAGCAGACACCACCACCATATGGCGGGCGATCCGAGCGGTACGCTAAAGATCGGCCAGGAAAACAGACGCGGGCAGCGAATGCAAAGTACTCGCCCCGTGGGTGTCCCGTACGAAAGGCACCTCACCCATGCTTCCAGTTCATTGCTAGATCGCATCGCAGATAAGCCATCAACGGACAGAGAAGAGTTTTCTTCAGAAAAAAACCTTCGCTCGGACCATGGCCCAAGCGATTTTTAACCACGGTGTCGATTTCGACGCTGCCACCCTCCCGCCGATCCTTAACGGTAGCTCTTCCCAGACCGTCTGCAATTCGGCGGCGAAAAAAATCACCAGGTCGTCGATCGTCTGCACGGCTTA
>SKZY01000284.1 GCA_007127095.1 Planctomycetaceae bacterium
CCGCAGATTCCTTAGCGGCCACCGACCAGGATTTGGCCGACGATCAGCCAAACGCAGGTAAAGGTGATGCCCAAGATGGCATGGACCGTATCGACAGACATGAACTTGGCCTCGGTTTGGAGGATCAGCTGACAACGTCGGCCTGATCCCTGGCCAATGCTCGCGAAAGGTGTCACGGAGACGCCCTCCCGCCGTGGTCGCGTCTTATCCGGACGAACCGCTATCGTTGTTTCGGCCATCCGCAGCACCGATTCCCAAGAAAAAAAACGCTGCCGTTACAAATCGCCCACGCCGCGTGATCGCTTGAGTCGATTCCAACCGATCGGGCGGTCACGCGAGTCGACCGACGAGCCGATTTTCGGCTCACTTTCCGCCACTGAACGAACGGATGAAGGGGAATGAGCCGGGAGTTTCCCTGCGTGCTGACACCCACGCCCCACGGCTGGGGATGCCTCGTTTCACGATCGCTCTGATTTTGCTCTATGGTGACCGTACAAGCCGCCCTCGATCAGGCCTGGAAAGCCCATCAAGCCGGGCAAGTCGCCGTCGCCGAGGCCGTTTATCGGCAAGTTCTCTCGCAGGCTCCCAGGCATGCCGCCGCACATGTCTATCTCGGCATCGCGTTGTTCGATCAACGCCGCTTCGATGAATCGATCGCCGCCTACCGAGCCGCCTTATCGATTCAGAATCATTTTCCGATCGCCTGGAATAACCTCGGCAATTCGCTCCGAATGGTCGGCGACGTCGCAGCCGCCGACGAGTCTTTTTCGCAAGCGCTGCAGCAACAACCGGGATACCTGTCACCGCTGAAGAACCGTGGCACGCTGTGGATCTGGGCCGGTGAAATCGAACGGGGCTTGGAGGCTTACCGGGAAGCGTTGCAGATAGCGCCTGACGATCCGGAACTGCATCGTAACTTGGGCGTGATCTACCTGCTGCTGGGACGATACCAAGAGGGCTGGCGAGAGTATCGCTATCGCTGGCATTTCAACCCCGGTGGTCGTCCCGGCGAACAGATCCCGCCGTGGCGGGGCGAATCACCCGCAGGCAAAACGTTTTTGCTCTATCCCGAACAGGGGATCGGCGATGCGATCCAGTTCGTCCGTGTCGCTCATACGCTTCGCCAAGCCGGTGCCAAAACGATTCTCCGCTGCGATTCGAAACTCGTACCGCTGTTCTCTTCGGTCGGCGGCATCGACCTGCTGGTCCCCCACGGAATCCCGCTGAACCAATTCGGCGTGAGTCATGTCGATTACCACGCTTCGTTGATCGACGTCGTCGATTATTGGTACGAATCGCGAGGCGAATTGGCAACCGCTTACCCGGCCCTGCCCGGCGATGATGCGGCCTATCTGAGTATCCAAGAGACTTTGGTCGATTATTGGCGACGGGCTTTGACCGTCCCACGGCCACGAGTCGGAATCTGTTGGCAAGGCAATCCTCAGCATCACGCCGACATCTATCGTTCGGTCGCGTTGGCTCAGTTCGCTCCGCTCGCGGCCGTACCCGGCGTCTCCTTACTGTCGCTGCAACACGGCTTCGGCAAGGAACAACTCGATCAGGTCGCGTTCGGTGACCGAGTCGCCCGGCTACCCGATGGTATCGATCAATCGAGCGGCGCGTTTCTCGATACCGCGGCGATCATCCGCAATCTCGATCTGGTGATCACCGTCGATACGTCGACCGCCCACCTCGCCGCGGCGCTCGGCGTGCCGGTCTGGCTGATCCTCGGTCGTGTTCCCGATTGGCGGTGGCGACAGACCGGCGACACATCGGACTGGTACCCGTCGATTCGGATCTTTCGTCAACCGCGGATCGGAGCCTGGCCCGAAGTGTTCGAATCCGTCGCTGCGGAATTGGCCCAACGTTACTGCCCACCGCCGCACTGACCGCCGGACCCGCAGGCGCCGTTGCCGCCACAACCACCCGAACTTTCCGAGGTCATCGACGCGACCGGCATCGGCTGCTGGCCGTTCTTCGCAGCGCGATCGTGGCCTGCCGGCGCTGCCTCGGTCGGCAGCGTGACTCCGCCGGTAACCTCAAAGCCGAGGTCTCGGATCATCTGGTAATCTTGCTCCGGCGGTTGACCGCTGGTGGTCAAATAGTCGCCGACGAACAAGCTATTAGCAGCGTACAAGCCGAGCGGTTGAAGTGTTCTCAGATGAAGCTCCCGGCCTCCGGAAATCCGCAGCTCGCTCGTCGGGTTGACCAAGCGGAACATCGCCAAGGTCCGCAAGCAGTCCTGGGGCGTCAACTCCGATTGGTTCTGCAGGGGCGTGCCGTCGATCGAGTTCAAGAAGTTGACCGGGATCGATTCGGCGGCCAATTCTCGCAACTGAATCGCCATCGCCACGACGTCCTGATGCGTTTCGCCCATCCCGATGATCCCACCGCTGCAAACTTCCAAGCCGGCGTCCCGTACGTGATGCAGCGTCTGGACACGGTCGGCGTGGGTATGGGTCGTGCAGATCTTGGCGTAATATTCCTCGCTGGTATTCAGGTTGTGATTGACCCGATCGACGCCACATGCTTTTAACCGCTGCGCCTGTTCGGCGGTCAGCAAGCCGAGGCAGGCGCAAATATCGAGCCCGTACTTGGCCTTGATCTCAGGCACGATCTCCTCGACCGCTTTCATCTCCCGTTCATTCGGCCCGCGGGCACTGATTACCAAACAATACGTCTTGGCTTGACGCGCGGCCGCCAATTCGGCCGCCGCCATCAATTGATCACGCTGCAAGATGTTGTACTTCGGGACCGGCGCCTCGGAGACCTTCGATTGACTGCAATAATTGCAGTCCTCGGGACAGAGACCGCTTTTCGCATTCATCAAAAAATAGAGCTGGACCGACAATCCGAAATGGGCCCGGCGGACACGGAATGCCGCATCGAGTACCGCCAACAGATCTTGATCGGGCGAATCGAGAATCGCCAACGCCTGCTCGGCCGTGACTCGATGCCCCGCCAACACGTCGCTGGCCAATTGTCGGTAATCGATTTCGGCCGCGTTGGCGGCCGACGCGGCGGTGCGGGAAACTGCGGTCGGTTCCGTGGTAGCCGTGGACATGATTAAGATAGTGGGTGCAAAAGGGAATGAACGGTCTCGAATCGCGTCTTCGTGACGAACGAGCGTCCCTGATGTTGGCCGCGCCGCCGGTGAGTGACAAGCCACCTTGGCGGCCGATCGGAAAAATTGTAATCGTTGTCCGCCGGCCACCGGACGACGATCGGAGCTCCACCCCGCCGCCGGACCAGCGACCGATGCAACACTACTTCGTACGGATCGGGGCGTGGGGCGAAATCCTTCGCTGCCAAGCGGTCGACGGCCACCAACACGGCCGCGGCACACGGGTGATCTGTCGTACCCCCCGTGGAATCGAGTGTGGTCAGGTGACGGCGGTTTGCGAACCCGAATCAAGCCGTTTCGCTACCGACCAGAAATCGACAGATTCGCTCGAGGCAACCGGCAGCGGCCTGGCACGACCCGAGTTGCCGCGGATTTTGCGCGCGACGACGGCGGAAGACGAATTGCTGATTTCACGCCTCGAAAAACACCGGATCGAGGCGGTGCTGCAATGTCGTGACCGTCTCGCCAAGGCCGGCTCCAAGGCGACACTGCTGGAAATCGACCAAGTCTTCGACGCCGGAACGCTGATCTTCTACTTTCTCGACCCGCCCGCTGCGTCCGACACCGATCTGGTCCAACGATTGGCGGAAAGCTACGAGTCGCGGGTTCGCAGCGGCCATTTTGCGAAACTGCTCGCCGAGGGCTGCGGGCCGGGCTGTGGCACCCGTTCATGCGACACCGACACGTCGGCAAACGTCGCCGACGGATCGACCACCGGGCGAGGCGGCTGCGACCACAGCTGCGCCATGTGCATCGTCGCCCGCACACGATTCAACACCGCCAAAAATTAGAGCACTTAAATTCAATTCATGAACAAAATCGCATCTAAGTGACTGGCAAGAGACGAGTCTTCTTCTTGAAAACTCAACCCCTCTCATCCCACTGGCAAAACCGAACGCCGATCTCTGTTTTCGCTGTAGTAAAACAGTAACCCTTATGCCCACTGAGGTAGATCCATGACTTCAGTGGTTAAAACCGCCATCCGACCCGGCCTCGAAATATCCCACCCAGGAAAGGAAAGCTCCAAATAATTTGGCTTCACCCCTTGCCTATCGTACACGGCGACGTAGGATCGAAATGTCGGGAGCGGGAGCGAAGCAACCTCTGTGACGCCTCACTTGGCGACAAAATGGATTCGGGTGACTAACTAAACAGCAACCTGGCACTGCCGGGAGGCTTGTTAACCAGTAAACCGATGTGGTGGACCACCTTATGGTGATCCGCCACATCGGTTTTTTTTATGCGCTGATGGTAAATCGGCACCGAGTATTCCGCTCCAGAATAGCCATTTTCGGACAGATCGCGTACGTGCTGATTGGCAGTGTGTACTGACTGCCGACAGGCGAACGATCGGGTCGTGCCGCGCTAGCGAATGGAAACGTGTCCTCCGCCAGCAACTCAAACCACTTTTTTAAACAAGAAACCGAGGACCGAACAATGATCAACCAACAAACACTTCAGGGCAACTGGAACGAGATCCAAGGCAAGCTGCGGAGCAAATGGGGCTCGCTCACGGATGACGACGTCAAGGAATTCGATGGCAACGTCGAAAAACTGATGGGTAAGATCGAAAAACGTACGGGCGCCGCTCGTGAGAGCATCGAGAAGTTCTTTGACGAATTCTCGACGAACGGCACATCGGCGGTCAATCGTGCTAACGAGGCGGTTCACGGTTATGCACAAAAGGCCAGTGAAGTCGTCCAGGAAACGTCTCATCAAGCAGCCGACTCGATCCGAGAAGGCTATGCCGAGGTCGAAGACATGGTCCGGGAACGGCCCGCCAAATCACTGGCCGTTTGTTTCGGAACCGGAATCATCACGGGTGTCGTGATCAGCCTGCTGTTGCGGTCGCGTTGAATAACGACCGGATGTCGAATCCATACCGTCTAATGAAAGTCGAAAGCCATGAGTACCGTACACCAGAAGAGCTCCGTGCAGAAAAAATCGCCCTGCATCACGGAGGATGCATCAGGATGGGTATCTGATTACCCCATTTCCTCAGTCATGATCGTCTTTGGAGTCGGACTCGGGGCCGGTGTGGCCTTGGGTAACCTTCTCAGCGAGCCGACTACTGCACGGCCGACGCTGGGACGACGAACGGAACTGGCGGCGGAACAGGTTGGACGACAGGTGTTAGACGCGCTCGGCGGCGTCCTTCCCGCGTCCTGGGCAAAATAGAAAACGGCTAAGATTCGGTGCTACAAAAACCAACCTCGGAGCGATCGATTCAAGATTCGCCGGAAACCGAAGCGATTCTCCGACGGATGGAGGAAGTGCGATGTGATTTGCACGACGGGGCTCAAGAGATCGCCGATAGCGCGCGTGACATGGGACAGTGGCGTCACTACGTCAGAAATTATCCCTGGGTCTGCGTCTGGACCGCCAGCACCGTCGGCTATCTGATTGTCCCGCGACGTCGATTGGGAATCCGCAAGGTCCACCAAACACTGGACGAGATGGCCGATCACAATCGGCACATGACCCGTTCAAACTCACCGTCGAAGCGTGGAATTCGCGGTGCGGCTCTGATGTTCGCCGGCAATTTGCTCTGGCGGGGCGCCTTGTCGTACTCGCTACGACAAGCCAACCAGTACTTCGCGGCACGGTCCGGCAAATCAGACTCGGAGGATCAAGTATGAAAAATCGCATTTCCGACGATCTGTTGGCTTCCGATCCGCCTATCCCACGGACACCAACCGCTACCACCGAGCTCCTCAACTCGGCTCAAAAGCAACTCGACCAAGGGCGGCGCGCGGTCGAAATGTACGTTCAAGAACACCCCGCAGTAGGAATCGGTGCGGCGTTTTGCATAGGAGTCCTGATCGGATGGATCAGCAAACGAAAGTAGCGGATCGAAACGGTGCTTCTGACACCGAATCGCAGGGCTTGGCACGGGACGTCGGCGCATTCGCAAATGATGTGCTGACCTTAACCGAATTGCAGTCACAACTGTTGGTGGCCGACGTACGCGAATGCGGCCGTCGGGCAATGGCCCCCAGTTTGCTCTTGCTCGGTGGCCTAGCACTCGGTCTGGCCTGTTTCCCGATCGGTTTGGTTGGCGTAGCGCTCGCCATCGAGCGATTCTTGGAAACCTCGCTGCTGACGGCGTTTCTGATTGTCGCAACCGGAGGGGCGATCTGCAGTGTCTTGATGTGCATCGGCGGATGCCTTCAAGTTCGCAAACACGGGGCGGTGCTACGACGCTCGCGAGACGAATTGATTCGCAACTTACGCTGGATTAAACGAGTCGTCGCAAACAGCCGGCTCTCATGAAACGATTTTAATTAAGTACTCAAGGAAACCCCGAAAAAACCTCGGCAAAACCAAGGCAGTCTTACCGCGTTGGCCGCGAACTCGCGAGCCTGCCAATGGAGCATGCAGGAACCGGGGCGATCGCTGGACTGTAAAAACCTTAAAACTGCCATGATTGATCTCGAGTTGCCGATCGCGACGCTTAAGTTAGTTTAAAAAAACCGGGCAAGTTACCGATCGCGAGCAAATCGCCTCAGCGGTGTTTTGCACTAATGGTAGCTGACCCTACATTTCTCATTCACTATAACCACCCCTCGCAAAGGATCATGACATGAACGAAGAACGCCTTTACCCAGCCACTGGCAACGCGCACGAAGTGAAGCGGCCGGGTCAGCCGATCACGCCTACCGCCGACTTGCTGAAGTATCTCCAGGAGTACACACGCGAGAAACCAGAGGTTGTCGCGATGTGGTGCGTCGGCATCGGATTCGTACTGGGGTGGAAGTTGAAACCTTGGTAGTCCCTATCCATGTTGAGCACAAAGGATCAAATGGCGAAGCAGGCGACCGCCACTGAAACCCATTGGATGGTGCCGCTGGCATCGATCGCGGTCATCGTCGCGGCACTCTACTTGGCCAAAGGTCTGATTATCCCGATGACGCTCGCGGTGCTGCTGAGCTTCTTACTCAGTCCCGTCTGCGATTATTTAGAACGTCGGCGATTGGGGCGAATCCCCGCGGTGCTGGTAACAGCCCTGCTGGGGTTCACGGTGCTGGTGATTGCGGCCTGGGCGGCCACACGTCAGATGAGTCATCTGGCCAACAACCTTCCCGAATACTCACGGAATATCGAGCTGAGGCTCGAGAAAGTGAACGCGCATGCGGTTTCGGCGCTAAGCGGTCTGAATCGGTCGGCTGGAGAAGCCGACGGAAACGTCGTACAACCCGATCCGGAACCGGCTGATCGGGCAAACGGCGAATCGCAAGCCGAGGAATCTCCCGCTTCGATGCGGATCATCACTGCACTCGCCGGTTCACTCGAGTCGTTCGGTGGAACATTCGGAACGCTGCTCGAACTGCTGGGTACCATCGGCATTGTCATCGTGCTGGTCACCTTTTTTCTGATCCGCCGCGAAGATCTACGTGACCGCTTCATCCACTTGTTGGGGAAGGGGCACGTAACGTTGACCACGCAGATACTGGAAGATGCCAATTCGCGGGTCAAACGCTACCTTACGATGCTGTTCCTGATCAACGCCACGTACGGCATTTCGGCGGGTGTCGGACTCTACTTCATCGGCGTTCCCAATGCCGTATTGTGGGGCATTTTGGCGGGATCGCTGCGATTCATTCCGTACATCGGGCCATGGATGGCTGGCGTGATTCCATTGGCGTTGGCGTTGGCGATTTCGACGGGCTGGCGGATACCGCTACTCACCATCGGGCTATTCGCGGTTTTGGAACTCATTTGCAACAACGTGATGGAACCTTGGCTATACGGAAAAAACACCGGTGTGTCGTCGGTTGGTGTCGTCGTCGCGGCGACGTTTTGGATGTGGCTGTGGGGGCCGGTCGGATTGCTATTGGCCACCCCGCTGACCGTCTGCATCCTAGTGGTCGGCAAGCACGTCCCCCAGCTTTCGTTTCTGGTAACCCTGCTGGGCAACGACCCCGTGTTTGAGCCCAAAACACGTATCTATCAGCGACTGCTGGCAGGAGACCGGGAAGAGGCTGCCGATCTGCTCGTCGGTTTTCTGAAGCACGAATCGCTCGTAGAGACCTACGACGCGATCCTCGTCCCCGCAATCGCCTTGACGGAGAAACATTGGCAACTCGGCGAGCTAAACGAGGAAAAACATCAGTTTATCATGCAGTGTTTGAGAGAGATGATTCATGATTGCCGTGACCGTCGGCAGGCGGATTCCGCCTCTGCGGATCCGACCGAGTCGACGGGGACGAATGACGGCGATGACGACATCGCGAAAATCAGTGTCGCACCACTTAACGTCCTCTGCTTGCCCGCCCGGACTCAGTCCGATGCACTGACGACTTTAATGCTTTCCCAAGTCCTGAAGACGACCAGCAGTCGCGTCCAGGCCTCGGCAGTCACAACGCTGGTCAGCGAGATGGTGGATTGGGTCGATGTGGACAAGGCCGATGTGATTTGCGTCTGCGCGACGCTGCCGACCGCGGTGATAGATGCGCGTTATGTCTGCAAACAAATCCGTGATCGACTACCCGATGTCAAGCTAATTGTCGGTTTGTGGGATACGCACGGCGACTTGGACCGCGCGACCGAGCGGTTCGGCCACCATGCCGTCGTCGTCTCGACGATGGCCGAGGCTGAGGAACAGATTCGTCAACTGATCACCC
>SKZY01000188.1 GCA_007127095.1 Planctomycetaceae bacterium
CTGATGCAAACGCTCATCGCCGCCGGCACCAGAATGCGGAAGTTCAATGACAAGGATCCGACACTCGAAGACATCTTCATGTCCGTCACCCAAGGACTCGTCACCTGAGCCGATTCGCTCTACAGCCACCCGTCTCGTACCGCTCGTTCCGATTTCGATTCCCGAGCGGTGTCAAAACCCCGCCTCCCACTTGCCCCGGACGACCCGATGATGCCCCATCGCCCCGCCGCCGCGTTCGCTCCCCGGCCCGGCTCAGCACCGCCGCGGCGTCCCATCGTGACGGCCTTGGCCATCGCTGGCTTGGTGATCGGGCTGTTCGGTGTCACTCCGACCGCTCGCGCTGATAACACCGATCTGCCGAATGCCGAGCCGCGACAATACATCCTCGGCGATCCTGTCCATGATTGGGATTTTGATGACGCCGATGGTGGCGGAGCCGGCGGCTGGGAACCGCTCAATGACTGCGAACTCGAAGTCGTCGACGGAAGGCTGAAAATCCGTTCGCTCGGCGGCGACCCCTATTTATCGGTTCCCGTCAAAGCCGCCGCCGGATCGTTGGCGATCCGGTTGCGAGTCCGATCGGATGCCGACGGCAAAGGACAATTTTTCTGGTCAACGATCCGCAACCCCGGTCATGACGAGTCTCGTCAGGTACGTTTCGACCTGATCCACGACGGACAATGGCACGACTATTTGGTGCCGCTGGAATCGGCGGCCGACCTGACGTCACTCCGTTTCGATCCCGCGATGGCTGTCGGTACGATCGAGGTCGATCGGATCACGCTGCATCGCGGCCGTTTTCATCCGCTGGAAATCGCTCGCATCGATTCTGCCGACGGCCGGCGGGTGCTGATCCACAATCACGACGACCAGCCGATCACCACCAATGTCAACGGGCAAGCTCATCGCCTGCCGGCCGCCATGACGACTGCCGTCGAACTCGCCGCCGATGCCGCCTCACGTGTCCCACTGGAATCGCTCGAGATCGTCGTCGAATCGGCGGGACTACCGACTCTGCAGCGTTCCTTCTGGCAATTCGATCCCTCCGTCGCTGTCGATGCATTCACCCACCGGGTCGGTGACGTCGAGGTCGAGATCGCCCGTGACGGGGCGATCGTCCGCCTGCACCGCGACGGCCAGGTGGTGGCGGCACTGGCGCCGCTGGTTCATCGCGACGGCCGTGCGATCGGATTGAGCCCTGAATCCGAAGCGGATTGGCCGTTGAAGCTGACAGGCCCTGGAGTCCGCGTGACGCTCGGCGGCACATCGCCCGAGCGACTCGAAATCGCGATCGATGCGGACGATGACGTCGAAGGTCCCGTCGTGCGGGTGTTGGGTGACCTCGAGCAGGGACTGCTCGCCGGGGTCGAATACCTCGGCCGCGGTGAAATGTCGAGTTCGCGACTCGATATCGAAACCGATGAGCACCTCCGCGTCGAGCCGCCGCCGAGGCACCTGACGATGCCGCTGATGGCGCTGGTGACCGACCGGATCAGCGTCGCGATGAATTGGGATGACACGGCGCTGCAGCCGACGTTTGCCAGCCCCGATTGGGTCGACCATACCGCCGGCCACCGGATGTCGCTGAAAGGCCGCCGGATCACCTCCACGCTCCGTATCGATGACGGCTGGGCCGCCGGCGGCCGCTTGGAAGACGCGATCGAATGGGCGGTCCGCCGCCGTGGACTGCCGCCGTTGCCCGAGCCACCGAGGTCGGCCGCAGCCCAAACCGAACTGTCGCTGGCGGCTTATCGCGGAGCGATCCTCGATGCGGAAAACGGTGGCTGGTTTCACGCCGTCGTACCGGGCGTCCGAACCATGCCGGCCCGCGGCGCCCCGCTGGCCGATTGCGCATCGGCGATCTTCCGGCTCACCGGCGAAATGCCCGACCTGCCGCGGCTGCAGTACGGGGGCGCCCACGTCAACAATTCGACGAGCTACTTCGTCAGCGGTCGCGCCGACCAATGGCTCGACATCGTCAATCGCCAAGCCGCTAACCTGCGTCAATCGCAGTTACCCGACGGCTCGTATCGCTACGACGGCGAGTATCGGCGGGGCCACTTTGAAGACACCGCCAGCGGCGTCTGCGGACGGCCGGCTTTCTTGCTGCTCGAACATGCCCACCTGACCGGCAACGCCGATTCGTTGTCGGCCGGACTTAAAACACTCCGCTTCGCCGAGCGGTTTCGGACGCCCCGCGGCGCCCAAACCTGGGAAGTCCCACTGCACACGCCCGATATTTTGGCCTCGGCGCACCTCGTCTGGGCTCACACCCGAGCCTTCGAGCTGACCGGCGACCAACAACATCTCGACCTGGCCCGCCGCTGGGCGATCAGCGGATTGCCGTTCGTCTACCAGTGGAGCGACCGGCCGATCATGAGCTACGCGACGACGGCGGTGTATGGGGCAACCAACTGGGAAGCGCCAAACTGGATCGGGTTGCCCGTCCAGTGGTGTGGCACCGTCTACGCCTACGCCCTGCTTTTGCTGGCACCCCACGAACCGACGTTCAATTGGCGCCAAGTCGCCGAAGGGATCCTGATCTGCGGCGAACAGATGCAGTATCCCAACGGTCCCTCGCTCGGCACGCTGCCCGACGCGTTCGCACTCGGTTCGCAAAACCGTATCCCGGCCGACATCAATCCTGGCGTCTTGGTCGATTTGCGGCGGCGGATATCGGGACAGCAAGACGCTTTGGCGGTGGCCCATGCAGGCCCCCACCGAGTCGTCTCACCGTTCCCGGTCGAGATCGTTGACGGCAGGGCCGAGATCCGGGCGCCCGTCGGGCAACGCTATCAAATCGTGATCGACGGATCACGAATCGTCGACATCACCTCGCAAGGCCACGACCTTATCTCGTTGGCACCTTAGAATCGAGCGGAAAACAAGGGCCCGGTGTTGTGCGCAGCACCCGCAGGGCGAGTGCCTCGTAAAAGGTGCCTGGCACTTTCTTTCCGTGTGGTACTTTTTTCCAGCTCAATGCCTGACCGGCAGGTCGTTTGCGCAAAACAACGCTTGTGTCGAATTCAACCGGGCGGCAGTTCGATCCAGAACCAGCCTCGCAATTCGTCTTGCTGGAACCCGGTCGCTTCGTCGTTGGGATACAGCTTGGCAAGTTGGTCTTGGATGACCGGAGCGATTTGCTCCTTGGGACCGTGGCACATCAGGCATTGGCCCTGCAACTTGATCGGCAGCAAAGCCGCGGAATCACCGTTGTCCAAGACCACGAACGTCGGCGTCTCGGTCCGCTCGTTCACCAACGATTCCGCCCACGACGGCGCCGCGTTTTTGGGGTTTCGCAAACGCACCCCGGTGCGGCCGATCCGTACGCCTTGTTCTTCACCGACGGTTGCAGCGATTTTCGGCGCCTCCTGTTGGCAAACCGAGATCGCAGACGCCGGACCCGGACCACTCATCGCTTCCATCAATCGACTCGAAAGCTTCGTGAACAGCGCTTCCTTGGCAGCGAGCATCTTGGTTTTCGCCGCTTCGCTGGGCGTCTCGGCGGGAACGATCGAGGCAGCAGCGGCAGAGGGCGTCTGGACACCTTCGGGGGCCTCCGAGCGATCGCGACCGCAGCCGACAAACAGCCAACCGACCGCCAGCAAGCCGACGAATAGGGTACGGTCGTCAAAACTCATAATTAGCCTTTAGCTTCGGGGACGGTCCGCGTAAGGATCCGTCCGAAAACAAATTGCCGTATCGAATGCTCAACGGCCCTGTATTTCGAGCGGTCTTGTTTCATAAGTCCTGTAAGTTAGTTTCCCGGCGAGTGCTGATGCAACCTTTGGCGAGCGAAAAAAATTGGTATTCAAGAAGAAAGAGACCTAATCGGCAAGACTGTAATTGTTCAATAATCCGCCGGCCAACCTCTGGCAGGAGTTGGAGAGTGGTTTGCGGTCGGTGGCGATTCGGTCGGCCGCGGATAGCTGACCCGCCCGAACACCTCTGGCGAAACCTTGCCCAGTGCAACTAGCTCCCGCGGCGCATCGCCAGCCGAGATGGCCTGTGCGCGTGGGTGTAAGGGCAGTGTTACCAGCCACATGATCTGAGGCCGGCCACTCGTCTGGAGGTCCGCTTGTAGCGGCGCGACGATCTTGGCCGCGTAGTCCAGCACCGTGCCGGCCGCCTACTCAAAGTCGCCACGATACCACTGATACAATGGCGTCAGGTATTCCACGCCCGCTTGCCCATCGTAACGGAACCATCGTGAACCAGCGGTATGTACCTTTGCCGCCTGATCGCTCAGTTGCTCATCCAACCATCAGCGTCGACGTTTTGATGAAGCGGTGAGTCCGGTGCGGAACGATCGAACGCCGGGCTCGACGCGTTTTCAGCGAAGGCCTCTTTCATTTCCACATGAGGAGGTCCAAGCAGGCCCTTCAACCAACGATCAATTGTCGCACTCGAAAAATACACGTAGGCCGCCGCACCGACCAAAACGAGCGCGACCGAGGCCAGAATGATGGTGTTTCGCAGGGGTGGAGCTTCCTGTTTATCGGGTTGGTCCTCATCGTTGGCGTCGGGCGACGCGTCGCCCTCCTCGGTCGCCTCCTTCATTTGTTCTTGCAGCTTACGGCGGGCCAACCACGTGATATAAACCGTGACAGCGGCCGTCGCCAGCAACCCCACCGCCAACATGGCCCACTCGGCAGGTGTCCGCGCCCAGTCGGCCCCTACTGCCGCGCCCGTCACGTGTCCGAGATAGACGTAAAGAAACGTGCCGGGCAGCATGGCCAACCAGCTTGTGACAACGCAGGGCCAGAAGCGAACCGGCGTCAGCCCGTACAGATAATTTTGAAGATTGAAAGGAATCGCCGGCGACAGTCGCAGCATAGCGACAATCTTCCAGCCTCCTTCACCAATCGCCCGGTCGATGGCACCGAAGTTGCGGTGGCGACCCGCTATTGCGGCCACCTTGTCGCGGGCCACATAGCGGGCGATCAGAAAGGCGAGGGCGGCTCCCAGCGTCGACCCGATCGAGACCGTGATCGTCCCGACCACCAATCCGAACAAGGCGCCGGCGGCCAACGTCAGAATCGTTCCCGGCACGAACAGCACCGTGGCCACAACGTATACAAACGCCAAGACCACCGGTCCCCAGATCCCCAGGCCTCCGATCCAGTCTTGCATCGCCTCCATCGCCTGGCCAATCGGCAACGCACGGACGATGACCAGCAACGCGGCGAGAATCAATAAGATCGACAGCCACCGAACGACTGTCACAGTTCGTTTGCAGTTGATCGTACTGGTAGTGATCGACAATTGATCAAGTTGTTTGCTGGTCATGGCATTACCTACGTTGGTTTGCCTTGGTGTCGTATTGACGCCGGTAGCCTTCGACAAAGCGCCGGTCGATAAAGTCTTTCAACCACATGCTAGAACGACCGTTCCACCACAACGGCCCCCAAGTTGATAGTGCGGTGCCGTCGCCGAGGTTGAGAATGGCCAGATAGCGTTTTTGGGGTTCGTATTCGATCAGTGGTATTTGTTCCAAGCTGGCCAGCAGGTTGGCATGAATAAAGGCCGCCTGGCGCACACCGAACACACCCAGCTTTGGCAGATCGAAGCCCTCCATCGTAGCGCAATCACCGCCCGCGAATACCCGCTGGTCCGCGATCGAATGCAACTTGGCATTGATACGCAAACCATTCGTTGAGTGTGTCGGCAAGCCCGTTTGACGCACGAGCGGATTGGCTTCAAGCCCCATCGCCAGGACGACGATGTCGGCGTCGATGTGGCTGCCGTCATCAGCGATCAATGAACGCCCCTCGCGACGGACGATTGGAGTGTGCGTGCGGATTGAAACGCCGCGTCGTCTCAGATTTCGATGCAGACCTCGGGCAGCGCCGGCCGGAGCCTCTTTGATCAGCCGATCGCCGCGGGTGATCAGCGTCACACTCATATCGATGTCGTGACGTTTGGCCAAAGCCTTCAGATTGGCAGCCACCTCGGAACCGGTAGGACCGCCACCGACCACCGCTACACGCGGCGATTTACCCGTTCGAAACCGCGATTCCAAATGCGCTCGAAGCTTCCACAGATTGCAGATGGGTTTGACCGACCAAACGGTTGGATCGTGCGCCGCGCCGGGCAGAGCGTCTACATTCACTCGGCTTCCAACGTTGACCGACAAATAGTCATAGGCCAGATCGCCGCCGCCGGCCAATCGCAGCCGCCTCGCGCCGACGTCCACAGTCTCGACCCAGTCCTGGATGAACTCGCCACCATGGGCTTCCATCAACGCCCGTGGGTCCACTCGGTCTTCGGCAGATTCGTACATGCCCCCGAGCATTCCAGTGGCCAAACCTGAGTACCAGAACTGATCTGGATCGACCAGCACTAGTCGGGCCCCACGCTCGATCAGCGCTTCGGCATGGGCAGCAACATATAAATTCACATGGCCAGCCCCGATCAGAATTACCGTGCGTGGTTGGCTCACGACGCAACCTTGCCTATTGTTGATTTCATAAAAGTCTACTGCTTGTCCAGGAATGTGATCAATTGGCAGCTGACCGCTTCGGGCTTCTCTTCCATCAGCCAATGGCCGGCGTCCTTGATCCAAATCAGGTCGGCGTTCGGAATCGTTTCCTGAAGCTTGCTCGCGTAGCGTGGTTTTTGAAAAGCGTCTTTCTCTCCCCACATGACCAACGTTTCATGGTCCAGATGTTTCAGGTCGCCGACAATCGCCTGCATGTACTCGGGATTCAGCCGCCGAAAATTACGGAACAAGGCTTTCTTGCCCACTTCGCTTGACCAAGGCGACAGGTAGATGTCAAAAACTTGGTCTGTCATCGCATCCTTGTTGTGAGCGATTTGGGGCATGAACCCACGCATCATGATCAGCAATTTCTTAAAACTCAAGGATTCTCATCGCCCGGTTTCTATAACGGAAGGAATTTAGGAATCTGCCAGGAATCAAAACAGACCGCATAGATCAAAAAAACATCTTGCGGACTCTTGCGGGATAATTGACGGGGATCAGTTTTGCGACTCCTCCAACGATATCATGCGCCACGATGTCAGCGGATTTCAGGTCAAGTTGGTGCCCTGATCAGTGAGTTAACATCGTTCCCACCAAGCCGAGTAGGAAGCCGGATACGGCTCCGATAGCCGGAAAGTCACGGTGTTTCAGGTGTGCACGGGGTGCAATGTCATCGAAGATCAAATAGAGAATGCCGCCGCTGCAAAACAGCATCACGATCCCGAGGAGGGTGGTGCTGGTTGCTAACCAGGAAAAGCCGAGCCAGGCTGCCAGCGGACCGACCAGCGGAACGGTTAGAAACATCAGCCACAATCGTCGGTTCGATCCTTTGCTGTGATGCATCTCGTGGTAAGACGCAAAACCCTCGGGCATGTTTTGTAGCGCGATCATAGCGGCCAGCAGATAGACGACACTGGAGTCGGCTGCGGCGGCAGCGCCCAGGAGAATGGCCTCCGGGACAAAATCCAGCAACATTCCAATGAATTGCGCAGCCGTGCTGCCTGCGCGTTTCAGGCACGCGTCGAGTTGCCAGAACACGAGACCTCCTATCAAGAAGGCGAATGAGGCAGCAAGCACCGAAACGTGTTCGATGCCATAGGGCAACAAGACCAGCGAGATCGCTGCGAGCAAGGCCCCGCCTCCGAAGTACGACACGAAGCTGTCAATGTCATGCTGTAAACAGACCGACTTCAGTGAAACCCTGGAAGAGATGAGTGCTCCCAGCGGAATAGACAGGCCGGCCACCAGGGCTATCGATAACGTCAACGCCAATGTCATCGTGAGCCTCTCGCTTGGCGGTACGGCGACCACCACCTCAGCCAGCGCCACAGCAGCCAGTGGATCGTTGGCGTCAGACGTGTACGGTTGTAGGCGTCCAACGCCTTCTTAATCGCTTCGGCTTGGGTCGGATAGGCATGGGTAACGCGGGCCAGGGGACGCAAGCCGATGCCCGCAACCATCGCCAGGGTAATCTCGTTGACCATTTCTCCCGCGTGACGGGCGACGATCGTCGCGCCGAGAATTCGGTCTGTCCCTTCCTTGACGTAGGTTTTCACGAAGCCCGCCTCCTCATCGTTGGCGATCCATCCAGCCACCACGGAACCCGCCGCGCCGCAATCCGCTGCCGACATAGGGACAGTCCCGCATCGGCCGCCAGATCAGTTGAGTTCGGTGATTCTCGATCATCATTACGAGGATGCCCTGATCGATCCCAAAGTGGCCGGCCGAAACCCAGGATCAGCAGCTTGCCTCCATGGTAGCTCCCCAGGGCTTGTATCGCTACCTCATTTATCAGCTTGTCCGGGCACCCGAAGGCGGATTCAAAGTCGAACCCGACCCAGCCCTTGTCAAGGCTATGAGGATCCGACACGACACGACACAATGCCGCAGCGCCGCACCCGGATAGCCGATCGAAGATAGGCCGTAGCAGGTCAGCCGCCTCGGTGAGATCATCGATCGCCAGTTCAAAAAACAACTCATCCTCTGACTTTTCTTTGTCCGCGAGCTTGCGAATAGCAGCGTCGTAGACGCTGCTATTATTGATAGCGTTGTGGAAGATTGTGGGGTTGGAAGTAAATCCGGTGATGAAGAACTCGTCGAAGAATCGCCGCAGTATTTAACGGCACCGCAATATCGACGCGGCAATGGCCAGCCACATACCGCCGGATACTGTCAACCAGAGGCAGCTGGATGCCGAGCAGGTCGTCCCCACTGCGTCCTTGTTGCCGCGCGCCCAGCGTGGTGTGATTCCGGGTTTGCCAAATGCCACTGCGCTGCTGAGCGTATTGATCATGGTTGTTTTTTTCTTTCGGGGCCTTACCAGAGCGCTAAGTGGACGCGCAAACCAAGTATTCCTTACAGAAGTTTTTCTAGTCCGCCAAGGCTGAGTCGGAAACTTCAGAGAGGGAGCACGCAGCGATGTACGACCACCAACTGATGGGGACTTTTGGCTCTTACCGCTCATCTTGGCTAACTTTCTAGTCAGCCATGATAGGCCCGGCGATCGTCCAGACTTTGTTCACCACCTCTCATTTCGGATTTTGATTATCGGTCATCGGTGAATCCTCTGTGCGACTTCGCCGTGTTACCTCGTTATCGTGAAAACCAATCCGCACGAAGCTCCGATGCGGCGTTGGGCCCATAGTTAAGTTGACGAGAATTAGAATGCTGTCTTACACAATTTTTATTGCTTTTAGAGCCGTCAGGATGCGTTTTTTGGCCGCTGGAGAAAGCTCGCTGGATGATCGCCGATGCAGTTCGTTCTCAATGTTGTCCAATGTGCTTTCAGCAACCGGCGTAATGTGATCGGGTTTAGCATTTTCAGGTGTTGCGTTGTCGGGAGATTCATTTTCGGACGCTACATTCTCGGGTGACGACCTCGCTACGCTTCTTAGCAACACAGAGTTTTCACGGAACCTTCGACATAACCCGCACATCATGATGTGCAATCGCATTTCCATCCGGCGACGGAATGAGACACGGTGCTCGATCGCTTGCACTTCGGGCTTTTATTCGCTGCAAAGTGGTGCTGTCCAGCTAGCGACGCCTGCCTTGCATCACGTAAGTTATCGTGACCAGGCGAGCCATTTTTGAAACAATGATTTGACCATCGGAGTCAACCGGGTGCGGTTATACTGGTCGCCGAGTTTGCGGATCGACTCGGCCTGCGTCGGGTAGGGGTGGATCACGGAGGCGATCTTTCCCAGCCCGATTTTGTGTTTGATCGCCAGTGTAATTTCGCCAATCAATTCACCGGCATGTGCCGCAACGATGGTCGCGCCGACGATGCGGTCACTGCCCTGGCGGCAGTAGACGCGAACAAAACCGTCGTCTTCGCCGTCCAGAATGGCTCGGTCGTTCCCCGATAGCGACTGTTCATAGGTCGTGATTTTCACGCCCGATTCGGTCGCTTCCGCGGGACTCATTCCGACGTGAGCGAGTTCGGGGGAGGTGAAGGTGCACCAGGGTATGATTAGGTCGCTTGCCTTGGCACGTCCATGAAACAGTGCGTTCTTGATCACGATTCTGGCGAGGAAGTCCGCCGAGTGAGTGAACTTGTATTTCGTGCAGACATCGCCGGCGGCATAAACATTGGCGTTGGTTGTTTGCAGGCGATCGTTGACTTCGACACCGTGAGCGGGATGCGAGGCCACTCCCACCGCGTTGAGTCCCAAGCCGTCGAGGTTGGGCGTTCGCCCGATACCGAGGAGAATTTCGTCAGCGACGACACGGCGTTCTTTATTAGCTTGATCAACAATGACTACCTTTTCTTTACCTGCAGTTTCGACGCAGACGACTTTCGCGTCAAGCAGAAAAGTAACTCCGTCGTGAGCCATCGAGTTTTGCACGATTTTTGCAGCATCACACTCTTCGCGCGGTAGAATGTGTCCGGACTGTTCGATTTGTGTGACCGCGGAGCCGAACCTTGCAAAAGCTTGGGCCATTTCGCATCCGATCGGTCCTCCACCGATCATGACCAAGCGGCGTGGCAGTTCAGTTAGTGAAAATACCGATTCGTTGGTCAGGTAGCCGGCTTCTTTCAGCCCGGGAATTGGTAACTCTGCTGTCCGCGCACCGGTTGCGATGACCGCTCGCTTGAAAGTCAGCTCGGTCCCGGCGACAGCTAGCGTCCGCTCGCCAGTGAAGGTGCCCTGACCGAAGTAAACGTCAATACCGAGTTTCTTAAACCGTTTTGCCGAATCATGCGGGCTGATCGATGCCCGCAGGCGGCGCATCCGCTGCATCACTTCAGCGAAGTCGACGTGAACTTCAGAGGTGACTACGCCGTACCGCCCGGCATTACGCGCCGCCGCGGCTTGTCGCGCCGAGCTGATGATCGCCTTGGAGGGAACGCAGCCGACGTTGAGACAATCGCCGCCCATCAGCCCTCGCTCGACCAAAGCGACCTTAGCCCCGAGGCCTGCGGCGCCGGCGGCGGTCACCAAGCCAGCGGTCCCGGCACCGATCACGACCAGGTTGTAACGGCCGTTGGGCGTCGGATTGATCCAGTCTGTCGGATGGACATGTGATTGTAGTGTTTGATTATCGTCATCGAGCGGCTGCAGTTGATTGAGGTAGCTCATTGAATTGCTTTGGTCTCCAGAAGTGCTGTGTTGGTAGCCGGCGCAGCAGCCGGTTGGTGGCGTCGCCGCTCATCGAAAGAGTAAGTGTTTTTTTACGGGGCGAGGCAAGTAAAGGTCTTTTTGATTGCCAGTAGCCCAATGCCGTGAGCAGAATCACGACGCCGAGCAAACCAAGCTTGGTGAAAGCGCCGCCTTGACGGTGGGGAAGTGGAGGTTCGATTGGCGTTCACATGAACATTCCTTGCGCTGCGGCTCGGCCCATTGGGGGGGCAACCTGAGTCGGCTAACAACGGAATGACGCCCCAGAGCGACGAGCCTTACAGCAACTTTGCGGCCAGCCCCGCGAATTCACCCTGCCGTAGCGACTCGTTGTACAACGCAAGTAATCCAACCTGAATGTTTTTGAAACACGGGCCAAGTGCGTTCCAAGCGGTGGGAAGGTCGCGGGCGCATTGTATACCAACGTACAAGGTTTGCGTTCCGGGGTGTTTTTTGGCCGATCAATTTTTAGATAATCATCTCGACGCGATCCAAGCCATTAACCGGGGGTTTGGACGCAGCGGATACCCCTGGAGGCCTTACGGTGCGACGTCACCCATTGATTCAATGGGTGTCGCATTCTTGCAAGGCGGCGATAGATGTCTTTGTTTAGCGTCGTGCGGATTTTTATAGTCGCCTTTCGCTCCGCGAAAGAACGCCAGAACGCTACTTTCGCGGAGCGAAAGGCGACACTTATTTGCCGCAAGATGCTACGCTCCCCAAGCACTCAACGCGATTCCAGAGAAGGACGCCTGCGTTTGACCGCAAGGAGTCCTGAAACGCATCCGACCTCTGCCAATCCTAAGTAGCCAATTCGCACCCGTCAGCGCTGTTAACACGCATGCTGCAATCACGAAAGCAGCACTCCACCGCAAAGTGGCGCTGTCGAGCGTGGCGATATTCAGCGAATTCTGGCGATTAGAAAAAGGCATCGACGGCGACGACGACGACCATCACCGCGCCGATTGCTAGCTTTCCCGCGGTTCCGAGTAGGCGACCGATCAGGGCTCCTTGGCCGACGGCCAGCCCGTCTCGCCAACCGCGGCCGATCCAGATCTCGCCGGCCCAGGCTCCTGCGAAGGCACCCAGCGCCCCGCCAGCAATCGCGCCGATGACCGGTCCCAATAGCGGGATCGGGATCCCGGCGAAGGCCCCCACGATGCTACCGATCAATGTACCGAGGACGGCCAGTGCCATCCCACGGCGGCTGCCCCCTCGTCGCCCAGCCCCGGCGGCACCGGCGGCAAACTCGACCACTTCACCGAAGGCCGCCAACCCGGCGACGAGCCCGACGACGGTCCAACTGATCCCACGACCATCCGCCTCGGGGATCAGCAACGCGAAGATCGCGGTTAAGGCGACGATCAGCCAATTTCCGGGCAGCGACAGAGCGTTGGTCGACCAGGCGGTGGCATTGCCGAGCACCAGCAAGACCGCCCACAAGTAATACATGCTCGATCCTTTTCAATCTACTTTGGCAGTGCACTGCGTCTGAGGGCCAGATCGAGGGCGTGGGTGGGGCGATCGGGGAAGAGTTGGCGTGACGCTTCCCAGACCGGTAGGATCCGCCGTTTCAATTTTTCGTCGTGGTTATCGGCGATCGCGTCCAGCCGATGTTTTAGGAACGGATTGCGGAAGCGTTCCTGGACGGTGGCCGCATAGTCAGCGACCGCAACACCCGGCAATTGTCGCTCGAGTACAGGGATCACTTCGGTCTGCAGCACGTCGGCTAGCGCCGCTGCGTATCCGGGATCGTTGATGGCATCGAGTACCGTGACGATTTGTGCAGGTCGGGCGTCGCGGAGCCATTTTTCGACCAGGAACGTGTGGCTGAGGTTGAGTACCCCAAGCTTCAGCCGTTCGAAGACGTCGAGGCTCGGCACGACCTCGATCGCCGGGTGCTCACAGGGTGGTTTCAATCCCGGCGTTTGTTCGATCGCCCACAACGCGTACGGTTCCGCCACCGCTCCGATCGGTTCGATCGCTTGGGAGACGATCCGGTCGACCAGCGTATTGGCCCAGACAACCTTTGCGTTGAGCCAATCCGAAAAGTCTGACGGCAGTTGCCAGTCGGTGGCGATCTGCAGGACGAGTCGCTTGAGCAGTTGTGCGTTGTTCGGGATCAATTCACAGGGCAGGATCGTCAGCGGGTCACCTGAATGCTGAAAACGTTCTCGTAACAGCGCGGTCAACTTGGCGGGAAAGGAGCGTGGGGCGGTGTTGGTCAGCCGATCATCGGGGAAGGTTTCGTAGCCTTTGTCGGCGGTATTGGAGACGACGTAGCGGATTTGTTGACGCATCAGGGCGAGTGTTTGTCGCCAATCGTCCGGATCGGCTGCGGCGAATCCTTGAGCCACGATCGAAACGTCGTAGTTCACATCGACCGTCTTGCCGTGTTCGATCCCTTGGATCACGACGGGGAACGAGGGACGCTGGTTGAAGGCGTGTACGCGTCGCCTGCCGTCGTCGCGATCCGACGTTTGCAGGATCGCGACCGACCCGACGTCTTGGCCCTGTTTTTGGGCTTGGTCGAGGAACAGATCGACGTGAGCTTGGAGAAAGCGACTGGTACCGACCTGGAGGATCGTGATCGGGGCTTGATTCATGGATGAGTCCTGATGCTCAGCGATGTGTGGGAAAAAAGTGCCAGACACTTATTTCCCGCTCGGTCATTACTCCTTGTCGGCACGGAGGACGGAGACGAAGGCTTTTTGGGGGATGTTGACGCTACCGAACTGCTTCATCTTGGCCTTCCCCTTTTTCTGCTTTTCGAGCAGTTTGTTTTTGCGAGTGACGTCGCCACCGTAGAGTTTCGCGGTCACGTCTTTGCGGTAGGGTTGGATGGTCGCGCGGGCGATGATCGTCCCACCGATCGCGCCTTGGATCGGGATTTTGAACTGGTGACGGGGGATCGCTTCGGCGAGTTGTTCGCAGTAGTGCAGGGCCCGGGCACGCGACTTGTCGCGGTGGACCAAGTAGGACAGGGCATCGACGGGTTCCTTGTTGACCAGGATATCGACCTTCACGATATCGGTGGTGCGGTATTCGATCGGGACATAATCGAACGACCCGTAGCCGCGGGTGATCATTTTCAGTTTGCCATAGAAGTCGAACAGGACCTCGCCGAGTGGCATTTCGCTGGTCACTTCGACCCGTCCGGCGGAGAGGTAGTTCATTGTCTGGCTGTCTGAGCGATGTTCTCGGCAGAGTTCCATTACCGGCCCGACATAGGTTTCGGGGATCAGGATCGAAGCCTTGATGTAGGGCTCGGAGGTCGCATCGATCATCGTCGGATCGGGCCAGTAGCTGGGGTTGTCGACCTCGACGGTCGTGCCGTCATTGAGAGCCAGCTTGTATTTCACGGAGGGGGCAGAGATGACCAGGCCGAGATCGAACTCACGCTGCAACCGTTCTTGGATCACGTCCAGGTGCAGCAAACCGAGGAAGCCGCAGCGGAAACCGAAGCCGAGTGCGGCGGAACTGTCTTTCTCGAAGGTCAGTGCGGCATCGTTGATCGCCAGCTTTTCGAGTGCTTTGGTCAGGTCTTGGTACTCATCGGTACTCATCGGGTAGACCGACGAGAAGACGACCTGTTTGGCTTTTTGGTAACCCGGGATCGGCTCGGTGGCTGGCCGATCGACCAGAGTGATCGTATCGCCGATCTCGATATCCTGGACGCTTTTGACACCGGCGACGAGGTAGCCGACTTCGCCGACGCTGAGTTGTTTTCGCGGGTTGAGTTTGAATTGGTTGTAGCCGAGTTCGTCGACGGTGTACTCGCGGTCGGTATGCATGAAGCGGATTTTGTCGCGAGTTTTCAGCGTCCCCTGCATCACGCGACACTGCAGGATGACACCGCGAAAGGTATCGAAGTGGGCATCAAAGACGAGAGCCTTGAGCGGCGCTTCGGGATCGCCTTGGGGAGGCGGCAGGTGTTTGACGATGCCGGCCAAGACGTCGTCGATACCGGCTCCGGTTTTCGCCGAAACGGGGATTGCGGCGAACGGATCGAGCCCGAGGTCGGAATCGATTTCTTCGCGGACCCGGTCGACGTCGGCGGCTGGCAGGTCGATCTTGTTGATGACCGGCAGCAGGGTCAGGTCGTATTCGAGCGCCAGATAGAGATTCGCCACCGTCTGGGCCTCGACCCCCTGCGATGCGTCGATGACGATCAAGGCCCCTTCGCAAGCCATCAGCGAGCGTCTGACCTCGTGCGAAAAGTCGACGTGGCCGGGTGTATCGATCAGGTTCAGCTGATAGACCTGGCCGTCGGCCGTCTGGTAATCGAGCGTGATCGTGTTGCTTTTGATCGTGATGCCCCGCTCGCGTTCGATGTCCATCGAGTCGAGCATCTGGTCATGGAACTCCCGCTGGGTAACGCCCCCACAGGCTTGGATCAAGCGATCGGCTAAGGTCGATTTGCCGTGATCGATGTGGGCGATAATACAGAAATTCCGGATATTTTGCATGAAATGACGTCATTGGGGACCGAATGGAGCGATGGTCCCATCGTAGTGAATTGCGGCCGTCGCTGGTATGCTGCGAGGCCGATGGCAGGCAACGTTTCTCACAATCGCCAAACGAGACGATCGCGATGGGTAGAAGTTTCGAAGTCCGTAAATTGTCGATGGCCAAAACGGCTGGCCAGAAATCGAAGTTGTATTCGAAATACGGCAAGCAACTGTACGTCACCGCCAAGAACGGCGGGCCCGATCCGGCGGCCAACCCGGCGTTGCGGAGTTTGATCGAAAAGGCGAAACGCGAGCAGGTCCCGAGCCATGTGATCGAAAAGGCGCTTGACAAAGCGAGCGGCGCCGGCGGAGAAGATTTCGCCCCGGCCCGCTACGAGGGGTTCGGGCCCGGCGGGGCGTCATTCATCATCGATTGCCTGACCGACAACAACAATCGAACGATCACCGACGTCCGCAACTGCTTTACCAAGACCGGATCGAAGATGGCCGCCCCGGGGGCTGTGTCGCACCTGTTCGACCACTTGGCGGTGTTATCGTTCAAGGGCGATGACGTCGATCAGGTGCTGGAGGCGATGTTGGCCGCCGATGTCGATGTCGGCGATGTCGAGTGCGAGCAGGGGCAGGTGACGATTTTCGCTCCGGCGACCGAGTTTTACAAAGCGAAGAACGCGTTGCTCGAGGCGTTGCCCGATACCGAATTGGAGGTCGAAGAGATCACCTTCGTTCCCCAAACGCAGACCGAAATCGGCAGCGATGACCTACCGATGTTCGAAAAGTTTGTCAACATGCTGAACGACTGCGACGACGTTCAAGACGTCTATCACAACGCCATCCTGCCGGAATGAAATCCGGCAGGATGGGAGCATTGAGGATTGGCGTCAGGGGCGACGGCGATGGCTAGACCCGCGGGATCTCGAAGCCTTTGCGAGCTTCGCGGGCGAAGAACGAGGCGGCTTGTTCGTCACCGACGATCTGTTCCGTCTTGGGGTCCCACTTGATCGCGCGACCCAAGCGAGCGGCGACGGCGCTGAGATGACAGACGTTCATCGATTGGACGTGGCTGTAGACATCCGAAACCGGCAGGCCTCCTTCGCGGATGCAGCGATAGAAGTTCTGCTTGTGGCCTTCGAACGGCTTGCCGCGATAGAGCCGAACGAGGTCCTCTTGGCCGAACTTGTCTTCGTCCCAGTTCTCTTCGATCGGTTGGCCGGTGATCCGACCGCGGCTGACGAAGATTCGTCCTTTGGTCCCTTCGAAGAGGATCCCGTTGTCGCCGCGACTGGTGACGATCATCTCGGTCCCGCTGTCGAACTTGCACTTGACGGCGTAGTCATGTGCTGTGTTGTAGCTGTGGTCGACGGTCGGCATCCCGTCTTCGTACGGTACCGGGTGTTTAGCATCGGTCCCATCGATCTCGACCGGGCCGGTCCCTTCTTGGTCGTGTTCGATGGCCCACAGCGCGATATCGATGTGGTGGGCGCCCCAATCGGTGAACTTGCCGCCGGAGTACTCGTACCACCAGCGGAACTGGTAGTGGCAGCGTTGGGGGATGTAGTCGACTTTGGGGGCTTGGCCGAGCCACATGTCCCAATCGAGTTCGCTCGGCGGTTCGGCGGTGGAAAACGGACCGCCTTGATCGCCGCCACCGATACCGCAGGTGATCTTGGTGATATCGCCGAGGAGTCCTTTTTGGACCATGTTGACGGCTCGCAGGAAACGGTCTTTGTCGCTCCGCTGCTGGGTGCCGATGAAGAACACCTTGTCGGGGTGGGCTTTGCAGGCGTTGCGGATCAATTGGTTTTCTTCCAACGTCAGCGTCAACGGCTTTTGGCAGAAAACGTGTTTGCCGGCCTGCAACGCTTCGATCGCGATTTTGACGTGCCAGTGATCGGGGGTCACGACGCTGACGACATCGATGTCGTCGCGATCGAGCACGCGGCGATAATCGGCATAGCTATCGGCTTTACCTTTTCCGATCCGTTCGTCGTTCTTAGCCCGATCGGCGTGCCGCGAATCGACGTCACAGACCGCCAAAATATCGCCAAACCCGTTGTGGCCGTGGGCGTCACCGGTCCCCATGCTACCGACGCCGATGCAGCCGATTTGCGGTCGATCGTTCTTCGCCTGGTTGGCAAACGAGTTGCCGGACGACGCGAAATAGGGGATGGCACCGCTCGCCGTGGCGGCCGCGGTCGCTTGCTTGATGAATGTCCGGCGATCGGACTGGTTGAACTTCATGACGGGACCTCTGGATTACCGGGAATTGAACAAGGGACGCTGACGACGCGCACGGCGATATCGGCATATTAGCTGCCGGTCTGGCGATCCGCTGGCGGCGTTCGCCCCACAAACGACCGCTGACAATCTTAGTCGGTGTCAGCTACCGAGGACAAGCAAGCGGCGCAGCAATGAGTGGGAAAAAGATTCCGCACAGGTAAAAGGTACCGAGCACCTCTTTCACGCGATCGGACGATAGCGCCACCGTGTGATGAAACGAAAAAGGCGTAGGTATCAATCGATACCCACGCCCGAGAATAAAAAGTGCGCTAACGAATAAATCGCGAATCAACCGACCGGAGACATCGAGCTCAGGCCACAAGCTTTCGCATCGACAGGGAAACAGAGAGCACGCGGAAGAATTCGATCGAACTCCAGTCGGTGAATGTCACTCTTTTCGACGTTCATTCTAAACAAACGTCAAGGCCGATCCCAGAGCGATCTGGCGGCTACCAGCGCCAGAGTGCCGTTCCCCACGCCAGCCCGGAGCCGAATCCCGACAGCAGCACGTGGGCGCCGCGGCGGATGCCACCGCCGCGGGCGGCCTCATCGAGCGCCAGCGGGATGCTGGCGGCGCTGGTGTTGCCATAGTGATCGAGATTGACGAATACCCGGTCGGCATCGACGCGGACATCGGCGACGGCGGAGTCGATGATCCGCTGGTTGGCCTGATGCATGACTACCAGATCGAGTTGATCGGCGGTCAGCGAGGCGTGCTCGAGAACGTCGTGGGCGCTTTCGGCAAAGACGCGGACGGCCCATTTGAAAACGCCACGGCCATCCATCCGCAAATACTGTCCCCCGGCCGCGAAAGCGTCGGGTGACAATTGCCGCCGGCTACCGCCAGCGGGGATACAGAGCATTTCTCCGCCGCACCCTTCGCTGCCGAGTTGATAGGCGAGGATCCCGGAACGGCTTTCAGAATCGGGACGCTCGTCAGCCCCCAGCACCACTGCCCCGGCGGCATCGCCGAACAGCGGATAGGTTTTTTTGTCCTCCGGATTGATGGTGCGGCTCATCAGGTCGGCGCCGACCACCAATGCCCGCCGGCTGTTGCCGGTAGCGATGAATTGGGCAGCGGTGACGACGGCGTACATGAACCCGGCGCAGGCGGCGTTGACATCCATCGCCGGGGCGACGGCACCGAGTCGCCTTTGTAGCTCGCAGCCAGTCGACGGGGTCGGGAAATCGGGTGTCATCGTCGCCACCACGATCAGGTCGATTTCCTCCGTTGGAACATCAGCATCGTGCAGCGCGCGCAGCGCTGCCTGCAGCGCCAGGTCGCTGGTCGCCTGGTCGTCGGCGGCTCGGCGGCGTTGACGAATCCCGGTGCGACGGACGATCCATTCGCTGTCACACCCCAACGCGGCCAAATCCTCGTTGGTGACGATCTGGTCGGGGACGTAAGAGCCGGTTCCGAGCACACGGACGCCGAGCACCTTACCCAACGGGGCACGCACGGTTTTTTCCGATTGAGGGGACGCTGCTGTCATCGATATCGGTGTTTGGGTGGAGGAGCCCCCGCCACAGCGGCCCGCATTCGGCTAGACTGAGTCGGTACGGAGGTGGCGATGCGAATGAAACAGATGGGAGGTGAGCCATTTCGAAGCGGTCGATGACGGGGCATCATCACCCTTTCGATCCCGACGGGCGACCGAGTCATGAACCCACGCCGCCGCAGTATATCGGGCGACTGCCGATCACGGCAGATCACTCCCGCCGCCGCTGGCTGAGTTCATTCGTCGCGGTGGCAGGATTCGGTCTGGGGGTTGTGGCTATCGGCGGGCTGGCGGCGTTGATCGGCTGGTTGGCAGCGGTACGAAGCGTCACGGTCGCATCCCGTCGGGTCAGGCTGACCGTGTCGGGGGCTTCGATGGCACCGACGTTATGGGGTCCGCACGCCGAACTGAGCTGCCCACACTGTGGGCTGACCTGGTCGATTCACTGGCAACCCGAGCTACGCCCCCAGGCAGCGGTGATCTGCTGGAATTGCGGTGGCGATGTGCCGATCGATGCTGCCAAGCCTCACCCGGGGACAACCGTCTGGCTCGAGCCTTGGACCGATTTCGCCGACGAGGCCGCCCGTAAAAACAATGCGACCGATAAGCCTCGCCGCGGCGATTTGGTCGCTATCGACGGTTTCGCTGACACGTCCGGTGTCGTCGTCAAACGGGTCGTCGCCCTTCCGGGTGAAACGGTTTCCGAGACCGCCGGCGAGTTGTTCGTTGACGGAATTCGAATCGACGAACATTTGCTCGCCGTGCCCGGCGGCGAACGAGTGCGACCGGACAGGCTGACGTCAACACGACCGGCCTGGATTCCGGTCCATGATGACCGCTTCCGTCGTGATGGCGAATCGCGTTGGTTCGCGGAGCGGGATTGGCTGGTCTATCAGCATCACGACGTCTATCACGGCCGGCAGCCGGATGTCATTCGGGACGATTTCCCGGCCAACGCCAGCGAGGTACGGCGACTCGAACCGGTCGAACGAATCGGCTTGTCACTCAGCATCTCGGCTGCTCGCCCGGGTCGGCTGACCGTCGTGTTCCGGATCGCTGGTCACACGACGACGGTCGAGCGGCGATTGCGACCGGGTGATCAACAATTGTGGCTCGATTCCGCGGTCGGCGAACGGTGGCTCGACGGCAGCGGCTCGGGAAGCGGACGGCCGCCGACCGAGTTGTCGCGACCGGTCGCGTTGCGGGTTACTGGAACGGAGCGAGATGTGTCACGGTTGATGATTTGGCGGCCGCCGAGATACCGCTGCGATGTCGATGCTGGCGGCTTGCGATTACCGCTGCGACTGGGGCATCAGGAGTACTTCGTGCTCGGTGACAATTCGCCGCTGTCGGTCGACAGCCGGCACTTCGGGCCGATTCCTCAATCGCGCATCGTTGGCCGAATCGGCCTGGTCGGTTAGGATATCGACTTTGCCGTTCCGATTTGAATACGTTGTTTTTGAGAGATTAATGGCTTTCCGTCTGCCCGTTGTCGCCGATCCCGAAATGCCCGCGAACACGCCGATCAGCGGCTCTGGGCGTCTGCCCCGCTGGTTGAAGCGGCCGATTCCGGAGCGGACCGCGAACAACTTGACCGCGGAATTGCTCAGCGAATTGCGGCTGGAAACGGTTTGTGACAATGCCAAATGTCCCAACCGGATGGAATGCTACAGCCAGCAGACGGCGACATTCATGATCTTGGGGAACGTGTGTACCCGCCCGTGTGGTTTCTGCGCCGTTCACCGTGGCCGTCCACCGGAATTGCCCGAGTCCGACGAACCGGATCGCGTCGCCGAGGCGGCTGCTCGACTCGGTTTGAAGCATGTCGTGATTACGAGTGTGACTCGCGACGATTTACCCGACGGCGGGGCCGATCATTTTTATCGCTGTGTGGTCGCCGTCCGTGAACGGACGGGAGCCACGACCGAAGTGCTGACGCCCGATTTCGTCCAGTGCAAGGATGCCTTGGCCCGTGTGATCGAAGCACAGCCGACGGTTTTCAATCACAACATGGAGACGGTGCCTCGGCTATACCGTCGGGTCCGCGGCCCGAAGAGCGACTACCGTTGGACGCTGGAGATGATGCGTCAGGTCAAGCGGTATGACCCGGCGGTCAAAACGAAGAGCGGTTTGATGCTCGGCTTGGGAGAGCAACGCGATGAGTTGCTCGACGCTTTGGCCGACCTGAGAGCCCATGACGTCGATTTCTTGACTTTGGGCCAATACCTGCAACCGGGTGACAAATACCTGCCGGTCGTTCGCTACGTACCGCCCGAGGAGTTCGACGAATTGGCCGAATTGGCTCGAGGTCTCGGGTTCACGAAGGTGGCCAGTGGGCCGTTTGTCCGCAGCAGCTATCACGCTCGTGACATGGCGGAGAGCGATTCGGGCGTGTCCACTGTGGCAGCGCCCGAAAAGTCGGCGTAAATCATCCCCGCGACCGCAAGGTCAGAACGCTTGCGGATAGATCACCAACTCGATTCGTCGATTGGTGGCCCGACCCTGGGGGCTGCCGTTGTCGGCCCGGGGGTGGTTGGTCCCTTGGGCGACGGTAAAGAATTGAGGCTCGGGCAGACCCGATCGTCGAGTCAACATATCGAGCACGCTGGTCGCTTGGGCTGCGGCGAGTTGATGGTTGGATGAGAACCGGCCGCCGTAGAGTGGCGAGTTGTCGGTATAGCCTTCGATCGCGATTTTCTGATTCGGAACCACGGTACGGATCTGGGCTGCGACGGCATCCAGGATCGGCGCTGCCGAAGCTTCGAGTGTCGCCGAACCGGGCTGGAACAACTGGTCGCCGGGGAGCAGAATTCGTAGCGTCTCGCCATCGGGCACGACGTTCAGTCCACCCGAGGAAAGTTGGCCGGCCAACCGCTGCAAGTTGGTGTTCGCCTTCAGCGTGGCACCGCCGCGGACCTGAGTCGACGCTTGCAAGCCTTGGTACTTTTGAGTCGCCTCGTTCGCCGCCAGCATCGCCGAATCGAGCTTGTTGGCGGTATCGGCAAGCTGTTGTTTGACCAGGTTGAGTTCGTCGCGATAGACCTGCGCCTGCTGTTCGCTCTGCGCCAATTGGGTGTGGAGTTGGCGGTTGTTGTCGTCCAGCAGGCGGACACGGCGATTCAACTCGGCGATCTGCGAAGTCGACGGATCGAGTGCGTTTCCGGGTGACCCTTGCCAGGCGGTGGCGCCGGGTGAATTGAGATAGGGGTTGCCCGTACAGCCCACCGATAAAGCGATCAAACAGCCCGCCAAGAACGCTGCCGATCGACCGAATCGCCGCAGGTTGGCGACATCGCCCACGCCGGCGGCGGTTCGCCGCTGGTTCGTAAAGCAATCGGGCGGGGGCACTCGTTGGGTCACGTTCAGGCTCGATCAAGGGACCGGGGTGCGTCAGTCGTGAACTCACGACCGCTGCCACGGCGTCGCTGTGGCGAGACTAGGGAGCGGGACGAGCGACGATCAAGGTCAATCGGCAAAAAACTTGTCCATTTCCAAAGAATCACTTCAGCGGTCGGAATCGGAACGCCGAGGCGATGGGCCACGAAGGTCACGCAGTGAACTCCCCTGCGTGGCGGTTAACGATCGTGATTTCGGCGTGTCGATCTGCTGTGACAAGTAGATCCCATGGTGTCCCGAAGCGACGTAGCTGAACACGCAGGCGAGAGTCAGCGGAATCGCCAAGTCGGCTCCGAACAGTTCGATCCCCATCAGCACACAGGCCAATGGTGTATTCGCCGCACCGGCAAAGACGGCGACAAACCCCAATGCGGCGAAAACGGCGGTCGGTTGGCCGGTCAGTGACGCGAACGAATAGCCGAGCGTCGCACCGATACAAAACAGCGGAGTCACCTCGCCCCCCTTGAAACCGCTACCGAGCGTCACGGCCGTAAAGAGTAATTTCCAAGCGAACGCCATCCCGACTACGCCGGCGGCAGTAAAGCTCTGGTCGATCAACGGCAAACCGAGGCCCAAGTAGTCGCGGGTCCCGGCCGCGTAGGTCAGGCCGATCACTACCAAACCACCATAAAAAGGCCTCATCCAGGGAGTCGCAACCAGCCTGACCGCCAGCCACTGAACCGCCAGCGTCAGCTCGGAAAAAACGGAGCTGACGAGTCCGAAAATGAGCCCAGCCACAGCGACCCAAAGCAGCAACGCGATGGTCACTTCGGGTACGACCTCGACCGCGTAGAGGTGATGGTGGGTGCCGAGGCCACGACAAACCAAATCGCCCACCGTGCTGGCGACCAAGCAGGGGACGAGTGCGTCATAACGGATCCTGCCGATCGCCAACACCTCCAACCCGAAAACGGTACCGGCCAAAGGAGTGCCGAAAACGGCCCCGAAACCGCCGCTGATGCCGCTCATCAGCATCACTCTGCGGTCGATATCCGCCAAACGCAGCAGGCGCCCGATCAGATCAGCCAAGCCGCCGCCCAACTGCACCGCCGTCCCCTCCCGTCCGGCCGAGCCGCCGAACAGGTGCGTCCCGATGGTGGCTAAAACGATCAGCGGCGCCATCCGCCAAGAAACGACATCGCCCGAACGGTGGATCCGATCGAGCAACAAATTGTTACCGGCCTCGACCAACTTCCCGAATCGGAAATAAACCCAACCGATCAACAGGCCACCGAAGGGGAGCAACCCGAGCAGCCAGGGATTCGCTTCGCGGGTGTCGGTGGCCCAGTAAAGGCCAAAGAGAAAAATGGCCGAGCCGGTTCCAGCCGCGATACCGACCAACGCCGCCAGCAACGACCACTTCAGCAGCGAACCGACCAAATAGCAGTGTTCCCGGAGCTTATCCATCCTCGGAACGCTATTTGAGGGCCGTTAAGCTGTCAAGCGAGGCTAGCCGAAGGTCTTTTTGACACAATCGACGGTGGAGTCGGCCAGGTCCTTCACTTTGTCGCCCGCCTTTTCGACGGCCCCCTTCGCTTTCCCGACAGCTTGGTCGGCCTTCCCCTCGTTGCGAAGTTTGTCGTCATCGGTGACCGCTCCGGCGGCTTCTTTGACCCGGCCTTTAGCGATATCGGCTTTGCTGTCCATCAGTCCAATTTCCTTCATTGCGAACGGCTTCGAGACGCCGGCCCGGTTCCCCGTCGGAGCGGGCTTTGACGGCGATCGAGAGCGTTTCAATTCCTAACGCTGCCGCCGCGAGGGTCAACCCAGAGAAACGCGTGTCAGCCGACGTTCTGCGATACCATCGACAGGCAGACGGCGGATCCAGCGTCGCAATCCGCGACACACCCTCCGGCCGGACAACCCGCAGCGGGGCTGGCAGGCGATTGAACGCGGGACATCGGCAGCACGCCGATCGCCTGCTTCAATTGGCCGACCTGACCGGGTGACAGTTCGATCGATGATTGCTCAAACCAACCGACGTCGTCGCTGTACGATTCACGACGGAGAATAACAGTTTGACCGCCGAAGCTTTTTCGGTGAATCAGCACAACGCGTTCGGTAGCTGTATCGCCACTCAAAGTCGACAGGATCACGTCTAACATACGGAAACCGAACTCCGCGGTGGGATGGGAATGCATGGCGGGATTAATGAGAACGAATCTCATTAGCTATACGCTATCCGATTGCGGACCGCTGTCAAGCCTGAGAGTTGGCCAGGTTGGCACCTTCACTCGCCACCGCTCGATTTTCGTTGGCCGATAATTGGGCTCGGCTGGGACGGGTCGCCAGCCAGATCAGCCAGCCACCGAGCAAGGCGATCGACGTGGTAACCAGAAGCCAGACCGCCGGGAGGTGAGCTAGCTCGTCTTCCACTCGGCCAAGAAACGCCAATTCGTCGCGATAGCGACCGACCGTGTTGAGAAACCCGTTGTGGACCGCGTGCAACAGCATCCCCGGCCAGACACTGCCGGTGCGGTAGGCGACCCAGCCGAGGAATAGCCCCATCAGCGTGGTGGGGACAAAACGCTCGATCAGTAAGGAGCTGCCGGTCAAGACATGGAAGATGCCGAACAGGAGAGCCGTCAATCCGATCGTACGCCACGGCGAGAGCACTTTCTGTAGCGACGAAAAGAGGTAGCCGCGGAAACAGAGTTCTTCGATCACGCCGGGGGCGACGGCCAACGTCAGCAAGACGACCCAGAGTGGGACACTCTGCAGTCGCTCCATCATTGTCCGTGCGGCCTCGATGCGGGACGGATCGAGGCGACTGGTGGTCAACACGAACGACTCGTGGGCAAGCCCCCACAACCCCAGGCCCATCACTGCGGCACCGAAGACGGCGGTGGCCAGTCGCCAACCGCCGATCGGTGATCGGAGGCGAAAGGTGGTCGCGAATGAATCGCGAGCGAACCAGGCAGCAATCAGCGGAATGCCACCGAAGACAGCAGCGAGCGATAGGGCGCTGGCCATCAA
>SKZY01000084.1 GCA_007127095.1 Planctomycetaceae bacterium
CCAGTCGTACAGCGGGCGGTGATTCTCGAACTCGAGCGTGCAGATCGAAAAGGTGATCTGTTCCAGCGAATCGCTTTGGCCGTGGGCCCAATCGTACATCGGGTAGATGCACCAATCGTCGTCGGTGCGGTGGTGGGTCGCTCGCAGGATCCGATACATCACCGGGTCGCGAAGGTTGAGGTTGGGCGAAGCCATGTCGATTTTGGCCCGTAGAGTCCGCGACCCGTCGGGGAACTGTCCGTCCCGCATGCCGCGAAGCAGTTCGAGATTTTCCTCGGCAGTGCGATCGCGAAAGGGACTGTTCCGCCCCGGTTCGGTCAGCGTCCCGCGGTACTCGCGAGTCTGCTCACCGGTCAGGTCGCAGACGTACGCCTTGCCGGCGATCACGAGTCGCTCGGCCCAATCGTACAGGCGGCCGAAATAGTCGCTGGCGTAGTGCAAGTTGTCCCAGCGGAAGCCGAGCCAACGGACGTCTTCCTGGATCGATTCGACATACTCCGTCTCTTCCTTGGCCGGGTTGGTATCGTCGAAGCGGAGGTTGCAGGTGCCGCCATATTTCTCCGCCAGCCCGAAGTTCAGACAGATGCTCTTGGCGTGTCCGATGTGCAGATATCCGTTGGGCTCGGGGGGAAACCGAGTGGCGACGGTTTTGGCCCGGCCCGCCGCGAGGTCGGCATCGATCGCTTGTTCGATAAAGTGCTTGGACACGCGTGCAACCGGGAGGTCGGTCATGTTGAAATCGCTCAGGCGATGGAGTTCAGGGGGATCGGGCCGAGAAAGCGGTGGAGAAAACGTGTCCGGTGTCTTTTCCGTTTTGCGGTGATGAAAAACAGCCGGAAGGCGAGTTCCTCGCCACAGACGTCGGAGACTTTTTCTCGCACGAGTCGTTAGCGTAGCGGATCGATCCGGTTTTGCCGATTGTTCCTCAGCGCCCCGGTTGGCAGTCTCGCGATCCGAGCGGTTGAACGTTAGCGGCGGCAGACGTGACCTACCGTGTCATCGCCTTGGCGAATAATCATTCTGAGCCGTGGCGATCGATTGTCGCCACCCCCGGCGGGCCGTACGATGACCGTTTCGCCGGGTGCGTTCCCGTTCCAACACCGTCACAGGGATTCGATTCGATGGCCAAGAAAAAAACGATTGCGACCGAAGCGGCGTCCAAGGGTGTCAAGCTCGATCCCGGGATGAAGGCGGTTCTCGACCTCGAACCGGGGTTGAAAACGACGCTGCAGCAGATCGAAAAGACGTTCGGAGAAGGGGCGATCATGCCGCTGGGGGCGTCGCACCAATTGAGCATCGAGGGCGTCTCCACCGGCAGCCTCAGCCTCGACATGGCGTTGGGCGGGTACGGTTTGCCGCGGGGGCGAATCATCGAGATTTACGGTCCGGAGTCGAGCGGCAAGACGACGTTGGCGTTGCACGTTTGCGCCGAAGCCCAGAAGGCTGACGGGATCGCGGCGATCATCGATGCCGAACACGCCTTCGACCCGACCTGGGCCAAAAAACTCGGCGTCGAACTCGACACGCTGCTCGTCAGCCAGCCGAGCAGTGGCGAAGAGGCGATGCAGATCTGCGAGATGCTGATCAAGAGCAATGCCGTCGACGTGATCGTGATCGACTCGGTCGCGGCGCTCGTCCCTAGGGCCGAACTCGAGGGCGAGATCGGTGACAGCCATGTCGGCTTACAAGCTCGGTTGATGAGCCAATCGCTGCGTAAATTGACCGGGGCGATCGCCAAGAGCAAGTGTGTGGTGATCTTCATCAACCAAATCCGCGAGAAGATCGGCGTGATGTTCGGCAGCCCCGAAACCACCCCCGGCGGCCGTGCGCTGAAGTTTTACTGCTCGTGCCGCATCGATGTCCGCCGTATCGGGGCGCTCAAAGATGGCGAAGAACAGGTCGGGCAACGGGTCAAGGCCAAGATCGTCAAGAACAAAGTAGCCCCCCCGTTCCGTGTCGCCGAGTTCGACATGATGCATGCCGACGGGATCAGCTTCGAAGGCGATCTGCTCGATCTCGGTACGCTCCACAAGGTGATCAGCCGCAGCGGGGCCTGGTTCAAATACGGTGAAGTCTATCTCGGACAAGGCAAAGAAAAGGCCCGCAACTTCCTGATCGAAAACCCCGACGTCTCCGAAGAGATCAAGCAAAAGGTGCTCGCCAGCGGAGGCTACGCGGCGCCGCTGGACGACGGAGAAGTCGAAGAGGTCGAAGTCGCCGAAGAGGATGAGTCGGTCCACAACAGCTAATCACTAGCTCATCCCAACGCCACGGCGAAGCCTTGTGGCAGGGGCGTCATTCCTTGGCGGGCGGGGCGAGTTTGCAGATCAGTTCCTCGAGCATCCAGCGGTCCATCGGTGGTCGGCTGTGACTGAGCTTCAGTTTCAGGTCGGCCTCGAGCAACCAGGTGAACAACTTGCGGAGTCGGGCGCGTTTGAGGTGTTTCATTTGCGCCTCGGCTTTCGCAAAATCGCCAAAGAATCCGCTGCCACTGAGCCCATCGCGGGGACTGGCGCGGCGGCCGGTTGAGCCCTCCAATTCGTACACCGCTACGGTCGCCATCGCCAAGCGACGTAGCGACCACGACAGTTGCGGCATCAGGGCGAAGACCGTTTGCCCGCCGCGGAGTAACTTGTCGATGTGCTGGAGTGCTTCAGCCGCTTTTCCCGCTGCCGCCGCGTCGCTGATATCCCACATCGTCTTGCCGATCCAGCCTGCCACGACGTCGCGGACCAACGCTTCGTCGATCGTCTCACCAACGTCGAGGTGGACAGCCAATTTGGCGATTTCGCTGTCGAGAGCCCCGAGGTTGTCGCCGATCAGCTCGAGCAACGCCGCCGCCGCCCCTTGGGTGAGTTGCGTTTGATACCGCGGGGCGATCTGGTTGACCAAAAACTCGATGATCGGCTTGCTGTCGGGGTGCTCGTTGCGGCCCACCTTCTTGCGTGGCGGTGAGCAGTCGATCAACAGGTGCGACGCCATCGCCGCTTTGTAGAGGTTCGTCCCTCGTGGGAACGATTCGACATCCAGCACCAACCGGCTCGCCGTCCCCGGTGAAGCGAGGAATGACTCGAGCTCTTTCCGATGACCGCGGATGAATCCGTCCGCTTGTCGGACCGCGACTGTCTGCCGTTGGCCGGCACTGAACAGTGAGGCGGTCGACAGTTCATCCCGCAGGTCGATCCATTCCAACGTGTCGCCATCAAACTTGCTGACGTCGCCGCTGGCGGTCAGCCGAGTCATGACCCAGGCCCGGATCGCCGCATCACTGCCACAGGCGATGACCACCTCGGGAAGTTGAGACCCGGGAGTTTCGGTCGCAGCCGTTTCCGCCTGTCGCGATTGGGTGAGAAACTCGAAGGCGTGGATCAGGGGCATCGGCGAACCAACGAAGCGATGGGATCGGGGCGGGCCTCTTGACGACGCTTCAAGGTATAAACCGATGGTGACGTAGCGGCAACCGAAGCGATTGACGAAGGTCGCGGGGGGAGCGGTATAGCCGGTGTGCAGACCGAACAGAGGACAGGATCGATGATGCCGTGGTGGAGCAAACGTGTGCTGGTGGCGGCGGCGTTGTACAACCTGATCTGGGGAAGCTGGGTGGTGTTCCGTCCCGGCGACCTGTTCCGAATGACGGGAACGCCCGAGCCGCTCTACCCATCGATCTGGCAGTGCGTCGGGATGGTCGTCGGCGTTTACGGGATCGGTTATGCGATCGCGGCCCGAGATCCGCTCCGCCATTGGCCGATCGTCCTGGTCGGATTACTCGGTAAATTGCTCGGCCCGCTCGGGTTTGGCTGGATGTGGTTGACCATGTCGGCGGACGATCCTGGGCGTCTGCCACCGTCGTGGGGGCTGATGCTCCTGACCAATGACGTGATCTGGTGGTTACCGTTCGCCGCGCTCCTGTATCACTCGGCGCGCAATCATCTGGCTCCTGCGGGGACCGAGACGCTCTCGCTGGCCGCGGCCAACGAGCGGTTTCGCGATCAACACGGCGTTTCGCTCGTCGATCTCTCTACGGGTCGATCGTGTTTGGTCGTCTTTCTAAGACACAGCGGTTGTACGTTTTGTCGTCAGACCTTGGCCGATCTGCAGGCCCAGCGGGAGCGGTTGCGGGCCGCCGCAGTGAATCCGGTATTGGTACACATGGGCGACGATGCGGCCGGCGAGAAATTCTTTGAACGCTACGCGATGGCCGATCTGTCGCGGATCAGCGACCCCAGTTGCACGCTCTACCGGGCCTACGGTTTGGGGCGTGGCCGGTTCGCACAACTGCTCGGCCCGGCGGTCTGGTGGCCCGGCTTCAAAGCGATCTTAGCGGGGCATGCGATCGGGCCGCCCGACGGCGACGGGTTTCAGATGCCGGGGGCGTTTTTGATTCGCGACGGCAAGGTCGTCAAGCAGTATCGACATACTACCTCCGCCGGGCGTCCCGATTACTGTCGGCTGGTCGAATCGCCCGCTGCCTAAATTTTACGGAGTCTGTACAACCCCAACGCGATGTCCGCCTCGACCGCTAGCTCACGACCCAAGGTGGGCGACCGCGGCGGCGAGCAGTGGGTCGATCGTTTCGCTTTGGATCGGCCCGGTCGGTGGCCAAGCGAACCATTCGAAGCCGATGTGTTCGGTACAGTGAATCGGACAAGGCTGGTCGATCGTACCGAGGAAGTACTCGACCGTTTTTTGAAAGATCCGATCTCCGCTGCGGCGGTAGCGGACCGGATAGCTGATGCGGAACACGAAGTCGGGGTCGAGCTCGATCGCTTCCGGTTCGATCCCCGTCTCTTCGTGGGTTTCGCGGATCGCGGTTTGCCGCGGCATCTCGCCCGGTTCGGCGTGTCCCTTCGGCAGGTCCCAGCGATCGGCATGCCGCAGGAGCAAGAACTTCGCCGGCTGCGAAGCTTCGCCCCGCGTGATCAGCAGGACCCCGGCGGCGGTGACGGTGAGGTTTTCGTGAGCGGCAGATTGAACGGGCGGTTTCGTCATGGCCTTGAACCCTCGATAAACTGAGAAACACGAGCGATTCCCGCTTCCCCAGTGAACCTTCAAGAAAGCACGTTGCGGCGATGAAAATCTATACCAAGACCGGAGACATGGGCAGCACCGGGCTGTTCGGCGGCCCGCGAGTATCGAAGGACGATGACCGGATCGAAGCCTACGGGACTGTCGATGAGCTCAACGCCGCGTTGGGGATGACAAGGGCGGCCGGATTGCCGCCAGATATCGAGGCCTTGGTGTCGCAGATCCAGAGTGAGCTGTTTTCGATCGGTGCCGAATTGGCGACTCCCGACCCTGATGCTCACCAGGTGCGGCTGATCGGCTTGACCCACGTCGGTCGGCTCGAACGCGAGATCGACGCTTTTGAATCGACTCTGGAGCCACTTCGCCACTTCATTCTGCCGGCCGGTTCGGCGACGGCGGCGAGTCTGCATTTGGCCCGCGCGATCTGCCGGCGGGCCGAACGACGGGTCGTGACCCTGGTCCGGCGGCACGAGGCGAGTGTCAGCGAAGAGGTCTTGGTTTACCTCAACCGGCTCGGCGATTTATTGTTCGTACTCAGCCGCGTCGCCAACGCCCGTGAAGGGATCGATGAGGTGAAGTGGGTGAAACCGGCTGCCGAGCTGGCCTCGGACGTACCGCTCAGCTCCGATTGAGGGCTAAATCGTTTGCTGAAATCGCTGTGGAGGCTTGTGGTGCGCCAGCCCCTAGCCCAAAATATGGTTGTTCAAAATATGGTTCGGCCGGTAGTCGTTCGGAGTCTCGCCGCGTGCCACGCCGCTCACTGTTCCGTCTAAGGATGTCATTGTCGTGAAGAAAGTCGAAGCCATTGTCCGCCACTTCAAGCTCGAGGACGTTAAGAACGCGTTGACTGAGCGTGGTATTCACGGAATGACGGTCAGTGAGGTCCGTGGCTTTGGGCGGCAGAAGGGTCACACCGAGATCTATCGCGGTACCGAATACGCCATCGACTTCGTTCCCAAGGTCAAGATCGAGGTGGTCTGTACCGACGACAATTTGCAGACGGTGATCGACACCGTTTTGCAGACCGCACAGACGGGTCAGATCGGTGACGGCAAGCTGTTCGTGACCGACTTGCAGGATGCGATCCGCATTCGGACCGGCGAGCGGGGCGAAGACGCGCTCTGACCCCAACCGGCCAATTCGGGTGAACACCCGTGATTCCTCGCCCGGTCCTCATGTCGCGATGGTTGGCCTGTCGGTATGCCTGATTCCGCTCCACCGTTGATCGAGCCGGTCGTTCTCGACGCTCGCCAGCGGCTTCGTGAGGGGCGGGAGAAGATTCGCCAGCGGCACGACCTCGGGGCTACCGGGCCGCAGGTTTGTGCTCAAGTGACCGATCTGTTCGATCGGATCATCCTCGATATCTGGAATGATGCGGTCGCCCGCTTCGGTACTGACGGCGTGGCCAATCGGATCGCCTTGATCGCCCATGGCGGTTACGGCCGGTGCGACTTGGCGCCGTACAGCGATGTCGACCTGATGCTGGTCCCGACCCGACGGGTCGCCGGTTCCATCCAACCGCTCGCATCGGCCCTGTCGCGAAACATCGTCGATGCTGGACTGCAACTCGGATTTTCCGTCCGTTTGCCGACCGAAACCTGCCGACTGGCCTGGAAAGACCCGGTCATTTTCTCGTCGTTGACCGAGTCGCGGTTGCTCGCTGGCAGCTTGCACGTTTACGAAAATTTTTTCGGTTCGCTGCGGCATGGCGCGATGCGACGACGGGTCAAGCTGGTCGAAGCGGTGCAGGAGGCTCGTCGAGCGGAACGGGTCAAATGGGGTGAGACCAATTACTTGTTGCGGCCCAATGTCAAACGTTCACGTGGCGGCCTGCGTGACCTACAGCTGATCCGCTGGATCGGTTTTGCCCGCGAAGGCGAAACCGAACTCGACCGCTTGGTGAAACTCGGCAGTCTGCCAGCGGGTGATTACAGCCGGATCCGCCAGGCCCAATCATTCCTGCTGCGACTCCGCAACGAACTCCACTTCGCCAGCGGCCGCAGCCAAGACGTGCTCGACCGGCCGACCCAGATGCGGATCGCGGAGAAATGGGGATATCAGCCGCAGGAGGGACGGTTGGCGGTCGAGATGTTCATGCAGGATTACTTCGAACATACCCGCAACGTCCGCTACGCGTCGGCTTACGTCTACGCCGATTCACGCGGCGCTTCGCTGTTCCGGCGAGCCTTCGAGCGGGCGGTCTCGCGGCGCTTCGATGACGTGATCCGGGTCGGACCCTATCACGTCTGGGTCAGCGAAAAGATGTTGCCCAAGATCGCCGGTGATTTGGCCGAAGTCCTGCGGCTGATGGATGTCGCCAATCGTTTTTCCCGACGGATCTCGCACCGCACCTGGCAGGCGATCCGGCTGGCGATGGCCAACCGCCCTGCCGAACAGCCCGATCCGGTCGCCGTTCGCTTCTTCTTATCACTGCTCGGCCGTCCCGGACAGCTCGCCGAATTGCTCCGGCAGCTCCACGAACTCCGCGTGCTCGAACAGTTCGTGCCGGCGATGAAGCGGGCCCGCGGACTGCTGCAGTTCAACGAATACCACAAGTACACGGTCGATCGGCATTGCATCCGGGCTGTCGAAGCGGCGACCCAATTCGAATCCAAACCAGGACCGGTCGAAGATCGCTACCGCCGGCTCGATGACAAGCTGATGCTCCATCTGTCGCTGCTGATCCACGACCTCGGCAAGGGGTTTGAAGAGGATCACAGCGTGGTTGGTGAACGGATCGCCGCGGAAACGGCTCAGGTACTCGGACTCGACGAGTCGACCGCGGAGACGCTCGGTTGGCTCGTTCGCAACCATCTGATCATGCACTACGCCGCGTTCCGGCATGACCTCAACGATCCTCAAATCATCGCCAAGTTCGCTGATGATGTCGGCACCGTCGAACGCCTCGAGTTGTTGGCGTTGATGTCGTTGGCCGACCTGACCGCCGTCGGCCCCGATGTGCTGACCGATTGGAAAGAAGACCTGATCGAAGAACTCTACGGCCGGACATCGGCCTATCTGAAGACCGGCAGGTTACCCGGCGAGCCGAGTCCCCAATCGGTCCGCCGTCGTCAGGAGATCGCTGGGCATCTCGATCGCTTGAATGCCTCGCAGGCCGCTCGCGATTTCCTTGCCGAACTGCCCGAAGCCGCGATTCTGCGACCCTCGCCCCAGTTTGTGGCCGAACTGATCCATGACGCCGTCGATGCCCCCGAACCGCCTCCGGCACTCTGCCGCGGCCGCTTCGACGCCGGCCGCGGGGCGACCGAATATACCGTCGTGATGCGACAAAACTTCCAGCCGATCGGCAGCTTCGCCAAGGCGACCGCGGCGCTAGCGGCCTGCGGCCTATCGGTGCTCAAAGCCGAGATCACGACACTGGAAGATGATTGGATCTGGGATACGTTTTTGGTCGAAGAACAAGCGATCGCGGCGAACCACGATGAGCACATCGGACAAACCGGTGAACGGATCTCGAGACTGCTCGCCGCCGGTAAACCGGTCCCGCCCCAGCGAAAAGTCTGGTCGTCGACCAGTCAACGTGAAGCCTCGAAGCTGAAGCTACAACCCGCCCGGGTCAGCTTCGACAACGAAACCAGCGATCGCTACACGATCTTGCTACTCTTCGCCTACGACCGTCCGGGGCTGTTGGCCTCGATCGCCGC
>SKZY01000076.1 GCA_007127095.1 Planctomycetaceae bacterium
GCTAGCTGGTTTAGGTTGTCGTAACGCGCGTCGGGTTGCTTGGCGATCGCTTTCAAGCAGATCGCCTCGAGGTCCTTGGGCAACGCAGAGTCGAGCGAGCGGGGCGGCGGCGGTTCGTGACTCGTGTCCGCGACTTTGGCTAGTACCGAATGCGGCGGTCCGCTGAACGGTTTTACTCCGGTCAAAAGTTCATACAGCACGACTCCCAAGCTGTACTGATCGCTGCGCTCGTTGACTTGCGAGATCTCGCCGCGAGCCTGCTCGGGGGCCATGTAGCTGGGGGTACCCAAGACGCTGCCGTCGATACTGAGCGACGAATCTTCGTCGATCTGCTTGGCGAGGCCGAAGTCCATGATCCGTGGGCGACCGTCGCTGGCCAACATCACGTTGTCAGGCTTGATGTCGCGGTGTACCACGCCCTGGTCGTGAGCGTAGCCGAGCGCCAGCGCCAGGTCGCGACCCCAGGTGACCGCCTGGCGTTGGTCAGGCCGCCCACTGTCGATCCGTGTCGCCAACGATTGGCCGTCGACGAACTCGGCGACGATGAACGGTTTTTCATCTTGGACCCCTTCGGCGATCACGGCGACGATCCCCGGGTGTTGCAGTTTGGCTGCCGCACGGGCTTCCTGGCGAAACCGTCTCAGTTTTCGCTCGTCGGTGACGTCGAACCGCGGGACCTTGATCGCCACTTGACGCTGTAACTGCGTGTCCCAGGCTCGGTAGACATCACCGAAACCGCCGCGGCCGAGAATCGATTTGAGCTCGTAGTGGGCGAAACGACCCAGCGACGGAAGGTCGGCGATCGAATCACGCCGGCGTGACCCACGGCTGCTAGCGTTGGTGGCGGAGGATCGCTCACTGCGAGATCGGGCACTGCGAGATCCGGCACTGCGAGATCGCTCGCCGGATGGTTGTTCGGCGGCATGACTGGTCGCGGTATCGATCGTGTGCCGCACCTCCATGCTCGGTTCGGCGGCCATGGAAGTATCGCCGCTGCCGGTCGAGGTGACACGAAACTTGCAGTTGCAAGCCGGACAACGAGCCCAACTACCGAGTCGCTCGGGTGGACAACGAAGCGATTTGTCGCATTGGGGGCATCGGGTCTTGAGCTGCATCGCATCGACTCAGGAGTCAATCGTTCGATCAAACCATTCGCCCTTCGGATTCGACGAGTCGTCGAATACCGCCACCAATGGGCCAATTGATCGAACAAAATACCACCCCGCTGGGGATGCAGCAACAAGGCGACCGACGGGTTTGGTGACGGTTACTTGCCGAAGTCGGTGAGGTATTGTTCGACGATCTGTTGCAACGGCGGCGGTTGGGGGAGTCCCATTCGGATCGCTCGGGCTCCATCGATGCCGATCGGCCAGCCGTCGACAATCGCTTGAATCCGCGGATCGGGAGTGTCGACGATCTGGCCGATTTGCAATCCGCGTTCGTTGGCGACTTGGCGGATCACTTCGTCGGCGATCCGCGGGGTGACTTGGTGGGCTGGCAGACCGACGGCTCGGTCGCAGCCGAATCGTTCGCTCGGCAATTCGTGCAGGGCGATCAACGATTCGATCACGGTTCGGTAGCCGGTCATCGGGTGACATTGGTCACGATGGACCGGCAGTTCACAAGGTTGGCCGGCGAGCGGTTCGCGAAACATCCCGCTGGCCCAGCTCGATGCCGCCGCGTTCGGTTGGCCGGGACGGATGATCACGGTCGGTAGCCGAGCCGAACGGCCGTCAAAAAAGCCTTTTCGCGAATAGTCGTTGACCAGTAGTTCGCAGATCGCCTTGGTCATCCCGTAGGTCGTCCCGGGCAGCGGTTTGGAATAATCGCTGAAGGCGTCGGGAATCGCGTCGCCGCCGAAGCAGGCGATACTGCTGGCGAAGACGAGTCGCGGACACCCCGAGGCGGCGCGAGCGGCTTCGAAGACGTTGCGGCCGCCGTCGAGGTTGACTCGCAACGCGTCGTCGAACCGCAGTTCGCACTCACCGCTGACCATCGAGGCGAGGTGGAACACGGCCACGTCGGCTGCGTCACCGATCGCATCGAACACGGCATCGCGATCGCTGATGTCGACGACGTGTTGTGACAACCGCGCGTCGTCGGCGGGAGAGTGAAAGGCGGCATCGAGCAAGCGGATCTGGTCGATCGGTTCCGGTTCGCCGGAGGGGCCGGTCAGCTGGCCGCGCCGGAGCAGGCTGGCGGCGAGCATCGAACCGAGAAAACCACCGCCGCCGGTTATCACCACCTTCATCCAAAGAATCCTTGATTTGCGTTACGATGAGCCAGCGCGATCCGAATGCGTCAGAATCACGAGAGGTACAGAATGGACGAGCGTCTAGCAGGAAATCGTATCGGCTTTGTCGGGCTGGGGAACATGGGGGCCCCGATGGCCCGACACCTGCATGACGCCGGGGCGGACGTGATCGTTTGGAACCGCAGTCCCGAGCCGGTGCGATCGGCCGTCGCGGCCGGGATGCGTGCCGCGGCGACTCTGGGCGAACTGGCAACCGAGGTCGGTGGCGGAGCGATTTGTATCAACTTGACTCACACCGACGTGGTCGAGGCGATCGTTTTTGGTGCGGAGGGGCTGGCCGGGTCGTTGGCCGACGACGCGTTGGTGATCGATTTCGGAACCACCGGTGTCGCTGAAACACGGCGGTTTGCAGAGCGAGTTCACTGGGTCGACGCGCCGGTTTCGGGCGGGCAGGTCGGCGCTGAGAATGCGACGTTATCGATTATGGTTGGCGGAAGCGATGCCGACGTCGCTCGAGCCCGACCGATTTTGGAAACGGTCGGTGGACGGGTGACGCATCTCGGTCCTGTCGGATCGGGACAAGTGACGAAGTTGGCCAATCAGTTGATCGTTGCACAGACGATCGACGCGGTAGCGCAGGCGTTACGGTTGGCCGAATTGTCGGGCGTCTCGGCGGCGGCGGCGCGTGACGCGATGTTGGGCGGTTTTGCAGACAGCCGGATTTTGGACCTGCATGGCGACCGGATCGCCCGGCGTGACTTTGTCGCCGGAGGCCGTGCGGAATTGCAATTGAAGGACGTTCGACTGATCTGCCAATTGGCCGAATCGGTCGGATTGCAGTCACCAACGCTCGCTAATTCGCTCGATCGTTGGGAAGAGTTCGTCGATCGGCGGGGGTGTGGTGAGCTCGATCATTCGGGGCTGTTCAAGCTGTACGAGTGAATCGCGGTTGGATGAGTGAATCGAATTTCGAACAGATCGTCCGCAGAATTTGATTGACCTGGGCACCTGGTAGGCGTCACGATGAGCTAAGCCGATCAGTGATCGACTGATTCTTTTCTCTTCATCGTCATTTCACGAGGCGTCACGAATGTTGCCAGTCCCTGTCACGGCGCGAGACATGATGGTCCGCAACTTGATCACGCTTTCTCCTGACATGGATGTCATCGACGCGATCGATGTATTGTTGAGACACCGCATCAGTGGCGCCCCGGTCGTCGATCGCGACGGGCATTTGCTGGGTGTGTTCTCGGAGAAGTCGAGCATCAGCTTCATTGTCGAGGCGGCTTATGAGCAGATGCCGAGTTCGACATTGATGGCATTTGTCGACACCGATCCGCCGAAGATCGGTGAGGATACCGACCTGCTGACGATCGCTCAGACATTCCTCGATTCGGCCTGCCGTCGTCTGCCGATCGTCGATCAGCACGGGCATCTGTTGGGGCAGGTCAGTCGCCGCGACGTGATGCGAGCCGTACGTGGTCAATTACGACGGGTGGAAACGGCGCACGTCGGGGCCGGCTTGTACCTTAGCGCGCTGCACGATTCTGACGAACGACGCGTCTAGGACTCGATCCGATCCAAGCGACGTTTCAGCTCTTCGATTTCGGCCTGCATCGTTTCCAAACGCTGCTCAAACGTTGCGAGCCGCTCGGCGTTAACACCAGCGTTTTCTCCGCTTGGTGGATGGTGGCTGTTCGATGAGCTTCGGTCGGGAGCGACGATCGCGGGAGTGTCGTCCGGCAGGTTGGACGCGAACTTTTGCGTCAGGTAGTGCTGTTCGTCGTCGGGGTAGAGTCGGTGAGCGAACGTCTGTCCGCGACCCGGCGGCGTCAGCGGTTGGACCAAGCCGGATTGTTCGAGTTTGGCGACCGCCGCGGCGACGCTGTCAAGGTTCGGAAATTCATGCATTCGCGAGGCTCGGGAGCGGAGTTCGCCGAGCGTCTGTGGCCCGCGGAGCAGCAGTTCCGTCATCAGCGCCGCGCCGGCGGCATCAACACCGAGCCATTCGTAAGCGGCATGGCGGAACTTGGTCACCCGGCCGCTGCCTTGGATCTCACGGACCGCGCCGAGTTGACGCAGTTCGTCGAGAGCCAGCGTAACGTCGTCGTCATCGAGTTGCATTTGCGGCGCCCGGTTCGATTTTTGGTTCGAACCGGTGACCATAGCGGCCAATGACAACGGGTAGTTTTCAGGCGTTGTCTTGGCCTTTTCGATCAACACGCCGAGAACACGTCGTTCGGTCTTACCGATCGGTGACCAGGTCGCGGCAGGGGCTTCGCTGCTATCGTTCATCGACAATCGTTTTCTTGGTATCGGTTAGGGGATTCGGGTTTTATCACAGGAGTATTCTCGGCGTTGCCCCATTCCGCCCAACTCCGGTAGTAATTGCGGACGTCGGAGGCTCCCATTAGTTCCAAGCCATAGGCCATCACGGAAGCGCGGCCGCCGCTTTGGCAGTAGGTGGCGGTGGGGCGATCGAGTCGAATACCGGCTGCGTCGAAGAGGCGTTTTAGTTCATCGGCCGGCTTGAAGCGATGGGTTTGATCGTCGATCAAGTCGACCCACTCGAGGTGTTTGGCTCCCGGGACGGCTCCGGCACGTTGATTGTCAAGCGGCTTGATCCCACAGAACTCGGCTGCTGACCGTGTATCGACGATTTGCAGCGATCGGTCGGCAAGCGAATCGATTAATTGGTCCTTGGTCGCCAAGCGGACGGGGGCTGGCACGGCCTCGAACTGCACCGCGGTAGCCGACGGTTGTGAATCATCGATCGGTAGATCGGCGGCCTGCCAACCGAGCCATCCTCCGTTGAGCAGACGTGCGTCCGAGACACCCCAATAGCGGAGGATCCACCAGATGCGGGAGGCGTCTTTGGAGCGTACGTCGTCGTAGAGCACCACGGTGGTATCGGCGGCGATCCCGAGTTCGCCGATCCGCTGCGACCACTCGGCCGCATCTTGACCGTCGCTGAACGCCTTGGCCCACTGGCCGGGATCGATGCGGATCGCACCGGGGATGTGCCCTTCGGCAAACGACGCTTCATCGCGAGCGTCGAGGATCACCCAGGAATCATCCGCGAGCGATTCGGCGAGCTTTGTTGGTTCGATCAGCCATTGGCCGCTGGGATAGCCGGGGTCCGCGGCGAGAGCCGGTGAGCCAGCCACCATGGTACCGATCAGCAGTAGCGTCGCCGTGCGGACCCTGAGGAGCAGCAGCGACGGAGCGTTCCGCCGGGGGCTCGCTTCATTCCCGGAGGGCTGCGATCGGTCAACGCGGAGCGGTCGTGGGGTGGTGGGAATGGGGCGATTGGGATCGATTTCGAGTCGATTCAGATACACGACGGTGCTCCTCAGCCGGTGGGGAGATCGGGGCCAAATTAGGCCGCGGTCTGGAATGGTCGGGAGCGAAAGATTGTAACCGATCCTGGCTGTCGCGTCGGGTTATGAGTGGGAGGAGCTGTCTAATTCGATTCGTGTTTCGTCATGTCGGGCGACTGAGGGGGGCGGATCGGCGCATAAAAAAAACCGATGGTCGCGAGGCGACCATCGGCTTGCGAATGGATTGGCGAAAATCAGGATAGCGTTTCGGCTAGCCTGATCGGCCGATCATTCAGCGGATTCAGAATCGTCAACGTCGTTCTTCTTCACCGAATCGGTAGCCACCACTCGTTCGCTGATGATCACCGGTCGGCCAACGGTACGCTGTTGGGGGACAGCTTGACGCTGCACGACTTGACCGGGCTGAGCCGGTTGGCAAACGATTTCACCGCTAGGGAGCACAACCGGCTGCTGGCGAGCGATCTGGGTCTGCGGCATCGCGACGACCCGATTCTGTGGCCAATTGGCGTAGTAACCGCGGTTGGCCTGTTGTCGATACATCGTTGAACGCGGCTTGACCCCTCGGGCCTCGGCGATACCGGGCAACGTCAAACCCATGGCTAGAGTCATCGCGCCTAGGGCCAAACCGCGGGTCAAGTAGGACATATACATTGAGAAAACCTCAGGTGAATTGGAGTTTCGGCAGCGATATACGGGTACGCGGTGTTCCGCAAACAACCGTCCGCTGCTTATTACATTCACCTAATGCAACTGCCATGCCGAGTAATAAGAATCTCCTAAATGGCTGAATCGTTAACGAATTCGTCCGCGGCATCGAAGCCGAGTGTACTCTTCGGTTGACAGAGGTGTCTGCCGAGTGTCGCCCTTGGTTTACAGGTGCTAGCGTTGCTCACGAAACCGGGCGGCTGAGATTTCGTATTTGTTCAGCAACTTATGGAGCGATTGGCGGGAGAGGCCGGCGTGGCGGGCGGCGCCCGAGATATTGCCCCGGTATTCACGCAGCAGCGCCTCGACGTAGCTGCGGTCGATCGATCCGCGGGCTTCACTGCGTGACATCGCGATCACGCCGGCCGGAGGCGAAAACGAGGTCTCGTCGATGATCGCTTGGTCGTCGGCGATCCAGTCGGGAAGGTCGGCGACGTCGATGCGTCGTGTCGTACAGAGGGCCAGTGCGCTTTCGACCGCGTTGCGTAATTCGCGGATGTTACCGGGCCAGCGATACTGACGGAGGCGTTCGAGACAATCGTCGGTGAACCCTTCGACATGCGGGTTGACCGTGCGGAGGGTTTGTAGGAAGTGTTGGGCGAGTTGGATGACGTCGTCGCCGCGGCTGCGTAGCGGCGGCAATTCGAGATGGAGCACACTGAGTCGGTAGAAGAGGTCGCGACGAAACCTGCCGGCTTCGACTTCTTTGAGCAGATTGCGGTTGGTCGCACTGATGAAGCGGGTATTGAGTTGGGTCGCTTGGCTTTTACCGACCGGGACGAATGTCTGTTCTTGGATCACCCGCAGCAGTTTGGGCTGCAACGTCATCGGCAGTTCACCGATTTCATCGAAAAAGGCGGTCCCACCGTCGCTCCGCTGCAGCAAGCCTTGGCGGTCATCGGTGGCACCGGTAAACGAACCTTTGACGTGACCGAACAGCAGCGACTCGAACAGCGTTTCGGGGATCGCGGTGCAGTCGATGATCTGCAGCGGGAAGTCGCGTCGATGGCTGATCCGGTGGATCGCCGCGGCCACCAACTCTTTACCGGTGCCGCTTTCGCCGGAGATCAGTACGTTGGAATCGGACGCGGCGACTCGAGTGATCATTTCCAGCAGGTTTCGGATCGGTTCGCTGGAACCGATGATCCCGTGGATCTGTGGATCAGACGCAATGACCTCGGGCAGGTCGCCAGCAAGTTCACTGTCATCGCTGGCGGCAGCGGCCCGCTTGGCGGCCAGCGTCCTTTCGATGCTCTTCAGCAGCACTTCGAACTTGACCGGTTTGATCAGGTAGTCGGCGATCCCCAAGCGGACACTCTCGATCGCGGTCGGCAGCGAGGGGACGCCGGTGACGACGACCAGCGGCACCCGGGGAAAATGTTCCCTGCCGGCCTGCAGCAGTTCCAGTTTGAGGTTCCCAGGCATATTGAGATCGGTCAGCACCAGGTCGACCGGTCGGTCACGGAGCACCGCGATCGCGGCATCGGCATCGGCGACACATTCGCAGTCGTACCCGGCTTTGCGGAGCAACTGTGAGGTGGCTTGGAGATACAGCGGCTCGTCATCGGCGAGCAGGATTCGGGCTGGGGGGCGGTCTGTTTGGTCGTTCACGACATGGTCACTCGGTTCAGAGTTCGACACGTTTGGGCAGAATCGCGGAGAAGCGGCTGCCGCGGCCCAGCGACGTCCTGACCTCGATCCGGCCGCCGAGTGATTCGATGATCGCCTGAGAGACCGATAAGCCGAGTCCCATTCCGCCGCCGGAATCGTTCCCTTTGGTGCTAAAAAAAGGCTCGAAGATCGATTCCAGGTCGCTGTCGCTGATCCCCCGGCCTTGGTCGGTGACATCGATCCGGTAATGGTCTTTGAGATCGACCAGACTGACATCGACGGCCTGGCCCCCCGGCGACGCTTGGATCGCGTTGCGGACGAGGTTGTAGATCACCTGCTTGATTTCATCCTCGGGTAATTCGACCATGGCGGCAACGTTACCACAATCGTTTTGCACCCGCACATCGCGTTGCGACGCGACGGTATCGAGAAAGAACAGGACTTCTTGGATTGCGGCCACCAGGTCGAAGGCTTTGGCGGGCTGCGATTGCCGCCGGTAGGACTGGTACATCTGTTGAACGATGCCGCTGATCCGGTCGATTTCCTTATCGATCAGTTCGAAAATCGGATGTTGCGGGTGATCGGCGGCGAGATCTGATTGGATCAGAGTCAGGGCGTTGCGGATCCCGGCCAGCGGGTTGTTGATTTCGTGGGCGACGGAAGCGGCGAGTTGTCCCAGTGCGGCCAGCTTTTCCATCTGGGCCTGTCGGCGTTCGAGTTTGCGGAGGCTGGCGGTTCGATCCTTGACCATTTGTTCGAGTTGCTCGGCGTAGCGTTTCAATTCATCGCGGAGCATCTGCTTGCGAGAGATGTCACGGACGCTGGTACGAAAGCCGAGGGTCCGTTCGGAGTCTTTCATCGGTTGCCATGAAATCGCGACCCAGACGATCGTCCCGTTGCGATGCCGGATCCGAAACTCAACGTCGTTGCCGGTGGTCGAGTCGAGGATTTGTCGCAGCAATTCGGCGACCTCCTGCCGGTCTTGCTCCACGACCATCGGCAGCGGGTAGGAGGGCATGGCGAGACATTCGTCTACCTGGTAGCCGGTCATCCGGGTAACGGCCGGATTGACCCACAACGGCTTGCCCTCGATCGACAGCCAGGTTTCCCAGTCGTAGGTATAGTCAGCGACGAGTCGAAAGTGCGTATCGTCACCGGCCTGCGGGACCGCCGGCAGTTCGTCCGAATCTCGCATCGGTGGGGACAACGGGGGTTGGGGAAGCGGAGACTCGTGATCCCCGTTGTGGTTCGCCGGTTTTCGGTTCATCGGTTGGCATTTGGCCGAGATCTTTCAGGTGGTGGACCAGTCGCTGCACGGTGTAGCGGATCTGGGATTCCGAATGCTCACTGGTGATGAAGAAGCGGAGTCGCGCGGCCGATTCGTCGACAGCCGGATAGAGGATCGGTTGGACGTTCACACCGTCGCCGAACATCCGATGCGACAACCGCAATGCGACCAACGAGTTGCCGGTGATCACGGGGATTACCGCCGTGCCGCCACTTTCACCGGTATCGAGGCCGGCGTCGCGGGCGAGTTGGAGGAACAATTCGCTCCGCTGGCGGAGCGTTTCGATACGCTGGGGCTGATGTTCCAACAGGTCGATCGACGCCAAGGCGGCAGCCGCGGACGACGGTGGCAGGCCGACGCTAAAGACGAACCCGGGGGCGGTGTAGCGGAGGTATTCGATCAAGGCGGTCGAACCGGCGATGTATCCGCCACAGGAGGCAAAGGCTTTGCTGAGCGTCCCCATCCAGACGTCGACGTCGGTCGCTGGCAGTCCGAAATGCTCGGATATGCCTCGGCCTGTCGAGCCCATCGTGCCGATGCTGTGGGCCTCATCGACCATCAACATCGCGCGATGTTTCCGCTTCACGGCGACGAACGCCGGCAGCTCGGGGAAGTCGCCATCCATGCTGTACACGCCCTCGATGATCACCAACACGCGTCGATACTGCGAGCGGACCTTGGACAGCAGTTCATCGAGAGCCTGGTGGTCGTTGTGAGGAAACGCCCGCCGACGGGCGCCGGACAGTAGCGCCCCTTGGACGATACTGTTGTGTGACAGTGCATCGTGAACGATCAGGTCACCGGGCCCGAGGAGGTGTCCGATGGTCGTTTCGTTGGTCGCGTGGCCGCCGACCATCGTGATCGCGGCATCGACACCGATCCAGCCGGCGATCCGCGATTCGAGTTCACCGTGGACCGGCTTTTCGCCGGAGACCAAACGGCTTGCCGAAACGCTCGTACCATATTGGCGGATCGCTTCGATGGCCGCTTCGCCGACGACCGGTTCACCCGACATCCCCAGATAGTTGTAGCTGGCGAAGCTGATCAGTTCTCGGCCACCGACCACGGTGGTGTCCCGAACGACCGACTCATGAACCGTAAAGTAGGGATTCGGCACGCCGGTCATCAGCATCTGCGACATCGTTTGCCGCAGACGTTGGTACTCGGGGAATTGCGTGATGTCGTCCTGCGGCTCGACCTCGGTCGCCGGGTGGGGCTCGACGGTAGCGCCATTACGGGCGTAGGCGTCGGCAGCCACGCTACCGAGCGGCGCGACGAGATCGCTAGCGGCACGCCGAATGCCCTCGGCCGGCATGTGTTGGATGATCGCGACGGCGGTTTCTTGGAGCGTCTCGATTTCGTCGAGTACGTCCTGGGGGAAGCGGCCTCCGAAGGCCTCTTCGAGCCGGCGAGCGATATCGAGTCGTTCGAGGCTGTCGAGGCCGAGGTCGAGGACGATGTTGGTGTCGGGCGTCAATTCGCCGGCGCGTTCGCCAGCGACCGCGCGGATCTGGCGTTCCAAGATCGTCAAGACGAGCGGCAACTCGGCAGCTTGGCCGACGTCGCGAAGCGGACTCGCTTGGCCGGTCGCCCGGCTGCGATGGCCGCGGGTCGCCGGTCCGGCCGTCATCATCGTCGGACCACCGCTGTGGACGACGCCGGCGACTTCCTCCCAGCGGACCCATTTGGCGATCAGTTTCAGGTCGCCATCTCGAACCGCTTCCATGCAGGAATGCCGCTGAATTTTGCCGCTGCTCGTTTTCGGCACCGAACTGTTGCGAACGAGGTAGACGGCATCGGGAGGCAGGTCGTGCTCTTCGGTGACGGCGCGACGGATCTGTTGGAGATGGGAATCCCAATCGAGTCCGCGTTGGCGGACCGTCTCGGCGACGATCACTAGGTGTTCGCGGTCCTGCAGCGTCATCGCGAACGCCGCCACCGACCCGGCCTGGACGGCATCGCTGGCCGCTTCGACCGTCTGTTCGATGTCTTGGGGATAACGATTGACGCCACGAACGATGATCACGTCCTTGAGTCGACCGGAAACGTACAGCTGGCCGTCATGCAAGAATCCGAGGTCGCCGGAACGCAGGAACGGACCTTGGCCGTCAGCGGTCATGCCGCAGAAGGTCTTTTCGGTCGCTCGCAGCGCCTGCCAATAGCCGCGACCGACCGACGGGCTTTGGATCCAAATCTCGCCGATTTCGCCATCGGGCAGGATTTCGAAGCTATCGGGGGAGACGATTTCGACCACCTCACCGGAAATCACCCGCCCGCAGCCGACCAACCGGCGTGAATGCTCGGCACCGGAGGCGCAGGGGACGACCCGCCGTTGGTCCAGCATCGATCCGTCGAAGGTCTTCGTCACCGGTCGGCCCTGCCGTGGTCCGCCGGTTACCAGCAGCGTCGTTTCGGCCATTCCATAGCAGGGCAAGAACGCTTCGCGACGGAACCCGTAGGGAGCGAACCGTTCGGCGAAGGCGTCGAGTGTCTTCGGGCGGATCGGCTCAGCCCCGTTGAAGGCGATTTTCCAGTTCGATAGATCGACGCCCTCGATCTCCTCGTCGCGGATCTTGTCGACACAAAGTTGGTAGCCGAAATTCGGCCCTCCGCTGATTTCGAGCTGGTCGCGCGAGAGCGTTTGTAACCAACGGGCCGGACGCTGCAAAAATGTCATCGGGCTCATCAGCGTCGAGGATCGCCCGGTGAACAGCGGCTGCAGGATACCGCCGATCAGCCCCATGTCGTGGTAGGCCGGCAGCCAAGCCATCCCGCGATGATCCCGCTCCGGCTCGAACGCTTCCAGGATCAGTTCGCAATTCGCCAACACGTTGCGATGCGACAGCATGACCCCCTTGGGGGATCCGGTCGAGCCGCTGGTGTATTGCAGGATCGCCAACGATTCGGCCGAGAGCGACGGTGGTCGCACCCACGCATCAGCATCGCGCAGATCAGCCGCATCGGTACCGAGGATCGTGACCCCTTCGAGATCCTCGTAGCGGTCATCGGCACTCAGCTGTTCAGCGACCGATTCGATCGAAAATGCGATTCGGGTATCGGCATCGTCGACGATTGAGCGAATTCGCGAGGCGCGACGATTGCGGCGGGGCGGGTATGCCGGAACGGCGATGGCGTCGAGCGCATGACAGGCGAACAGACCGATCACGAAATCGAGTCCTGGGGGGTAGAGCAACAAGATTCGTTGCCCCGGTTCGATCCGGTCACGCAGCGCCCCGGCCAAACCTCGAACCTCGTCCCACAGCCCGCGGTAGGTCAGTTCCCGCTGATTTGTCTCGCCGTCGGTGAAGGCGAAAGCCAAACGGTCCGGCTGAACTTCCGCCCAATGTTCGACCACCGCCAGCACATGGTCCGTCGGCGGTGCCTGTTTGCCGAAGTATCGCTGCAGCGTCTGGTTGGTTCGTTTTAGCATGGGATGGCGAGTAAGGACGTTCGAGGCATTCCGAGATCGGCCGACCTGCACCGACAGGTTCGATACCACATATTTATCGGTCGTCGATGACCTCTTGATCCGGCCGGTCTGCGATTTCCGCTGGCAACTTTCTGCTCGACAACCCGGGAGAACCACCGTTGTGGCTGGCCCCGAAACAACTGGCCGGTTCCACTGCCGAAGGCATCACGCTGGCCGACGCTACGGCGTCACTACCGAATTTGCCCAGCCTTCCTCGCCGGCCCGAACGATATTCTACCCGCAGCTGGCATATCCGTAAGATCGGCAAGCGGGTCACCGACAATTGGACCACTCCGGCCGACAATCCGTCCTTCTTGCCAGACCCGGCACTATAACCGTTACGATGCCGTCGGCTCGACTCGTTTTCAATCCCTCTGTGTTTCCCAAGCGACCGCCATGCCCGCCGATCCACGATCCGCAACGACGATTTTTTGCTTCGAGGACCGGTCCGTCGATCGACTCAATCCCGCCACAACCGCTCGGCCGGCTTACGCGATCTCTTGCGCCTCGCTGCGATTGATCGATCATCTCGAAGCGTTGCGCGTGCCGATTTTCGGCGAATGCAGGCCGCACTTGGCCGAAGTCCAGCGACTCGACTTCGGCTTGACCGAACCGCCGGCATCGCCGGAACGCGGCCCCGCAACGCTGTTGGTCAATGCTCGCGTCGTCCCCAATCTGAATAACGTCGCGTTGCTGGAACGCATGCTGCGCGATCGCCAGCCGGCGGTAGTTCGTGACAGCGAGGGGAAGGTCGCGATGGCTTGGCTCCCACCGGGGCATCCGTCGCGGGAGTGCGACCCTGGCGATTCGGGGCTTGCCGGGGAGGGGCGGATGGGCGGCCCGAGTGGCGACCAAGACACTCGGTTGGGAATCGACGAGTGGGCAGAAAGGGTGACGGTGGAATTGCCGGCGGTCACAGAACTTGCCGACACCTTCCAATGGCCACACGATATCGTGCTGCACCATATGCGGTCGATGTCGGCAGCGATGGAGTGGCGGATCGCCGGCGGCGATTACGAGCAGATTGCCGACGGAGTATTCGTTGCGCCCGGGGCGAAGATCGGTGACCACGCGGTGATCGACGTCAGCAAAGGGCCGATCCTGATCGAACGGGACGCCCAAGTCGGCCCGTTCTGTTTCCTCGCCGGTCCGGTGCATATCGGCGCCGGAGCTCGCATTTTGGAACACGCGGCGCTGAAGGACGCCGTCGCGTTGGGGCACACGACCAAGGTCGGTGGCGAGGTGGAGGCATCGGTGATCGAGCCATTTACCAACAAGCAGCACCACGGTTTTCTCGGCCACAGCTATCTCGGCAGTTGGATCAACCTCGGGGCGGGCACCTGCAACAGCGATTTGAAGAACACCTATGGCACGATCAACATGGAATACGGCGCCGAAAAGGTCGCGACCGAGATGCAGTTCATGGGTTGCGTGATGGGCGATTACTCAAAGACCGCGATCAACACGGGGATCTTCACCGGCAAGGTGGTCGGTGTCTGCAGCATGCTGTACGGATTCGTGACGTCGAACGTGCCGAGCTTCGTCAATTACGCGCGGTTGTTCGGACAGACCGCGACGTTGCCACCGGAGGTGATGATCAGCACTCAGGCCCGGATGTTTTCGCGACGTCGGGTGACGCAGCGGCCCTGCGATCAGCAATTGATCTTCGACATGTTCGAACTGACCGAAGAGGAACGTAACCTACAGTCCGCTATCGGATTGTAGCGTCAGCACTCGGCCGAGGCGGTCGGTTTGATGGAAGGCAAGCGTCATGTTCCCTTTGGGGCGGACATCCCACGGACTGAGTGGGAGCGTCGCGACGTCAAAAAATTTGTCACTTTCCGTCACCAGCAGGCTGTCGGGCGGGGCCGAATCGGCCGTGGTTTGCAGCAGAGCGAAGAGTTTTTCCCGCTGTTCGGTCCACATCGCATAGGGCGGGCAAAAATAGACGACCCAGGGTGTCAGCGGATCGGCCGCGGCGACTTCGCTCATCCGAACGGGCGAGACTCGGAAGGTGTCGCCGTGAATCACTTCCACCTCGGCGGACGACAACCCGATCGCGGCGGCGCTGTCACGGATCGTCCGTGCGAAAGTCCGACCGCGTTCGATCGCCAGGGCTCGTTTGGCACCGCGGCTATACGACTCGATCGCGAGGATGCCGGTCCCTGAAAAGAGGTCCCAGGCGATCCGCTCCTTAATCGCTGGGCCGACAATGTTGAACAGCGCCTCGCGGAGGCTCTCTTTCATTGGCCGGGTATTTCGGTCGCCTAGATAGGTCACGCCGCGGCCTCGCATCTGGCCGCCGATGATCCGAAGCTTGCTCGGCTTGACGTTCGCCAATCGCTTGGTCAACGGCATGGCGGGGCGGCCATATCGGTCCTTGCGACCATTTCCCGGGGAGGCCTTCGGGTCAGCCGAAGAATCGGTCCGCGACCGTCGTCGCGGGGATCGGCCTGGAGGAACATCTGCTGGGGGCACTGATCAAACCGCCATCGGGGTGCGTAACGTGAAGGGACGATCCGGTTCGGAACTCGACCGGGTCGGGAAAGTATGGGGCAGAGACATTCAGCGGGGAACTCGCCGATCGAGCGATCCGCAGCGGAGGATGCCTGCCCTTTGTTTCCCGCTCAATGTTTCCCGTTCAATGCTCATTGGCCGAACCGTCATCGGGCTGACGCCAGCGACCCTCAGCGTTTATCCTGACGGATCGATCGCGTTGGCGACAGTCGCAAACTTCCAAAACCTGATGCAGAAAATATGGTTTGTATAGCACATTGTGGCAATTCCTGTGGATCGGCGATCACGCTGCGGTACCTGTTGAAGTCGATCTGCCTGCTGTGGATGCTGGCCGCGGCGGTCACGGCGATGGCTCAGCAGGTCGGTGACGGCGGCGACGCCCCTGACCCGCCGGCGAGCGTGCCGGGGTCGACTCCGGTCGACGCCGAGACCGCGGCCGAACTTCCTGCCGCCGGCACGATCGACCTGACCGGTTTGACCGATGAAGAGCGAGCGATGGTGCAAGCTTTTATCGAGGTACGTGAGGTTTGGGTCGAAACGTTGGTGGAGATGCGTCAGGTACAGATCCGGTTCAACAACTCGGTCGAGAAAGACCCGCGGTCGATGGTCCGCTTTCGCGAACTCCGCAACCTGGCGCGGGAGCAGTTGAAAGACCTTTTCGCTGCCGGCGTGCGGCTATTTGAAACCCGACCTGGCGATTTCGAATCCGGCTCTTTTCTCGCCACGGTGCTCGATTACCGCAAAGAAAATTCGATTTACGAGGACTCGTTCCACGCTGCCAAGCTGCTGATCGACTCCGAAATTCCGATGACCGAACTCTACTTGGTCGCGGCGCGGGCGGCGTTTATCGAAGGTCGGTTCGACGAGGTCTTGCCGATGTACGAGGCTTATGTTGCCGCCGAGGGGCCGGACAAGATCGAGGACGTCGACAAACAATTTGTCGGGATGTTGGAACCGTATCGGGATTGGTGGGCGGAGGAGATCGAGCGGCGACAAGCCGAGACGGAGGCTGACGATCTGCCTCGGGTATTGCTGGAAACGACGTGCGGTCCGGTGGTGCTGGAATTGTTCGAAGACCAGGCCCCCAATACGGTGGCTCATTTTCTCCGCTTGGTCGAAGAGGAATTCTACGACGGTCTCGACTTTTATCAGGTGATCAGCGATTTGTTGGCGATGGGCGGCGACCCGATCGGTGATGGCACCGGCACCTATGGCCGGTTCATCCCCGACGAACATGAGCGGGCAGATAGCCGGCGTATCTTCCGCGGTTCGATTTTTATGGCCAAAATGCCAGCCGATACCGAGGGGACCAGCTACGTGCCCGACACGGCGAGCAGTCAGTTCATCATCGCCTTGGTACCGATGGCTCCGCGGGAGCGGACGCAAACGGTGTTCGGCCGTGTGATCGAAGGGCTCGACGTCGTCTGCTCGTTCCGCCGCGTCGATCCGGCGAAAAAGAAGGAGAATGAAGTCGTGATGCCGCCCGATCGGATTCTGACCGCCCGCGTCGTCCGAAAACGTGATCATGATTACGAAGTCAAGTACGTTCCCGCGGGTGGCGATTGACCGCGAGCGGGCCGGAGGGATGTAGGCACGCGTTGACGAGGCGCCGTCGCTGCGTTAGCTTCCCGTCTCCGCATTCGCGGTCCCGACGTCCCGCCGGAGGGCGTCCACGCCCCCATTACCCACCTGATTGAGAACGCCTGCGATGTCTTATGAAGTGACGTTGATCACCGGTGACGGAACCGGTCCCGAATTGGCCGAAGCGGCTCGTAAGTGCATTGATGCCACCGGGGTCAAGATCGAGTGGGACGTCAAGGAAGCCGGCATCGACGTGATGGAAACAGCCGGTACGCCGCTGCCGGAAGATACGATCGCTTCGGTACGGCGGACCAAATGCGCTCTCAAGGCGCCGATCACCACCCCCGTTGGCAAGGGGTTTCGCAGTGTTAACGTTTTCCTGCGACAAGAACTCGGTCTGTTCGCCTGCATCCGGCCCTGCAAATATTATCCCGGGGTTCGCAGCTTTTTCAGCGAAGTCGGGGTCGATTTGGTGGTGGTCCGTGAGAACACCGAAGACCTTTACGCCGGTGTCGAGTTCGAAGCCGGTCGCCCCGAAACCGGGCAGCTGATCGAGTTCATCAACGGCTTGCCGAGTGACCGAAAGATTTTGACGGGAGCCGACGAGACCGGCATCAGCATCAAGCCGATCAGCAAGTCAGGGACCGCCCGGATCGTTCACTGTGCTTTCGATTACGCTCGCAAGAACGGCCGCAAGAAGGTGACGATCGTTCACAAGGCCAACATCATGAAGTACAGCGACGGGCTGTGGTTGGCCGAGGCGATGAAGGTCGGCGAACAATATCCGGACATCGAGTGTGAAGAGCGGATCGTCGACAACATGTGCATGCAGTTGACGCAAAAGCCCGAACTTTACGACGTCATCGTACTGCCGAATCTGTACGGCGATATCCTCAGCGACCTCGGTGCCGGCCTGATCGGTGGGCTGGGGATGGCTCCCGGGGCGAACATCGGCCCCAACGGCGCCGTTTTCGAAGCGACGCATGGCAGCGCCCCGAAGTACAAGGGACTCAACAAGGTCAACCCGACCGCATTGATCCTTTCGGGCATGTTGATGCTCCGTCACCTCGGCGAAATCGATGCTGCTGAGCGGCTCGAACAGGCTGTCGCCGCCGTAATCGCCGAGGGTCGTGACGTGACTTATGACCTCAAGCCCAACCGCGACGACCCGACCGCTGTCGGGACACAGGAAATGGCCGCAGCGATCTGCGCCAAGATCTGACCTCGCCATGCGATCCCACGCAGAATAGGTCGGCGTTGTTGGGAATGATGCATTACCGAGCGATATTGAGTGGCCAGCGGCGCGATCCGCTGGCCTTTTTCTTGCGAATCATCCTCCGCGGGATGACGCTGCCCTATCTCGTCGTCGTCGTGATTCGGAACCTCGCGTTCGATCGAGGTTGGATGACCGTTCATCACAGCGATGTACCGGTGATCTCGATCGGCAATCTGACCACGGGCGGCACGGGCAAGACACCGTTGGTCTGCTACCTCGCTAGACGACTCCGTGATTGCGGGCTGCGGGTGGCCTTGGTCAGCCGTGGCTATGGTGCGGCGGCGGGTGAAGAAAATGACGAGGCGATGGAGTTGGCTTGGTCGCTGCCCGATGTACCGCATCTGCAGAATCCCGATCGTGTCGAATCGGCCCGGGTGGCGGTGGAGGAGTTGGAAACCGAGGTGATCGTGATGGATGACGGTTTTCAACACCGTCGCCTCGGTCGTGATTTCGACATCGTCGTCATCGATGCGACCTGTCCGTTCGGCTATGACGCTTTATTGCCTCGCGGGTTGCTGCGGGAACCGCTGCGCGGCTTGCGGCGGGCCGACGTGGTCGTCTTCACCCGCTGCGATGCCGTCACGCCTGAGCAATTTGCGGCGATCCGGGCGCGGGTCGCTCGGTTTGCGCCGCAGGCCATCGTCACCGAGTCGGTACACCGGCCCGCCGGGCTACTTTCGTGGCCCAATCGATCCGCCCCGATCGATCGATTCGCGGACCAGTCGGTCGCCGTGCTCTGTGGAATCGGCAATCCCGCCGCCTTTGTCCGAACGGTTGAGTCCTGCGGCCTACGGATCGTCGATACGCTGACGCTGCCCGATCATGACCGCTACGAGCCGTCGACTTTGGAAATGATCCGATTGCGGCTCGGTCGACTCGGTGATTCGGTGTCGGCAGTCGTCTGCACCCACAAGGATCTTGTCAAACTGCAGACCGATCGGCTCGGAGGATTGCCGCTGTGGGCGTTGCGGATCGAAATCGATCTGATTTCGGGAAAAACGGAGTTCGATCGTGAAGTGACGCGGGTCGCATCGCCTGGCGAGTCGCCTTCGGCTTGATCGCCACATCCGCAGCCTGCTGGCGACCAGCGGAGGCGAAACCATTCGTCTTCATCCGGGTTTAGCACCAGTTGGTAAGGTAAGTTCCAGGTAGCTTGGCGAGGAAATCGCCCTTCGGATGCTGTATGCGAAACCTACCTGGCATATCGTTTCCCTGCTCGACATCCATTCGACTCCTCTTAACGACGGATACCGCGACCGATGAATCTGATCCTCCCACCGACCTCACGGCGTCATTTTCTTCGTGGCACCGGACTCTCGGCGGCGGCGCTGTGGGCCACGCCGGGGTTGTTTGCCGAAGAGTTATTCCGCACCGCGGCGATGACCGAAGGGCCGTTCTATCCCGATCGGCTGCCGCTGGACACCGACAACGATCTGTTGGTGATCAACGACGCGATCACGCCGGCGATCGGCCAGGTTACTTACCTGAGTGGCCAAGTGATGAACCAGTCGGGTAATCCGTTGCGAAACGCGTTGGTCGAGATTTGGCAGACCGATCACAACGGCGCCTACATCCATTCGCGGTCATCGAATGCGGAACGCCGAGACGGCAACTTTCAGGGATACGGCCGTTTTCTGACCGATTCCGCCGGCCGTTATTTCTTTCGCACCGTCAAGCCGGTCGCTTACCCGGGACGTGCCCCGCACATCCATTTCGCGGTATCGCAAGGCAGCAAGCGGGTACTGACCACCCAGTTGTTGGTCGCGGGTGAACCGCTCAATGACGGCGACGGTTTGCTGCAACGACTGGGCGATGAAAAAGCGAAGCAGAGCGTATTGACCGAGTTTGAGCCGCTGGCCGATTCCAAGGTGGGTGAATTGACGGCCAAGTGGGACATCGTGCTGGGCGTCACCGCGGCGGATGCCTGAGCCGAGCGTGAGAAACCATCGCGCCGCGGCTCACCATCGCTCAACGCTGCATCGGTAGTTTTAGTTCGACGGTTTCGCGGCCGCGACGAACGGTGACGGTCACCGAATCGCCCGGCACGCGATTCTGGACGCCGTGCCGAATCAGATTAGTTTGCCGCCTATGGCGACCGGACGCAACGATCGAACCGGTCCAATACACGCAGGTAGCACTGCCCCGCCGCCCCGGCATGAATGGCGACGCCGTCGACGGCATTTGCGAACCAGAGTCCGCCATCGGTTCCCATCAGCCAAACCTCATCCGCGGTACGCAGATCAGCGGGGTACAGCGGTGCATGGGTCCAAGCGATGTCTAACTCGGCGGCGATCTCCATCACCAGCTCTTGGGTCACACCTGGCAAGACCCGTTCCGCTGGCGGTGAGACGACGGTGCCGTCGCGGAGAATCGCCAAGTTGGCCACGGAGGTTTCGGTCACCGACCCATCGGCATCGACCAGCACTCCGATCGCGGCGGGGTTCAGTTCGGCGGCGATCCGGTCGGCGACGTAGTAGTGCAGCCGACAGCGGACTTTGATGTCTCGGGGCCAGGTTTTTTCCGGCGGCGCTTGGACGTCGGTGATCACCAGCGGTTGACCGCCCTGGCGGTGGGCGGCGATTTTTGCGTGATCGAGGCGATTGAGGTGCAGAATCTCGATCGGCCCCGCAGCGGTGGGGCCAGCCGTTCCGGGGGTGGCGAGCATCGTAATCCCGAAGTCGTTTTCGGAATCGCACCACGCTCGATTTCGCTCGATCAGCCGCTCGATCCGTTCGAAGCAGACAGCCGAATCGCTGTCGATTCGAATTCCGACATGCTCGAGGGTCCGCCGCCATCGGACCAGATGTGATTCGACGGCCAGCGGGACTCCCTGATAGGTTCGCAGGCGTTCGACCGCGACGACGCCTTGACGAAACCCCACATCGGTAACAGCGATCGCCAAATCGGCGTTTAATATCCAGCCACCGTCGCCCGCGGCGTGCGGTGCCGCGGAATCGCCGTGGCGAAGATAAGAATCCGACACCCAAGCGACCGTATCATCGTGTTGTGAAGTCATCGTGTTGTGGAATCATCGGATGAATCGGCTGGCAGTGGGTTGGGCGAGGCTACCGGCGAAGCGCCATGGATCAACCTTGCCAATGTCGGGCCGATCCGACACCCCCGGGCGTAGTAATCGATTTCGCTGTGTCCGATCCCTAAGAACCGAGCACAATCCCGCATTACCAGTGGGACACGTTGGCCATCGTACCCGAGCGCGATTCGCTTCGGTCCTGAATACCCGAGGGCACCTCCGCGAGTCGCCGAAGTGATCAACCAATATCGCTTCAAGATTGCATCTTTGGAATTATAGAGCACGGCTAGATCACTCATATTTTGACTCGCCAATCCATGGTATTGCCCGCGATCGAGCCAGTTGGCTTCGAGCGCCGGGGCGACCAGACCGACCGCCAATTCGGCACCTCGGATCGTCGGGCCTGGCAGGCGTCGCCCTGACAGATGGCCGCCGGCGAGAGTGTGCAGGGCGCCGGTGACGACACGGGCACCGAAACTGTAACCGATCACCGTGACGCTCAAGTCACGCTGGACGAGTTCTCGTAGAAACCAGGCCAGGTAAAGCCCCTCGGCTTCGGTCATTTGGGCCTTGCGTCGGCCGTCGCGGATCGGCAGCCCCAATCGTTCACTCGGCCAGGTAAAAACCAGGAAATCGATCGCGGGGTAGGGTAGGCACGGGGTCACGTTTCGGTAGACGAACAGCCCTCTGGCGATCGCTTCACATTCGGTCAGTCGGTTGCCATGGACGTGCAGTACGACAGGGCGTCCCGGTTCGAGCTGGGCGAAGAAATCGTCGAGCGACGTTGATTGCCGATTCCCGATCGGATCGAGCCGGGTGACGCTGAGGTCGGGCGATTCGACATTTGCCAAGTAGGCGTCGGAGGTGATTTGTCGTGAACTGATCGTCCACAGCCGATCGTCGCGCTCGACGGTTGTCGCTTGTTCGTCGGCAACAGCCCCGATCGCCCCCGAGCTAACGGTTATGAGGATCGCAGCGATCATCATGAAGAGGCGTCGGATGTAAATCATTGGGTATCAGTCGCGGCGAGTTCGATGTGGCGTTTCTACAACAAATTGTTGCATAAAAAAATCATCCTTTGCTTGCATCGCACATTAGGCAACCTAGATTTGTGCGGCTCGTCGTACGAGTCGTACGATAACGCTCGCTTTGCACATGAAGGGAAATGAAATGAATATTCGCTTTGTCACCTGTGTGACGACTTTGTTGGTGCTGACGACTTCGGGTGGTTGTACAGGAATGAGGAACTTTCTGTTCGGTCGCGGTGCCGCCTGTTCCAACTGTGCGACCCAAGGTCCGGCCTATGGCGGTTTGGGACAGGGGCCGTCCGGCGGCGAATACGGGTGTGGAACCGAACTCGGCTGTGGTCGCGAACCGGGTTGCGGCTATGAGCACGAAGGTACCCAACCCTTCCGCCCCTTCGCCCGACTCCGTCAGAACTGCGGACTGCTCGGTGGACGTGGCATTTGCAACGGGTCTCCTAACTGTAATTGTGGTCCTCAAGGCTACGCCACACCGTACGGCGCCTACAACAGCGGCGCGATCGATCCCTATGCCTATGAAGGCGAAGTGATCGGATCGGAGATCGTCGGTGACGGCTACGGCGGTTACCCGGGTGTCATCTATCCGAATTCTCGGATTGTGGATGACAACTTCGACGTACGGGGCGAGCGAATCATCGGCGTCGACCCGGTTCCGAACGGTTCCTCACGATCCAACTGATTCGGTTACAGCAGCCAACGTCTTTCCCTGACCCTTGACAATATCCGCCCGCTGCGGGGGGATGACCGGGGACCGCGAGGCGGGTTCCGTATGACGGCAAGTACGTAGGCGACTAGAATAGAAGAGTCGTTGAAGTTCCTTTGTTTAGGCTGCGAGGCCGTAGCAACCGGGCCGCCACTGCGGTGCGGCTCGACCGAAAGCCCAAAATGATGAATCTGCAAAACCAGGCTGACTTCGTTCGGCCGACCGAAGGTGACCGACGTCAATTCATGAAGCGAGCGGTGATGCTGGCGTCGGGCTCACTGATGACCGCTGGCGGTCCGGCCAGCGGTCAATTTCGACAGCGAAACCCGCGGTCAACCAACGACGATGAGACCGCTGGCGGGCTTGATGAAGCTCAAGAGATCTCGGCAGGGCGGTTGCGATTCGACAATCCGAAGAGCCAGGTTTGGCGAATCGGTCTGAGGCTCGAAACGCGGGGGATCGCCTGCGGTGACGTGTTGGCTACCTTCCCGATTCCGATGCCTTGGCCCGAGCAGGGCATCCGTGTCGTACAGCAAGAGATCGATCCGCGGGTCGATCGGTGGGCGGTCCGCAACCTGCCCGGCGGGGCTCGACAGGTCGTGTTGACGATGCCGCGGGTGCCGGCTGGTAGCACGCCGGAAGTGATGTTCGAGTTTGAGGTGACGCGGTCGCGGATCCTGGGTCCCGAAACGACTTACGACTTGCTGGTCCCGACGCGTCCGGGGAGTGATTTGAAGGTGTTTCTCGGTACCAGTCCTTATATCGACATCGGTGATTCGCGGATCCGATCGCTGGCCAAGGAATTGGGGGGGGGCGAGGATCTCGAGGCGTGGCGACTAGTCGAATCGATTTATGATTGGGTCCGTGACCATATCGAATACGTCGAGGGCGACATCAAGCCGGCGTCGCAGGCGTTGCGGGACGGTAACGGCGATTGTGAGGAGATGACCAGTCTGTTCGTCGCCCTCTGTCGGTTGAATTCGATCCCCGCTCGGATGGTCTGGATTCCGGGCCATTGTTACCCCGAGTTCTATCTTGAGGACGCGGATGGTATCGGGACTTGGTTTCCGTGCCAGGCGGCGGGGACGCGCCAGTTCGGCGGGATGGATGAGTATCGCCCGGTACTGCAGAAGGGTGACCGGTTCAAACTGCCTGAGAAGCGGCAACCGGTCCGCTATATCGTCGAATTTTTTAGGTGCATCGCCGTCGGCCGACGGCAACCCTCCCCGGTGTTCGTCCGTGAAGTGATCGAAGGCTAGGAGCGGTCGCGAGAACGCTTGCTGGTTGCTTCATTTCGGCAACCCACGACAGATCAGAGGATTGAACCTGTGTATTTATTTCGATCGAACACGTCCGCCGCGGAATCCGCGCTACGATTAGGGTTTTTCCTGGTGGCGGTTTGGTCGGTTTCCCCAGCGTTTGCTCAAGGGGTGGGTACTCCGGCGCCACAGGGTGGACCAGCGATCGCGCCTGGGTTGGGCGTTGCGGCGGTGAATACGTACCCGAACGAGCACTATTATCTTGGGCTGCGTCAGTATCGGGATGGCGAATTGGGCAATGCGGCGATGGCCTTCGACCTCGCCTTGGGCCGCACGCGGAAGGACCCGTCGGGACGTTGGATTGATGCGATCCCGGTATTGGCGATGATCAGCGAATGTCTGTATGCGGCCGGAGACCTGCCAGGCGCGGTGGAGAACATCGACTCGGCCTTGGAAATCGCGATCCGGAACCGGGGCTGGTTGGCGGCGTTGGATTGGTCCGATCTGGCGACTGCTCCTCAACGTTCTCCCGACCCGGCAGCGGGTTGGACGGCGCCGAATGTCCCGCAGTTGGTACCGGTTCCGAATCGCATGTCGATTTCGTCGGGACAGGTCAACCTGGCGCCCGTGCTAGCCCGTGGAGGGGTGCTCGAATCAGCGAATATGACCCGTATCGACGCGGTCGAAGTGATGCGTGGGCTCGCGATCGCGTTGTACCGTCGAGGCGTGATCTTCGGCGAGATCAGCGGAGAGTTCGAAGTGGCGAATCAGACATTGGCCGCGACCAAATACCCATCCCGGATGGAATTACCGGTCGGACGGGCCTTGATCGGTGCGATTCGGGGTTGCGGTAAGTTCGCTGCTGGCGACGGCGACGCGTTGGCCAGCGATATTGGTAGTTACGCTGCCCTCGGTAACCGCGTCCACCCGTTGTCGCCGATCTTGCAACTCGCCGGAGCGCGCTATTTGGCGATGCAAGACCAACCGGCTCCGGCGCTGGCGCTGGCGACTCGGGCTGCGTCTGGCGCGTCGGCGTTGGGACATCCTGAATGGGTTGGCGAGGCCTTGATGGTGGCGGCCGGGTGTGTGGAGCCTGGGGCATCCGCCGCAGGACTTCAGGCGACCGCGGCGGCGGCGGCCACGGCGCATCAGCGGCGCGGTCGCTTAGCGGCGCTCGGCTCGCTGGCTGCTGCGGCCGACGCAGCTCTCACGGCTGGCGATGTCGGCTCGGCGACGACGCTGCTGTCTCAGCTCCGCTCGGCTCTATCGCAACGTGATCGGGTTCAGCCACGCTTGGCTGCCCATGCCGAATATTTGACCGCGGTCTCGGCGGCGGCGGGCGGCGGGGCGTTCGGCGACGCCGCGATCGATGAAGCGATCACTCGCGTCTTGGCCTTCGCCCAAGGCAACGTACCCGGATTGCGGCGAGGCGCCTCGGCGCGACGCGGACGCGGTAACGCGGCGGCGACCCCGCGGCTGTTTCAAATCGGTTTTGTCGGCGCTGATGCTCAGGGCCGTGGGATGGCTGGCCGAGCGGTTGAGAAGCGGATCGCCAGTTATCTTGATCAACCGTCGCCAGGCGTGTGGCGGAGTGACCCCGTCGACGCCTTGGCAGCCCTCAGTTTCGATCCCTCGGGTCTACTCGCCGGTCAGTTGCTGGCAAGTGCCAAGCAGGGCAAGGCGGAAGAGACGCTGCTGCATGCTGATGCTGTGTTGAGGCAGCGTTTCTTGGCGACGCTGCCACTTCGCGGCCGTGTCCAGCAGATCCGGCATCTGGTATCGACCGAGAAGGCCCGGTTGCTACCGACGGCTGCGACCTGGCTTGAAAAGCCGCCAGCCAAGGTGGCGGCGATGCTGCAAGCGGTCGCTTTGCCGCGACCTCCGGTCGGATCGGCCGAAGCGGTCGCTCGCGGTAATCAGCTCGAATCGCTCGCCGCCCAAATCGCGCTTTCGCGTGGCACGCTGCCGATGGTGACGCCTCATCCGGTCGTCGACGAAACGGCGGCCGGCCGGTTGCCAACTGGGACCGGCCTGCTAACGCTGGTCGACCTCGATGCGGCGATCATATGCACGCTGCATGCTGGCAAGGAATCTCACGTATGGGCGGTTCCGAGTGGACGAGGTGTCGCGAACGAAATCATTAAAGTGTTGCGGGGGATCGGAGCCAGCGGCCGGCCGGCGGCTTCGAGACTGGATGATTCGGAATCGTGGAAGGGCGATGCGGCCTCATTGAGGCGACGGTTGATTCCCAATGAGCAACTCGATGCCTTCGCCGGAATCGACCAGTTGCTGATCGTTCCGAGTGGCCCGCTCTGGTATCTGCCGTTCGAGCTATTGCCGATGGGCGACCAAAACGCTCCCCTGCTGGGCGATACGCTGTCGCTGCGATACGCGACCACCCCGGGATTAGCACTCTACCCGTCGCGGCCGGCGCAACCCGAGTTAGCGATCGGAACGGCGGCGCAATTGTTCTTCGCGGTCCGCGACCGAGACCTCAATTCGCAGCTGATGGAGAATGTCGTGTCGGCGGTCGAACGGCATCAATCGCTGGCTGCTGGGGCGCCGGTCCCGAGCGGCCAGATCGGCGATGCGATCGGCTTTTTCGCAGCCTTAGGAGCGATCACGCCGAATACGTCCGCGCCGCTGATGACCTCGGTGTCGCTGTTCGACAAGAACGTGCAGACGGCCCCGCTTGCAGCGTGGCTGCGTTTTCCGGGCCAACCCGCAGCCGGAATTTTCCTGCCCGGTTACCGGACTTCCGCCGTCGCCGGGCAGCTCGGTGACGGTCGTGAATTGTTCATGACACTGACCGCGTTGCAAGTCGCAGGCGTTCGCGACGTTGTGATCAGCCGCTGGCCGGTTGGCGGCGAGTCGACCGCGATTTTGACGAAGGAGTTCTTGCAGGAGCTGCCGTTTGCAGGCGTCGAACCGGCTTGGCGACGGGCGGTGCAGACGCTCAGAAGGTCGTCACTGAATCCCGACTCCGAACCGTTACTCGGCAACAAAGATCAAAAACGCGACGAATTGACAGGCGACCATCCGTTGTTTTGGGCTGGCTATCTAATCGCATCGCCGCTCGAACCGAAGTGAATGCTCGTTGGCGAAGTCGATTGAGCGATCGCTACCAAGCGGTCCAACCGCCATCGACCAATAGGTTTTGGCCAGTGACATAGCTGGAGGCATCCGAGGCCAAAAAGACGACCGCTCCCTTCAACTCGTGAGCGGCTCCCATCCGTCGCAGGGGAGATTTTTCTCGCAGTCGGGCGACGAGTTCAGCGGGAGCTTGCGGCCCCGGAAACGGTCCTGGGCTGAGGCAATTGACCCGAACTCGATCGGCCGCCCAAGAGACGGCTAAGTGGCGAGTCAGGTGAATGATCCCCCCTTTCAACGCGTGATAAGCCGCCGGGCTGGCAGCGCAGATTCCTTGGTAGACCTCAGGGTACGACCCGACCACGCCGTACATCGATCCGAGTAGGATCACGTTGGCGGCGGCTTGGCGATCGACGGCATGGTCGTGGAGTCGGCGAGCGAGCAGGAAGTATCCGGTCAAGTTCGCTAGTTGCCGTTGAAATTGGTCGCCGTCGACGGTCGTCCAGTCGGCACCGATCGGTTGGTGGCCGTTGTTCACCAAGATATCGACCGCCCCGGCCAGGCGCACCGCTGTATCGAACCCGTCGTCGATCGAGGCGGGATCGAGGTGATCGAGGCCGACACCGACGTGGCGGCCGGCTTCGGCCCCGCCGAGTTCGGCGGCCGTCGACCGTGCCGCCTCGGCATCGCGACTCGTCGCAACCACCCGGGCTCCCGCCTCGGCCAACGCGTCCGCCATCGATCGTCCCAAGTGGCCTCGGGCGCCGGTGATCATCGCTACACGACCGGAGAGATCAAACAACTGTCCTACGGTCGGGGCGGCCGACGACTGATTCGGCTGGTCTGTCATCAAATCGATTCTGGTGCGGGTGGCATGATTCATCCGCTGCGACGACCGTGGCGGAATTCGCCCACAGTCTAGCTGCCCAGCGTACCGAGTGGATGGTCACCACTGAACCCGATTTCCGGCCGCTATCGGATCGTTTGGGGTATCGGAACCGAATCGATCGGGGGCTGTCGCGACGATGCTGCCAAGCGTCCATGCCAAGAAAATATAGAGCAGCGCGGTGACTCGTTTAGTCAGCATGGTCTCAAGCTGGGGCTGGGATAGCGACGATCCGTATTGGGTGTAGAAAACCTAGGTCATGTTTGGAGTAGGGTCGGTCCGATGAGCGATAAACCGCTCTGCGGAGGGGACGTTTTGTGACTGCAGGTCGGTTTACGCCGGCCGTTGCCTGACCGATCCCGTCTCCCTAGCCGGTTTTTTTTGACAGAACTTTTTTTGGGCAACTATACTTCTGGCATTGGGGCGGTTGCTGCCGTCATCCCTTTTCACTTTGTCGTTTCCGGTCGATCGAGAGCCATTCGCGATGACACTACTGGGCAAGTTCCTGGCGATGCTCATATTTATTTTGAGCGCCGCATTCATGGTTTTGGCGCTCGCCGTCAACGCTTCGCACCGCAATTGGCGAGACGTGGTCTTGGATCCCAGCTCGGGATTGAAGCAGCAGGTCGAAGTTGCCAAGACAACGAATGACCAGTTGCGAGCCGATCGGCAGCGGACGCAGCAAGCTCTCGACCGAGAGCAGGCGGCTCGGCGGACGGCGTTGGCCGCCCTGCAGACTCAGCTCGACCAGATCGAGCAGGTGTTGCGGAACAGCGAAGCGCAGGTTCAGCAACTGGAAGCGAAGAACACCGAATTATCGCAGCTTGACCGAAGTCGCGCAGAAGAGCTTCAGCGGTTGACCGAGGAGACTCGCAAGCTTCGTGATCAGATTCGCGAAGAGCAGGAAGACCGCGATACGCTGTTCGCCGAAACGCTGAAGATGACCGACCAGATGAATCGCTTGCGAGGGATCGTGCAGCAGCAGGCAGAGCGGAATCAACAACTGCTAACGCAGGTGAGTCGCTACCGCGAGGTCGTTGACATGAAGGGCATCGACATCAACGAGCCGCTCGACGGGGCTCCGCCAGATCGCAACGGGACGGTGTTGGTCGTCGACCGGTCTCGCAACTTGGTCGAGGTTTCGATCGGATTTGATGACGGACTTCGCGAAGGCCATCTGCTCGATGTCTCTCGTGGGGGACGGTATCTGGGTCGTCTGCGGGTTCGCAGAACCGAGCCGAATCGGTCGGTAGCCGAAATCCTCAAAGACTTCAATCAGGGTGCGATCCAGGAGACCGACCGTGTCGACACAACTTTCTAATTCCCCCGTGGCAGGAAGCCAGCCACGCAAGGCGAACGCCAACGTCTATGCCGTGATGTTGATTTTGAGCGCGGTCTTCATGCTGATCGCCGTGATCGCGATGTGGATGGAGTACAGTCGTTACGCTCCCGATTACTGGAAAACGACAACGGCGCGACCGAACGTGTCGGCTCAGTCGGTCGAGGACTTGCGGGTGGCTGTGGCGAGCTTGGGATAGTGGCGGCTCGGCAAATTGACACCAAGGTTCCAATCCCTACAATTTTACGGATCGCGGACTTGGTGTCCGGCGATCGGGAAATGATTCAACCAGTGGTGTCATCGACAGATTCGTCGACGACTCAATTCACGACTGCCAAAAGTAAGGGTCTTTGCATGGCTTCCGATGCGGTTCTCGAGTTCACGGACGACAACTTCGACACCGAGGTGCTTCAGGCCGAGGGAGCAGTTCTGGTCGATTTTTGGGCCCCTTGGTGTGGTCCCTGTCGTCAGATCGCGCCAGTCATTGACGAACTGGCGAAGGAAAATCCGGGCGTAAAGATCGGCAAGGTAAACATCGACGACAACCCGGGTGCCGCTCAGCGTTTCGGGGTCAGCAGCATTCCGACGTTGATGGTATTCCGGAACGGTCAGGTCGCCGACAGCTTTGTCGGAGTCAGTCCGAAGACGCGTTTGCAGGCTGCTATCAGCTGAACGAACGTCCGTCATTGGCATATTTTTGAACCACAGGTGGTCTCAGCCGCCTGTGGTTTTTGTTTGCGCGGCTGGTTGGTCGCGTATAATTCAGCAGTGGTGATCGCCAGGCGATCCACTCTCCGTTTCCGCGTTTCGGACCGATCATGGCGACCGCTGTCCAACCCCGACTTGCTCACTCACCGCCAGAGAAGCCGCGTCTTACGGTCGGTGACGAATTGATCGCCCAGCGGATCGCGGAGGCCCAATCCGCGCTGTGGCGTGCCGAATTGTCGCGAGCTTTGTTGATCGGGGTGATCGGTGGCTTGAGCGCTTTGGTCGGTTGGTTCGTGATCGACCAGTGGGTCTGGTCACCGGGACGGATCGGCCGCGTAGCCGCGTTGGTAACCGGTCTGGTGTTCGCCGGATGGTGGTTGCTGACTCGGGTGCTACCGTTGGCCGGACGTAGAATCCGCGCCGATTACGCGGCTCAGAGTTTGGAACTCGATATGCCTGAGCTGCGGCACGCGTTGACCAGCTACGTCGCGCTGCGTGACGACGTCGAACGGCCCGGTGTGCGAGGGGCTGTTGTCCGCTCGATCGGTGTTCGTGCCGCCGGCCAGATCAAGCAACATCGGCTCGAGATTCCGAGTGAGGCGACGGGGATCCTCGGTTGGTGGATTGCTGTCGCTGTCGTGCTGGCCGCCTTTGCCGCCTATTCGCTGCTCAGTCCCAAAAACACGCTGCAATCGGCCCAACGGCTGTTTTTGCCGCTGGCCAAGATTGATCCACCGACCCGGGTCACGATCCGCGATGTGCTGCCCGGTGATACCGAAATGCTCGCCGATCGCGAAGTGGAAATCTCCGCGGTAATCGATCAGGTCGCAGCTCAGGACGAGCCGGTCATTCGGTTCGGCTACGGCTTTGGGCAAAGTGAGCCGCTGCAATGGGATGACTCCTCGGGACGTCATTCGGCTGTCGTCAAGATCAGCCATTCGACGCGATACCGAATCGAGGCGGGTGACGCCATTGCCGGGCCGTTCAAGATCGTCGCCCGCGATGTCCCCGTCGCTACCGTGCGGTCGATCACGATTACGCCTCCCAAATACACGGGACTGCCCGCGAGGGGTTTGACCGGTGGGGCGGTATCGGCCGAGGAAAATTCACAGGTTTTGGTCACGGTCAGTACCAACCGACCGATCGCTCGTGGCCGGATCGACTTTAACCCGAGGACGCTTGGCGACGATTCCGCCCGTTCGAACGGTCGACGAAGCGGCGCTACCGCCGGCAGTGTGGAGATGACGGTCGACGAGGATGGGATGTCGCTTTCAGGCGGTTTCGCCGTCAAATTGCCGCGGGATGGCAAGGCCGCCGTTGCCATCGATTCCTACGCCATCCGGGTCTGGGATGCTGAGGACAATTCGAATCCCGATCCGATCGTCTATCCGGTCCGAATCATTCCCGATCTGGCGCCCGAAGTCCGCTTCGGGCTGCCACGTGAGCCGGTTCAGGACGTCCCGATCAACGGACAACAGCGACTCGAGGTGAGTGGACTGGACCCCGATTATGGGCTGCGAAAGATTGAACTTTCGCTGCGTCGAGGCGCCGACCCCGTGGTGGTCGAAACGCTTTGGTCGTCCGCAGTCGGGGTTCGCGGAAATCAATACGCCGAGTACCGTTTTCGACCCGCTGAACTCGGCTACCGCGTCGGCGATAAGATTTTGGTGACTGCCCGGGCCAGCGACAATCGGGAAGATGTCGCCGGGCAGCCGCAGCCCAATCGAACCGAGACCCAACCGATCGAACTACGGATCGTCGCTGAACAGCCGCTGCCACCTCCCACGGCAGACGCAGACGGTTTGAGCGAACCCGACGATCAACCGGCCGCCGAACAATCCGGCGAAGCGCCATCGACCGAGGACGACGGCGAAGGTGATTCGGGACAAAACGGAGCCACCGGTGGTCAGCCCAGCGAAAGTGAGTCGGCCGAGGAAGGCGATCGAGGCGATGGCGAATCGCAGCCGAGCGATCAGTCCGATCCGACCACGGGCGATGAGGCGAAGACAGGTGACGGTGACGGTGACGGTAAATCGGGCAGTGAGGGCAGTGAGGGGGGCGCAGCCGGCGATCGGGAAAACGGGACCGATGAGGACGCTTCTGAAGGCCCAGAAGAGATGAGCCGAGAAGATGTGGGCCGAGAAGAGATGGGCCGAGCGGGTAGCGGTCGTGATGGCGAGGAAGTCGACTCTGAAACGGCATCAGCCGACGATTCAGCCGGCGAGCTCGGCGATCGTCCCGACAACGGTAGCGATCCGGCTGCCCCGTCGCAACCGCCGCAGCATGATGGCGATGCGTTCGAACGGATCCGCGATTATTTGGAACAAAATCGATCGCAGGGAGAATCAGCGACCGATGATTCGGCTTCTGATCCCGAGGGTGATGCAGTAGAGTCGGAGGCCGCTGAACCAGGCGTTGATGGAGCCGATTCCGAACGTGAAAACGGCGACCAAGTAGCCGACGGTGACGAATCAGCCGAAGCTGACCGCGAAACCGGGGAGGGCCAAGCGGCTGATGGTGACCGGGAACCCGACGGCGGTCCTGAGCAACCGAGTCGCGAGTCGGAGCCGGCTGGGAGCGACCCCACCGCTAGCGAATCCGCAGAGACCGATTCCAGCGAAGGCGATTCCAGCGAAGCCGCAGAGACCGATTCCAGCGAAGCCGATTCCAGCGAAGCCGATTCCAGCGAATCTGAGCCCGCCGATAGTGATCCGCTTGAGGCCGATCCGATGCCGGATGAGCCGACACCGCGCGACCAAGCCGGGGAGCGTCAGCCGTCGTCGGCTGAAGAGGCGAGCGAAGCGAATGGCGAGCCGGATGGCGGCGGCGAGGATACGGGTGGGCCGCCTGCCGATGGCGAGGCTCCGAGCGCCGGTGAGCCTGCGACCGAGGGGGCGGGAGACGCGGCGAGCGCTGATCAATCGTCGCGTGATGGTGGGCCACCCGCGGAGGCGGGCGACGGGCAAGCCGCGGAAGGTGTCGGTGATGCGGGCAGCGACGAAGTCCGGCCACCCGATCCGGTCGATCTCGACTACGCCCGTCAGGCGACCGACTTGGTGCTCGATTATCTCGATCAGAATCGTGATACGCCGGACCCCGAACTACTCGATCGCCTCAATTGGACGCCGGAAGAACTGCGAGACTTCACGCAGCGATGGCGGCAAACGCTGCAACCGACCGACGACGGTGGCAGCGTCGATCCTCGCCAGGTAGAGGACGCCTTGAAGAGTTTGGGGATTCGCAAGCCGACGGATCGGACGATCGGCGAAACGCGAGATTCCGCGGACGAGCTGCGAGGGCTGCAAGACGGAGGAAATCGGCCGCCAGCGCCAAGTCTCTATCGAGACGCGTTCGAAGCGTTCCGACGCGGCGTGGGACGCTGAGAAACCAGCTTCATTCGATCGACGACGATTCGTCCTCGTCGCCGTGATATTCGACCGGGCTGTCGCCGGGATCACCCTCGAACGGCAGCCCGATGCTCTCGTCCAACCAGCGTCCGAGGTCGATCAATTGACATCGCTCGCTGCAGAACGGCGGTACGATCGATTGGTGCAACAGAAACCGCTTGCCGCACCTTGAACAGCTCATCTGCGTCGTCTGTTTTCGCGGTCCCGGTGATGCATTCATGGTGTGACTCAACCTGGTCGACGTTTGTTTAGCAATGTGTGGGAAAAAAAGTACCACGGGAAAAAAGTGTCAGGCGGGAAAAAAGTGCCGGGCACTTGCTTTCCGTTCGATCCATAACGGGCGACGCATCAGTCGACATTCGCCTGTTGCAGCCGTTGACGCCAAAAGCCGCGAGCAGTTCGGACCGGCTTGATATGAGGCGCCAGACGTTCTGGGGGAAGTTTTTTCAGCTCGGTTTCATAATCGGTCAACCACTGGCCAAAGAACTCGACCGCGGATTTCGATATCCGAGGCGAATGGTCGAAATCGATGAACCACGGCGCGCTGATCGCGGCTCGATAATGCTCCTCGAATTGGGTCACCACGCGGACGATCACCCAGCCGCTGGAACGGAAATCGAATGGCGGAATCACGCCTTGGGTCTTGGCGAAATCGTCCAATCGGGCACTGTAGATCACGCCACCGTTGTGGATCACCTCGACGTAATCGACAGGGTCACGAACCGCCAAATGGAGTTCCACCGACATGCTCAGTTGTTCGCCATCGCTGGCGTTGAAAACATGCCCCGGGGCGTAGCCGCCGAGCGTTGGTCGCAGTAGCGGCCCATTGGTCAACACACTCCGGCCGGCCCACACCGCGTCATAGAACTCGGCCTCGTCAGCGACCGGCGCGACACGACGGTCATCGTCGTCGAGCAGCGATTGGCCGATCGCATAGGTCCGATTGTAGCCTGCGGCCGAACCGGTTTCGGAGGGCCCGGTGCCCGCCAACGGTGCGGGTCGGAGCCCGGTCTCGAGTAACTGCCAGTAAACGAACTCGGCGTAGCGTCCCGGCCCTTGTTCACCCTTGAATCCGATTTCGGCGGGAGGACGCCCCGATCCGATCCGGTCGATTCGGCGATCCTCGCGAAGCCAATCGCCAAGTAAGAAAAAACCGTCGATCCGGCCGGTGGCTAGCCAGACCGGCAATTGCCAGGCAAAGGGATCGGCGATCGCGATACGAGTCCCGTCGATCTGGTCGCCGTCAGGGGACTCGTCGTTGAGTGATTCGGTCCGCGGAGGGTAAACCAGTAAACCGTCGTGATCGGTCGCGACTTGCCCGGTCCAGATCGGCTCGGCATTCGCTTCATCGGCGGCCACTTCATCGGCTTTTTGCGTCACTGCGGCTGGACGACTCCGTCGCGACGGGGCCTTCTCGCCACCTGAGTCGCGGTCGCCTCTCTCGCCGGGCGAAACCCGCGTGACGACATGCAAGTCCTCCGCTGCCATCAACAGCGACAGATCGGTCGACGGGCCGGAATAGGCCAGATCGCCGGAGAGGAATCCCTCGGCCCGCATATCGACCATCCGCGACATCTCGATCAACCGTTCGCCCTCAGCAGCCGGTTCGATCACGAAATTTCCGGTTACGACTCGATACTCGGGCCCGCGAACGATTCGAAATCGGTAGGCCCCGTTGGAAAGGGAAAGATCGAGCGCGCGATCGAGTACGATGCCGGGGCCCGAGACGATCGTCCTGCGGACCCGTGCCGATTTACCCGACTCGGTCCGCAATTCCAGTCGCGACGGTATCGCCTGCCGACTTTCCTCATCGGCCGTCGTCAATCTCAGCACACCTCCGGCCGCCCTCGCACCCGCGGTCCAATCGTGGGGCACGCCGCATGGGGCTACCAAAACGGCGGCGAATAAGCAAAAAAATCGGTTCGCGATCCCGGATCGTTTCGTCTGGTTCATCGTTTGCAATCCCGTAGGAAAAGATCGTCTCCTCTGCCATGATGGCGGGAAGGCGATCCGATCGACTCCCCCCCCTGTAAAAGCCTCCGCATCCGTTAACTTTATCCGATGGCTGAAGACCTGTACCAAACGCTTGGTGTCGACCGTCAGGCCGACAAAGACGCACTCCAGAAGGCCTACCGCAAGCTGGCCCGCAAATATCATCCCGACATGAACCCGAACGATGATCGGGCGCAAGAGAAATTCAAGCGGGTGCAAGAAGCGTACGACGTGCTCAGCGATCCCGAAAAACGGGAAGCCTATAACCGCTATGGCGCCGACTTCGAGAAAATTCGCAGCGGAGGTTTTCAACCCGAGGCTGCTGGCGCCTCCTTTGAGGGGCTCGACCTGGAACAGATTTTCGGGCGCGGCGGCGGTGGCGGTTTTCAGAACGGGTTCAACGACTTTTTCGAACAGCTCGTCGGCGGCGGTCGCGGCGCCGGACCGCGCGGTGGGGGCCGGCGGCAGCGTCCCCAGCGGCCGGTCGCGGGTGAAAACATTCGTCACGAACTGAGGATTCCGCTCCGCAAAGCACTCACCGGTGGTCAGCACGAGTTCTATCTGCTCGGGGAGGCGGGCCAGCAAAAAATCGCGGTCAATATCCCTGCCGGAGTCGAACCGGGAGCCAAGATGCGACTGCGGGGCAAAGGCTATCCATCAACGACGGGCGGCCCGGCTGGCGATTTGATCTTGGTCATTCAAGTCGACGAACATCCGCTGATCAAGCGGAGCGGCAAGAACGTTGAGCTGAAGTTGCCGGTCACCTTGGCTGAAGCCGCTCTGGGGGCCAAGGTAGAAGTCCCGACCCCCAAGGGGAAGCTGCAATTGACGATTCCCGCGGGCAGCAGTGGCGGTCGTCGCCTTCGACTCAAGGGTCAGGGGGTCGACGATGGCAAAGGCCCGGCTGGCGATATGATCGTCGAACTGAGAATCAGCCTACCGGCCGAAATCGACGACGAGGCGAAGGGGTGGATCGAGAAGTTTGACCAGCGTCATCCGCTCGCCCCGCGATCGGAACTCCATTGGTAGGGCCTTCCGATGAATCGCTTTTCCAAACGGGATCGGATCGTGCGAGGCGATGACTTTACGGCGATCATTCGTGGCGGGGCATTCGCCGCCGATGACGTGCTGGTGGTCAATGTCCGCAGCAACGATAGCGAGACAAGCGTGCGGTTGGGAATCACGATCCCCAAGAAAACCGGTTCCGCGGTCGTGCGGAACCGCTGGAAACGATGGATCCGGGAGGCCTTTCGTATCAACCGTGATCGACTGCCCACCGGACTCGATATCGTGGTTCGCCCGAAACGCGATGCCGTCGGCAATTTCGCAAAGATCGCAAAATCGTTGCCGAGTACTGCACGACGGGCAGCCCGTAAATTGGATCGTCAGGAGCAGTCTGATTGAGTGGATCGCTGTCTACTTGACCGCGGTTCCGAGCAGATTGAAGATCGCGAAGTGGCCTGAATCGTCCGGGTACTTGTACTCTTTGAGCCGAAACTTGCCGGTTACGGTCACCGGACGCGTGGTGAAATCGGTCCGCACGTCACCGACCAGGTTGACAACGACGCAGTCGAACAAGGCCGCGCCGGGGCCGAAACAGCACTCTTGATTGTCACGGACCAGCACGAACTCGTCGATGTTCGTTTCGCGGAATAGCGTCGAAGGGAGAATGAAACCGCGGAGTTTGACGACCTTACCGTCAAGTTCGCGGATCGAGTCGGTCAACATCGACGGATCGTAGGGAGCATCCGGCTCGATATCGAACTTGAGATCATCGAACGAGATATCACCTTTCGCCTTCGAACTCGGCCGCGATCGGTTCGGTTCCTCTTTCGTTGCTGCGCCGGCGGCGGATGGCCGAGCCGGTTGCTCTGCGAACCCTGGCTGAGCGATTATCAGCGCCAGGCAGATGAGTCCGACGAGTTGCGACAACGATTTCGGACGGATGGTCATCATGGGTTCCAGTTATTGCTTATCGAATCTGGTCGACTCGCAACCGGTAATAGATTTGGTTGTCGAAGTCGGCGGCCCGGTGATCGAACTTGTTGATGGTGAACTTCCCCGCCAACTTCCGCTTGGACATCCCACCGGCACGAATGGATTGCCCGTTGGTCAACGTCACTTCGATCATGTCTGTACTGCGCGGCTGGCCACCGAAGCAACAGGTTCCCAGGTCAGGAACCAAAATGAAGTTTTTCAGCATCCCCGAGCCAGAGGATGGGTGGATGTAGCCCTTGACGAAAATGTCTTGGCCATCGACTTCAAGAGCTTTTTGGGTCGGGATATCGGGTAGCGGTTCGGACTGCTGAAAATCGAAGAAGGAGACCCTTTGGTAGCCCTCAGGGACTTCCGTCGCGTAGACATAACCGTGCCAAGATGTTCCGAATATCAGCAACAAGGTATTGACGATCAACCCGCCGAACGCCAATGGGCGACCGCTGTACTCGTCGGGCCACGTACGGATCGTCTTCAGCGAAAGCGAAGCCGCTACGATCGCTGCGACCGATAAAGCCAACAGCGGGGCGAAAGCTTGGATCAGCCCGAGCATCGCGAACGGCGTCAACAGAATCGAGACAACGGCCGCGCGGCTGACCGCGCGATACGGGAAATCGACCGCTTCGGCGTAACCGCCCATTGAGACTTCAGCTGACATCTTGACTGCTAGGCTCCCTCAATTCCGCTAAACCGGTTGAAAACATGGCTCGCTCACTCACGGCTCGAAATCACGGAGCCCCTCGCCCCACCCCGTGCCCCGCCGCTGAGGACGAGTTGAACCGCGACGACGACGATCGCGATCGAGACTATCGTTACGCCAAACAGCCGCAGTTGGTTCGCTGACGAAACCGGCTCCAACGATCCGACCGACTTGCCAGCCAAACGCTGCAGCGGCGGGAAGTCGACACTCCAGACAGACGATGCCGACGCCAATTGACTGCTGCGGTTGGGCAGTCGCATGCTGGTCGACGGCTGCGCCGGCGCCTGGGGAATCGGTATCGAGAACAGAGACCCGGCTCGGCGGACGCTTTCGGGATCGATTTCGCGGAGCTTTTCGAGCGCCGTTTCCGCCTCCGGTTTCGGGCAGGCTCGGAGGTAATTCACCACCGGAACCCGGATCCAATTGTTGTCTTCCTCCGCCTCGACGAACAACTTCACCAAGCGATCGATCTGGCTCCAATCTCCCCACCGAGCCAAATCGGGGATCACTAAGTCTGCTAAATCCCTTCGTTCCAGCACCAAGTGAAGCGACTCAACAAGTACCGATCGAGGGATCTTATCGGCCTCGGTGCCATGGAACCGGAGCGCCATGATCGCCGCGTAGGTGTCGGCGTAGGGCGCTTGGGCATTCGCCAGAAACGATTCGTTGATCAATTCAAGCCCCGGCTCTCCGGCGAGCAGCAGGTAGCAAGCGATCAAGGCGTCGAGCCCGCTGCGTGAACTCGGCTGAGTGCTGGTCAGCATCGATTCGAGCATCGGAACGTCGTCTTCGCTGCCACACACGCCCAACATCGTCAGGTAGAGCCGTTTCCGATCGGCTGGCATTTCCGGGTCCTTGATCCACTGGACCAATTGGTCATGGTCCATGTACGGACGCAACGACTGAACGACCGGGTAGGGGGTGATCGCGAATTCATCGTAGGCGTCACGACTGAGCATCGTGTCGTCACTTTGCAGGTAATCCTGAAAGAACTTAAGCCGAGCTAACCCGTCATCGGGTAACTCCAGTACATTCAGGACGTAGGCCTCGCTCTCGGAGGTCAGCGGCAGGCAACTCCACTGCAAATTCGGCGGGTCGACGCCGGAGAGCATGAAACGCCTACCGACCGGAATTTCGCCAAAGTAGACCGCGGTGACCATCGATTCCGGCTTGACGAGCTGTTCACCCTTGAGCACCTTCACAACCCGCAGTTGCACCGCGCCGGACTCTTCATCGCGGACCGAATCGCGAGTCGCCTCGGCGATCACTACCGCGTCCATCACCGCTACCTCCTGACGGATCGTCTGCGACACGGCACTGCAGAACGGGCAAGCCAACGCGTTCGCGGGAAACATGGCCGAGCCGAACACTGCCAGGATCAGAAACAACGATCCAGAGAAAGTTGGGCGATTCAGGCGATTCAAGGATGGTAACCACCCCGAAGATTTTGAGGTCATCAGCTGATGTGGGGAAGCAGGTGGGATGAAGGTGCGGTTTCCGTTTCAACCTATTGTAGGTCGCCGGCCCACCTTCGGTGAAGTCGACTTCGGTGACTTTTGCCGGATCCGAGGTCGGCCGGTCGCTCCAAATATTCTGCCAGCGGTACGTCGAATCGGCAGGGATTGGCAGCAATGATTTGACGTTTGTCGCTTGACTGCGATAATAGACTCCAATCCAGCGGCGAAGATTCGATCCACTAACTTTCAGCTTGGGGCCGTTTGGTTCCCGCAATCGCCACTTAACGGCGATGTGGCCGCCGCAGGCCGATACGAGATTCAGTGCAAGGGATGGTCCGATGAGAACGACGACAACCCAACCGACCTATACGATCGAAGACAGCGATGAATTGCTGCTCGCCGAATACGCGAAGTCAGGCGATCGCCGACTGTTCGAGACGTTGATGCGACGGTACGAGCGAGAAATTTTCAGTTATTTGCGCCGTTACATTGGCCAGGAAGAACTCGCGGAGGACGCGTTTCAAGCGACTTTTTTACAGGTTCACTTGAAATGTGATCAGTTCGATTCATCGAGACGGGTTCGCCCTTGGCTGTATGCGATCGCGACCAATCAAGCGATTGACGCACAGCGTCGGGCGAAACGCCGACGAATGGTCAGCCTCAATCGCTCGACACGTTTTGATGATGACCTTTCGGAAAGTTCGTGGGCCGACAAGTTGGTCGCTGACATCGACGATCCGGGCGATGTGGCCGGCCGCCGTGAGGAGGGACGCTGGGTTCGCGAAGCGGTTGCCGGCTTGGGCGAATCGTTCCAACGCGTGATCCAGCTGGTCTATTTCCAGGGGCTCAAATATCGTGAGGCTGCCGAAGTGCTAGGGGTTCCCGTCGGGACCGTCAAAAGTCGAGTACACGCGGCGATTTCTCGACTGTCCAGCCACTGGCAGGAGGTTCAACCCGAGCCGGTTTCACGAGACTGAGCTAGGTGGACCATCAAGCGATCCGGCGAACGGCCCGTGAAGGCTTTCGGATTCGCTCATCACCGTTCGATTGTCGGCAAAATGTCTCAGCCTCGGCGCAAATACCCTCTACCGGATGGACCGCTACCCTCTGGTCGGTGGATTCGGTAAGTTGCTTGTCCAGCAAACCGACCAACTGTCGTACGGTTTGTTTTGCAGCTCCGCGATGCAGGTTGACCACTTCGCGGGCAGCGTTGCCGAGCGTGTCGGCTGCTGGCGGGTGATCGAGGCAGTGTGCGGTGAAACGGGTCAAGTCAGCGGGGGTTTGTAGTTGCACGGCGGCATCGGCTTGCAACAACCGCTTCGCGATGTCAGCGAAGTTTCGAGTATTCGGGCCGAAGCACACCGCACTGCCGTAGCCGGCCGGTTCCAGCATGTTTTGGCCTCCGCGATCACCAAAGCTGCCGCCGACGAACGCGATTCGGCTGATTCCCCACCAGTGACGTAATTCGCCGATGGTATCGACCAACACCACCGTGTCGGCTGGCCAATTGTCTGCGGCGAGGAGTTGAGCCGAGCGTCGGCGGACTCGGAAGCCACGTCGTCGAATCGCGTCGGCCACGTCATCGAATCGCTCGCGGTGACGCGGGACGATCACGAGCCGCAATTCCGAGTGACTCGGCGACAATGAGGCGTAGGTATCGAGCGCCGCTGCCTCGTCCTCCGCCTGTGTACTGCCGGCCATCAAAACTTGATGCCAAGGGTCGATCGCCGTCCAACGGGAGAGCCGAGCGACCTCCGCAGTATCGCGACTCGACGGGGCGTTGTCGAACTTGATCGAACCGGTAACGGCCACGGCTTGCGAGCGGGCACCGCTGGCGATGAACCGCGCCGCCGAATCGGAATCCTGGCATCCGACCCAGTCGATCCGAGCAAAGGTTGCACCGAGCAGTCGGCGGAATCGGGCGTACCGCTTTCCGCTGCGTTCGCTGAGCCGTCCGTTCACCACCGCCACCTGGCAGTCCTGCCGCCCGGCGGTGCCGATCATATTGGGCCAAAGCTCGAGTTCGGCCAGCACCAGCAAGTCCGGCCGCAGCGTATCGAAGGTCTGCCGAACGGCCCAAGAAAAATCGAGCGGACAGAAGAAAACCGGGATATCAGAGAACCCCGAACGGGCCAGGTCATACCCAGTATCGGTCGATGTGCTGACCACGACCCGACAATCGGGATAACGCTCACGAAACGCCTTGACCAAACCGCCGATCAAGTTGACCTCGCCAACACTGACGGCATGGAACCAAGCCAATTGGGCTTCGCGTGGTCGCGAAACGATCTCGTTGGGGAAGTCATGAGCGGAGGCACCGAGCACCTTTTGCCAGATCCCGCGACGGTAACGGCCGTAACGAGCCGCCCGATAGATAACCACCGGCGACACCAACGCCAGCAGGCACAAGTAGATCAAATTGGCCAGCATTGGACACGAATCCGTTCGTGAGCGTGGGGAGATGATCCTAAGCCATCTTCTTCATGCAACAGCTTTTGTATTTCCGTCCACTGCCACATGGGCAAGGATCGTTGCGACCGACCCGAGGGCCGTGGTGACGGATCGGCTCTGGCTTGACTTCGCTGTCATCGCGATTGCTCTGCTCAGCCACCGCCTGTGCGGACGTCCCTTTCTTTCCCGCAGCACCGCCATCGCCGCCTTGGCTCGGAATCGCCGAGGTTTTGTCGGCACGGGCATCAACCCAGGTGCTACGAACGAACTCCTCGTTGAACGATTCCATCCGAAAAATCAGGTCGGTTGCCCGTTCACCGATGGCGTCCCACATCGACTCGAACAGCCGCATCCCTTCCTTTTTGTACTCAACCTTGGGATCGAGCTGGGCGTACCCCTTGAGCTGGACGCTACTCCGCAGGTGGTCCATCGCCAGCAGGTGATTTTTCCAGGACTCGTCGACAATCGTCAGCAGCACCTGGCGTTCCATCCGGCGCATTTCCGGGTGGAACTTGTCGTCGATCGCCCGATCGACGAGCCATTCGACGGCCTGGCGATTCATTCGACCGAGGTCTTCAATGATGGCCTCGTAGCCGAATTCGGTCTTCAGATATTCGACAAAATCGCTGATCTCCTGATGGCCTTTGACGGCCACCGACAAGGTCGTATCCCGATCGGCCTTGCCGAATAGGCCAGCAACCCGTTGCTGGGCTTCCGCCTGCTTGGATCGCGAAACATCGGACGATGATTGGCTGTGCAGAATCAACTGGGCCTTCAATTCGTCTCGGTTCAGCTGCATCTGTTCGATCGGCAGGCTGGCGCCGAAGCGGCCTTGCAGCCAATTGGCCAAACCCTCACGGTCGAGGTGGATCTGGGCACCTTGTCGCGCGGTGAAGGCCGACAAGCCGGTCAGGATCGGATACTCCTTTTCCTTCTCGATGTAGGCCCGCTCGGCCCGATCGATCAGCAGTTCAGAAATCTTGCCACGATCTTCGAAATCGGCGAACTCGTCCGGCGTGACCTCGATACCGAACTTATGTCGAACCCAACCGCAGAGCGATCGAAGGCCGAAGTTCTCTTCCAGAAACGTTGCCCCTTCGCTGAGATCGGTTTCCTTGATCCGGTGATAGGCCTTGGAGTTCAACTGGTCGATCATTTCATCGCGATCGAGCTTCTGTAAGTCGCGGTCGCGATAATTCGTACCGAACCGAGTATTCGACCACTTGGCCATCGCCTGCCAGTTCCATTCATCCTCGGGAAGCTCGCTCGGCAGGTTCTCCTCGACCACTTCCAAGACCGCGACCTCGGCGGCGCGTTCCGCCTGATCTTTGGCGTATTCATCGGCCGCAGCGAAGTCCATGTTGCGGAAGTCTTTCGGCTCCAGCACGCAAGAGAGTTGACCGCCAGCGTATCCGGCGAACGAAGCGGCGCCGTAATCGGCATCCAGGAAGACCATGACAAACTTGTTGATCTGGCCCCGGATCTGGTCGAGGATCAGCTTCCGGCAACTGACGCCATTGAGAATTTTCTGGCGGTAGCCATAGACCCGCTTCCGCTGCTCGTCCATCACTTCGTCGTATTCGAGCAAGCTTTTGCGGATTTCGAAGTTTCGTTCTTCGACTTTTTTCTGGGCGGCGGCGATCCGGCGGGTGACCAACGACGACTCGATCGCCTCACCCTCCTGCATCCCCAACCGTTCCATCACGCCGCGGACGAAGTCGCCAGCGAAAACCCGCATCAAGTCGTCTTCGAGCGAGAGATAAAACCGACTGCTACCGGGATCGCCTTGCCGCCCACAACGACCACGAAGCTGCAAATCGATACGGCGTGATTCGTGGCGTTCGGTGCCGATCACGTAAAGCCCGCCGATTTTGCGAACCGTTTCCCCCTCAGGCCTCATGTTCTCGCGTACTTCGATCTCTTTGACGAGCGCTTCCCACTCTTCTTCGGGCACTTCGAGCCGCGTCGGGTATTTGTGTTGCAGCTGTGCCCAAGCGAGCGTATCGGGGTTACCCCCGAGAATGATATCGGTACCACGGCCGGCCATGTTGGTGGCGATCGTGACGGCGCCACGTCGGCCCGCTTGGGCCACGATCTCGGCTTCTCGACCGTGCTGTTTGGCGTTCAACACCTCATGCTTGATCCCGCGGCGGTCGAGCAACGCCGACAACCGTTCGCTCTTCTCGATGCTGACGGTCCCGACCAAAACGGGGCGGCCGGCAAGTTCGAGGTGATCGATTTTGGCAGCAGGAATCTGGACGGTTTGCCGGGCATCTTTATCGAAGAACTTAACTTCCGCCGCCTCGGCGTCGCCTTCGAGGTTACCCCACAATTCAGAGCCGTCTTTAAGGACCAGCACATCCCATTTATGGGTCCTTTCGATATCTTCGGCAAGCGCGTTGAACTTGTCTTTTTCGTTCAAATAAATTTTATCCGCGTGCTCGATCCGTTGCATGTCGCGATTGGTTGGAATCGCGATCACGTCCAACTTATAGATCTTCCAAAACTCGTTCGCCTCAGTCATCGCTGTCCCGGTCATACCGGCGAGCTTGCGATAGAGTTTGAAAAAGTTTTGCAGAGTGATCGTTGCGAAAGTCTGAGTCTCCTGCTTGATCGGCACCCCCTCCTTCGCTTCGACCGCTTGGTGCAGCCCGTCGCTCCATTGACGGCCTTCCATCAGCCGTCCGGTGAACTCGTCAACGATCACGATTTGGCGGTCTTTGACGACGTAATTGACGTCCAGTTTGTAGAGGTAGCGGGCCTTCAGCGCGTTATCGATCAGGTGCGGCCAATCCATATTTCCGGCGGTGTAAAAACTTTCCACACCGGCCAACCGCTCGGCCTCCCGCACACCATCATCGGTCAACGTGACGTTGTGCTGCTTTTCGTCGACTTTGAAGTGTTCGTCACGTTTCAGTTGGCTAGCGATCCGATCGGCATCGCCATACTTGGCGAGGTCCATGTCGGCCGGGCCGCTGATGATCAACGGGGTTCGCGCCTCATCGATCAGGATGTTGTCAACCTCGTCGATCACCGCGTAGTTCAACGGCCCTTGACTTTGCTGCAACTCGGTCGGGAAGCGATGGTCGCCACGGGCGGCGGGACGCATGTTGTCGCGGAGATAATCGAAACCGAACTCGTTGTTCGTCCCGTAGGTGATATCGCAGGCGTAGGCCTGTTGCTTTTCGAGCGTCCCCATCCCGCTTTGGATCGCCGACACCGTCAAACCGAGTTTGGTGTACAGCGGCGCCATCCATTCCATGTCGCGGCGGGCGAGGTAATCGTTGACCGTGATGACGTGGACGCCTTTACCCTCGATCGCGTTGAGATAGGCCGGCAGCGTCGCCACCAGCGTCTTACCTTCACCGGTCACCATTTCGGCGATCGCGCCGCTGTGCAGCACCATCCCGCCGATCAGCTGCGTGTCGTAATGCCGCATTCCGAGGAAGCGTCGACCGCCTTCGCGACAGACGGCGAAGGCTTCATCGAGAATATCGTCGAGTGTCTCACCCGCTCGCAAGCGTTGGCGGAACAGCTCGGTCTGGGCCTTCAGTTCGTCATCGCTGAGCTTCTGAAACCGCTGTTCCAAAGTGCCGATGCGAGTCGCTCGCTCGCTCAGCTTGGCGACCTCGCGGGCATTCTTGCTGCCAAAAATGGCGGTAATGGTATTGTTGATGCCGCCAAAAAAGCTGCCGAACAGCAGACCCAAGGCGTCCCAAAGTCGTTCAAAAAATGACATCGCGTCGTAGCTTTCGTAATTTTGCTGCGGGTGACACCCGTCGCGGAGCCCCCTCAGTTTCTAAGGCTACGTGTTTGGCGAAAATGGGTCAACGCCGATCATTTTTTGCCCAACGCTCGCTTGCTGGCGAAAAACTCGGTCAGCAGGTAACCGCACTCACCGGCCAGCAAACCCGCTGAAACGTCGCAGCGGTGATTCAGCCGACTGTCGCTCAGCAGTTGATAAAGGCTCTGCACCGCCCCCGCCTTGGGATCGGTCGCCCCGAATACCACCCGGGGAATACGGGCCAGCAGGATCGCGCCGGCGCACATCGGACACGGTTCCAACGTGACGTAGAGCGTGCATCCTTCCAGCCGCCAATCTTCGATCGCCGAGGCGGCTTGTGTGATCGCCAGCATCTCTGCGTGAGCCGTCGGGTCCCGCAGCTGCTCTCGACCGTTGTGGGCTTGGGCCAAAACGCGTCCCTCGCGAACGATCACCGCACCGACCGGGACTTCGTCGGCCTGAGCCGCTAACTTCGCCTGAGCGATCGCTCGACGCATCCAGGTCTGATCGAAATCGATCGGCCGGTCGTCGTCGGAGTCGTCAAATCGGTACTCGATCAAGGGAGTCTCCGTACCCGGACGTTGCGGATCTGTGACTCACACTGAAAAGCGGCGACACCGACAGGGGTCGACTGCTCCATCTCGGCACGGATATCGAGCGGGCGGTCGTCGCGTTCAAAATCGATGATTTCTTCATCGTCGAGCCACACCTGAATCCGCTTTTCCGCGACCCGCATGCGGATCTTGTACCAGCGATTCTGTTCGAACTCGCGAATCATCATCGTCTCGTTGTTGGCAGCGTCCTCCCCGCCAATGCTCGACAAACCGATCAGCGACCCGCCCCAGCCGCCGAGGATCAGGCTGCAGCGTTGATCGCCGACCGGAACGGTCATCCCGCAAAAAAAGTCGAAGCCCGCAGTCCGTCTCGCTTCCAGCGAAATTTCATAGTTCAACTTGGGGAACTCACCCTCCCAGCGAACCCCGGTCAAGGGATCGCCGAAACCGAGCGAAATGACGCCGTCGCCGATCTTGATTTCCCCATCGCCGCCGAACCGTGACTCGACCCAAGATCCCCCGCTACCGATTTCCAAAGGTTTCCAATCCGGCCGTGACTTGGCTTGGTCGTCCGCGTCGGCGTTGTGCTCGGATGCCGCCTGGCTGCCGGCGGTGTGATCGCCTGCCGAACTGTCGGTCGGACCGATCATCAGGACAGCGGCCAGGACGAGTGGCCAACCACCGACAGGCCACAGCTTCGATGACCGGCAGCGGGGCGACGACAGACGGGGGTGAGCGAACATCAAGAAATAACCTCCAAAAGGCGGCAGTGGTCGGTGAATCAAGCCGGCGGCACTGGCCAGGCATTTCGGCGAAACGGATCTTGAAAAGACGGCTAGGGCCGGCCGCAGCGGTTCGCTAGGCTTTCCCAACCATCAAGGCGGCGTCGAAGAGTCGCCTGAAACGGTCGTAGACCGGCGATCGCAGTCCGGAAAACGTGTCAACACCACCTTCGGCCAGCGGTCCGGCCCGCATTCTAACCATGCCACAGCTCAGTCGTGTATCGATCTTCGGAATTCGCCTCGCGACGTGTGTGCTGGTCGTTTACTGGATCGCCCTGTTCACCGGAACACACATGCCGCATCCGCCGAGTCCGGCCGCGGTGGGTATTAAGGCGAGTGACAAAGTACAGCATTTCACAGCATTCTTTGGACTCGCGACGTTGCTTTACTGGGTCGTACCGGGCCGCAGAGGACCGCTCCGCAAGGTGCTGGTCGTATTGGCCATCGCTGTCCCCTATGCCGCTTTTGATGAGTGGTCTCAAGGGTTCGTCAGCACCCGAACCGTCGATTTCCGTGACTTTATCGCCAATTGCCTCGGGATCCTGGCAGCCACGCTACTCTACCTGGTCCTGCGACCGATCGTCCACCGCTGGCGAAGCCGGTCCGATTTTGATTAAGGGGCGTCGCTACTGAGTTGAACCGCCACCGAAACAGCGATCAGCGCGATCGAAACGACCGCAGCAACGAACGCTCGCAGCCATGCCGACCGGATCCGAAACGCCCAATCGAGGCCGGCGACCGTCGGTGCGACAGCGATCAACAGGGCATAGCTCCACCAAGGATGCTCTTCGAAGCTGTAAAAGCGGCCGGCCGCATTGATCACGGTCGCCAACGCGATCGCGGGATAGCCGATCGCGACCGCGATTGCCGATGGGAGCCGTCCCGCGAGTGCGAATCCGGCGCTGACGGCTGTCGCGGCTAGGGCGGAAAGCGTCCACTGGGCGATCGCACCGTAGGTCGTCGCGGCGACAAACATCGGCCCGGCGAGGGCCGCCAAGACTACCAGTGGAAACCATCGATCGGCTTTCGAATTCGCCAACCGGTCCAGAGCGAAGAAACCGGCCAGGCATCCGCTAGCGAGTAACGCTGCCCAGCCGCGATGAAGTGGTAGCGCATCGTCCCAACCGTCCCCGACCGGCAGACTGATCGCGGCTGTGACGATCGCGATCAGTCCGGCAATGACCCAACGGAGCGGCGAATCTCGGACGCTCGCTCGCGTTGTCGTCCCCAGCAGCAGTCCGGCGGCGAGCACGCCCCAAAATCCGCGGTGCCAAAACTCGTCAGACCACCAAAACGAAGATTCCTCCGCCGCAACGATCCGCTGGCCGTAAAGCGCGGCAACCACGGCCACGACCCAACCCAATCCGAGACAGATCGTCGCGTGATGCCAGCGATTCGACCTCGGATCGTCATCCCCGCCGCGACCGCCGACGAGAAAACTCGCGATCAGGCAGCTGATCGCGGCGATGGCGGCGGGCAACAAACCGCTGACCAGCCAAGCGGTCGAATCCATCTCGTCCTCGCCGAAAGTCGAATGGTGGCAGACTGCGAAATCGGTTGTCCGGGCTTATCGCTTCAACACAAACTTGGCGTCGATCTCGACGTCGTTCTCGATGTTGCCGGTGCCGTAATCCATCCCCCACACCGTACGATCAAGCTTGAACTTGGCGACCAGTTCGACGACGTCGTCGGTAACCGTCACTCGACAGGGGACGGCCAACGAGGCGGTTTTGTCGAGCATCTTCAAGTCACCGATGATCTTGGCCTCGGTCTCGGATTGAGGGTCGATCTCGGTCGCCGTGAAGACAATCTTGGGATACTTGCGGATATCGAAGAAATCAGGATTTTTGAGATGGTTGGTCAATTTTGCGTTGTCCGACCAGAGACTGGCGGTCGCGATCTCGATCACCAGTTTTCCGTTGGTCGGTTCGTCGAAATCGGCTTCTGCCTCGACGGTGAACGACTTGAAACCACCGGCGTGTTGACCATCCGACTTCTTACCGAGGAAGTTGATTTTCGACTTCTCGGTGTCGAGCGTCAGCGTTTCGGCTGCGGTCGCCGGCAAAACGACCATGCTCGATATAAGCGCGACGGCGCCAAAAACTCGTGTCCACATCGGCCATTCACTCCAAATGAAAGCGGGGCGGGTTCGGTGACGGAGAAATCCGCCGCCATTTCGAGTGCAGTATAGCCGTCGGCTACCCGTCGGTTGGCATTCGGCGGTCGGCAACGGACGTTTTCCGTCTTGACTTTGTGCTCGCCGATTTCGCACGTTGCCGGGCGGCCCAAGGAACTTGAGCCAAAGTTTCAAAATCATCCATAAAAAAGTTTTCGGGGTTCCATGTTCATCAGCCCCCGCATCATCAGCTCTCGGGTCTTGATGACCGTCGTAGCGGCCTCCCTGCTGCATTCCGTGATCGTGGCGATTCCGGAGGCATCGGCCCAGCCGTCGGGCGTTTATCTGGCCGATCCGATCACCGCCGCGGCGACCGACCCCTACGCGACTCAGCCGAGCGGCTACTTCGGCAATCCGTCGGCCGGCTTGATCGATCAACCGGTGTTTGACGGCAGCCTGCTCCGCAATTCCCCGCTGGCGCCACGACGCCTATTCGACAGACCGGTGCCGTATCGGGGCCGTTTGTTCATGCGATCGGACTACCTCGCCTGGTGGATGGACCCGATGGACACGCCGGCATTGGTCACCGAAAGCCCGGCGGGAACACCACCGAATCAGGCCGGATTCCTTGGTGGCAATCAGACTTCGACGCTGTTCGGCGGTGAACTCAATGGCGATTTTCGTAGTGGAGTTCGCGTCCGCGGCGGATGGTACGTCGACCCTTCCCGCTACTGGGCTGTCGGTGGCGACTATTACCAATTGTTCGGCTCGGGGGATTCGTTTTCCGCCAGCGGACCGGGCACGCCGGGCGGTCAGATCCTGGCGCGGCCATTTTTCAACATCGTCAGCGGCAATGAAGCGGCCCAGTTCATCAGCCTTGCCAATGTCGTCAGTGGCGATGTCGCGATCGATTCGCGGAGTCGGTTGCAATCGTTCGGTATCAATGTCCAGGCCGATGCCGTCAACGCGCCGAACGCGGCGAGTCAGATTGCCAATGGTTGCGGACGTGAGCCGCGGATCGATTGGATCATCGGCTATCGATACGTCGCGCTCGACGACGAGTTGCGATTCGCCGAAAACCTCGTCGCGTTGGGCCTGTCGGGCAACGACAATTTCGTCAATTCACGTGAATCGTTCGAAACCGAGAACCGGTTTCAAGGATTGGAGCTCGGCTTCGTACGCGAAATCCCATTCGGAAGGTGGTGGTTCGAAACGGTTTCTCGGATCGCGATCGGCACCAATGCCCAGAAAGTCAGGATCGACGGCAGCACGATGTTGACTGAATCCGGCGTACCGGCGACGTTTCCAGGGGATCTCTATGCCCAAACGACCAACATCGGCACCTATGAGCGAAACCGTTTCGCGGTCGTGCCCGAGGTCGGTGCCACTCTCGGATTTCACTTGTCACCGCGGATGAGCCTGACCGCCGGTTATACCTTGGTCTATTTCAGCAACGTTGTCCGGGCCGGCGACCAAATCGATACCGACCTCAATCCCGATCTGCTGCCGGTCGCCAATCTGCCACTGACCGGGGCCGCTCGTCCACGATTCGTTTTTCGCCAGAGCGACTTTTTCGCCCACGGTGCCACCGCCGGTCTCGACTTCCGGTTTTGAGCGATGCGGTACTGCGAGCCGCATCGCCGCTAGGGGAAACCATTACCCCAATGTGCTGGCTGAGTGCCCTACTCCTCGCCGTCGGCGTACGTTTTAATGAACAGTTGTCCGATTCGGTTTGGCAATGAATTCGGTTTGGCAATGAACAGGTAAAGAGTGTCATGTCCGGTCTCCGCATACTGATTGTCGATGACAATCCGGAATCTGCGGAACTGCTCTTGAGTGAGATCAGACGGGGCGGGATCGAGCATCTGGCGACTCGCGTGGTCGACATGGACAGCCTGCGGTCGCGATTCGCCGAAGGGGGTTGGGATCTCGCGGTAATCAGCGACTCAGTCGCGACGTGTCCCGCAGCGAATGCCCTGGAAATACGGAACCGGTTCGCCGCCGACGTCCCGTTGATCGTAATCGTTAGCGATGAAGCGACGGCGGCGACGTTGTTGCGCCGCGGCGCGAGCGACTGCATCAGCCGAGCGAACCTGAGCAGGCTGGTCCCCCGCATCGAGGGAGAGCTGAGGGAACGCAGGCGGATCGAGGAATCGTTGCGATCGAGCGAAGAGCGATATCGGTTGATGTTCGAGGCGAACCCACAACCGATGCTGCTGTACGACCTCGAAACGCTCGATTTCCTTGCGATCAACGCGATCGGTGAGCAGGTTTTCGGCTATCGCCGCGAGGATCTGCTGAAACGCAAGGCCTTCGAACTGCTGGCGGTGGAGGAGCACGATCGATTGCGGGACGTCTTGTCCGAATCGGAGGCCAGCCCGAGTCGTCCGGCACTGTGGCGAGTCCGCCGTGCTGACGGGAAAATGGTCGATGTCGAGGCCTGTGGCAGCAATGTCCGCTACGGCGATCGACCGGCCCGACTGGTGCTGGCGGTCGACGTCACCGATCGGGTGCGGGCCGAAGCCGAACTGCGTCGTACCGCGACCTTGTTGAAAGCCGTCGCCGACGGTACCTCCGACGCCGTCTTCGTGAAGGACCTCGAGGGTCGTTACCTGTTAGCCAATCCGGCCACGGCCGAGTTCATCGGACTGCCCGCCGAAGAGATTTTGGGAAAAGTCGACAACGACTTCTTCGACCCTGCTGACGCGGCCGTGATTCGCGAGAACGACCTGCGGGTGATGCAGTGCGGTGAGGCCGTCACCCGAACCGAGCGTTTGCACAGTACGGACGGAATACGCAGTTGCCTCGCGACCAAGGCTCCCTATTTCGACGCCGAACGCAACGTCATCGGACTGATCGGGATCTCTCGCGATATCACCGAACTGCTTCAAGCCGAAGAGGCATTGCGGCTCCGCGATCGGGCGATCGGTATGGCACCCCACGGGATCGTGATCACGGACCCCAATTCGCCCGATAACCCGATTGTCTACGCGAGTCCGGGCTTCGAAAGGCTGACCGGGTTTTCGCAGGCCGAGGTGATCGGACGGAATTGCCGGTTTCTGCAAGGTCCCGAAACTTCACGACAAACGGTGGCCGAAGTCCGTTGGGCGATCAGCAACGCGATGCCGATCCGCGTGGAGTTGCTAAACTATCGCAAGGACGGCAGCAGTTTTTGGAACGAATTGTCGATCTCCCCGGTTCGTGACGAACAACGCAATTTGACCCACATCGTCGGCGTCCAGTCGGATGCCACCTCCCGCCGCAAGATGGAATCGCAGTTTCGGCAATCACACAAGCTGGAAGCGATCGGGCAACTCGCTGGCGGCGTCGCCCACGACTTCAATAACTTGCTGACGGTGATTTCGGGTTATAGCGAAATTTTGATCGCCGAACTCGAGCCCGACCACCGCTTGCTGCCGCTGGTCCGAGAAATCCATCGCTGCGGCGAACGGTCGGCGGCTTTGACCAACCAATTACTCGTTTTCAGCCGTAAACAGGTCATCGATCCCCAAGTGCTGAATCTCAATGAGGTGGTAATCGGTACCGAAAAGCTGCTCCGTCGGGTGATCGGTGAGGACATCCGCTTGGAGACCCGGCTGGAAAACCTGGGCGGCCAGGTCCGCGCCGACACCGGGCAGCTCGAACAGGTGTTGGTGAATCTGGCGGTCAATGCCCGTGACGCGATGCCGCGGGGCGGCACATTGACGATCACGACAACGGAGTGCGAACGAACTGCCACCGACGTCGCCCCGTTCATCGGTGTCCGCCCAGGGCGCTTTCTGGTGCTCTCGGTCAAAGATACCGGTTGTGGGATGACCGAGGCGGTGAAATCACGGATCTTCGAGCCTTTCTTCACGACCAAGGATGTCGGTAAAGGGACCGGATTGGGGCTTTCGATGATCCATGGCATCGTCGAGCAGAGTGGTGGTTATATCGACGTCCAAAGCGACCTCGGGAGTGGAACGACCTTTAAGATCTTCCTCCCCTGTGTCGCCAGGCCCGCTGTGGAGATAACGCGCCAGACACCAGCCCAACCGATCTGCAAGGGGACCGAAACCGTCTTGCTGGCCGAAGACGAAGACAGCGTTCGGTCGCTGACCAAGCTGGTATTGACCGGGTGCGGGTATCAGGTCTTGGAGGCCGCCAACGGGCACGAAGCGTTGGAGGTCGCCCAGCAGCACTCGGGGACGATCGACCTGTTGCTCTCCGACGTCGTGATGCCTGGAATGGGTGGGTGGGAATTGTCCGAACGGCTGCGAAAGGATTGCCCGTCCATTCTGGTTTTGTTCGTTTCGGGCTATACCGACGACGCGATCGTCCGCCACGGCGTATTGGAAGAACAGGTACCGTTCTTGCCCAAGCCGTTTTCGCCTCGGGCGCTCGCTTTCAAGGTCCGTCAGGTACTCGATTCACGCGGTAGCTCCGTCGCGGCTTCGACACCGATGCCCTGACCTGCCGACAATTGCCGATTAATCCGCTTCTAACGGTCGTAGCGGTTGTCGGTTGCCGTAGCGATTCGGCTGACTTTTTCTTTCCGTTGCGACCGAACTTGTCGGGGCAAGTTTGCCGATCCCGAAAGCTGGGCTAGCGTTCTGGAGAGCCTCGTCGGTCACGGATTGGCCATTCGGATTGTCCCGCCCGTTCGCCATCTCATTCGGAGTCCATCGTGCTTTCGACGTCCCATTTTCCTGCCCTCCCGATCCTTCCCGGCGCGGCATCGCTGTCGACCGAGTCGGGCTTGCGCACTCAGCCGTCGGCCGATCTGGCGTCGAGATACCTGTTGGTTTGTCATGCCCGCAGCCTCAGCATCACCGAGGGCGTTTGGTATTTCACACTTGAGACACTCGACGGCGATGCGGTGCTGGATGCCGAAGATCATGAGGAAGGCGATCTGAATCGCTTATCGCTGTTGGCCGCTGTCCGTGGTCTCGAGGCGATCGATGGTGGATCGCTCGTCTCGCTGGTCAGCAATAACCGTTACTTGATCCGGTCGCTCGACCAGTCGCTGCCTCGATGGCGCGAGAACGATTTCGTCTGGGAACACTTCGGTCGCAAGCTGCCGGTTCAGAACGCCGACTTGTGGCGGCGGATCGACCGCACCTTGGACATCCACCAGGTGACCGCATCGCTGGTACAAACCACCCGGGTATCGAGCCGCTACCAAGGCGATGCCGCACCGACCGATCCGTTGTCTCAGGCCCCCTTGCCGCTTGTCCCTCAGTTGTCGGCACGATCGCAGGGCACCGCCGCCGGTGAAAAGCTGCGATTCGATTCTGCACAACTCCCGGGCCGACGCCCCACCGACCCGACCCTGCCGACCGACCGCTTGAGGCAGTGGCTGGCCGGAGCCGATCCCGGCGCGGACACCCGTCCGGGGCGCCGTGGACGTTACCGGGCCGAGGATTTGGCGCTCGGTTGAGTTTGTCACCGACAACCGTGCCCCGTCACACGGCGGGGCTTCCTTTTCCGGTTTGGCCCGTCGCCGTCTTTGTTTACGCCGCAACCAATCGCAACTGTAACAGCCATGCACAGCCAATTGTCACTATCGAGCATCGGAAGTTTGATCGATGGGACCTATGCCAACCCGGCTGATTTACTCGGCCCGCATCCGATTGACTATCGGGGCGAGACGGCGATCGCGGTGCGAAGCTTTCTGCCCGCAGCTGCGGCGGCTTGGGTCGTCTCACCCGATCGCCGATTTCGGCGATCGATGAGAAAGATCCATCCGGCGGGCTTTTTCGAAGGGTTGATTCCCCCAGGCGATTTCGGCTTCGATGCCAGTGGCCGACTGCAAAGCGACGCGAGCCACCGCAGCTCGAAGTCTCATGACGGCTCCGATCGCCACGCCAGCCCTGAACGTTACCGTCTGGGGTGTTGCCGTGGGGGAGACGCAGCAGGACCCGTTTCGGTTTACAATATCGAGTTTTCCGACTCGACCGGTAAAACCATCGTGATGCAAGACCCCTACGCCGTCCCCTCAATCCTGACCGACTTCGACCGTTACCTGATCGGTGAAGGACGCCATCTGCAACTCTATGATCGGCTCGGTGCTCAACCGCGGACGATCGACGATCGGTCCGGGGTTAACTTTGCCGTCTGGGCCCCCAACGCCCGTGCGGTTCAGGTCGTCGGCGACTTTAACGGCTGGGACGGCCGGCGGCATGCGGCTCGCGTGCATGCTCACCTGGGGATTTGGGAGCTGTTCGTCGCCGGCGCCAAGGTTGGCGACAAGTACAAGTTTCGCTTGTTGACGGAACATGGCGAGTGGGTCGACAAATCCGACCCGTTGGCGTTCGCTGCCGAATTGCCGCCCTTGACCGCTTCGATCGTGACCGACTTGACGGCCCACCGCTGGCGAGATGACGAGTGGCTGGAGCGACGTGCGAGCGTCGATCCTCAGCGTCTGCCCATGAACGTCTTTGAGGTCCATTTGGGGAGCTGGCAGAAAGGGCCCGGTCGGGCCCACGGCTGGCTCGACTACCGAGATCTCGCCCACCGCCTGGCCGACTACTGCCACCGGATGAACTTCACCCATGTCGAACTGATGCCGATCAGTGAGCATCCGTACTCCGGGTCTTGGGGCTATCAGACGGTCGGCTACTTCGCGCCGACCAGTCGCCACGGTTCACCAGCCGATTTCATGTATTTTGTCGATCACCTGCACCAACAGGGAATCGGCGTGCTGGTCGATTGGGTCCCCGCACACTTCCCCAAGGACAGTCACGGTCTGCGTCGCTTCGACGGTTCGGCTCTCTATGAACACGAAGACCCTCGCAAGGGCGAGCATCCCGACTGGGGGACGTTGATCTTCAATTACGGCCGCAACGAAGTCCGGAATTTCCTGATCGCCAACGCGCTGTTTTGGTTCGACAAGTACCACATCGACGGCCTGCGGGTCGATGCGGTCGCCTCGATGCTATACCTCGATTACAGCCGTGAACACGATCAATGGGTACCGAACCAGTACGGCGGTCGCGAGAACATCGAGGCGATGGAGTTGCTCCGCGACTTCAACACCGCCGTCCACGAGCAGTTTCCTGGCGCGATTACGGTCGCCGAGGAATCGACGGCATGGCCGGGCGTTTCGAGACCGGTTAAGGACGGCGGACTCGGGTTTACGCTGAAGTGGAACATGGGGTGGATGAACGACACCTTGCGGTACATGCGGCATGAGCCGATCCATCGCCAGTACCACCACAATGAGCTGACCTTCAGCCTGATCTACGCCTTCACCGAGAACTTCGTGTTGCCACTATCACACGATGAAGTGGTTCACGGAAAAGGGGCGTTGATCGCCCAGATGCCGGGCGACTTGTGGCAAAAGTTCGCCAACCTGCGGCTGCTTTACTGCTACATGTGGACGCACCCCGGCAAGAAATTGCTGTTCATGGGCGGTGAACTCGGCATGTGGAACGAATGGAATCACGACGACGGTCCGCAGTGGGAACTGCTCGACTTCGACACCCATCGTGGGATCCAAAACCTCGTTTCGGATCTCAATAAGCTGGTCGTCGATAACCCCGCCCTGCACGCCGAAGATTTTTCGGGCGTCGGATTCGAATGGGTCGATTGTCTCAATGCCACCGACAGCATCCTCTCCTACATACGGAAGGCTCCCGGCGCCCCGCCGCTGCTGATCTGCTGTAACTTCACTCCGGTCGTTCGCCATGGCTACCGCGTCGGTGTGCCTCAGGCGGGCTTTTGGAAAGAGTTGTTCAACAGCGACAGCACGACCTATGGCGGCAGCAATGTCGGGAACTACCCCGGTCGGGAGACGACAGGCGTTCCCCACCACAGCCGGCCCGACAGTATCCAGATCGACTTGCCGCCGTTGGGCGTGAACGTGTTTCGCCTCGATAGCTAGTTCAGTTGGCAAGGCGATTTCGGTACCCCTTGCTTGGCGATCAAGGGACGTGAGGTCATCCTTTCCACCGATTGCCGGCTGCCGAGATGTCTCCGCAGTGGCTCGGTTTGTTCCGTTGTGCAGCCGGAGTGGCTTTTTTGGGAATCGAAAAGCACCTTGCCGCCATTGCGGCCGACAGGGTGTCGGTCTAAGCTTTCACTCTGAAAGCGAATCGACTCCGTCCTCTGCCTGCTGACGCTGAGCGCCAGTCTTCCCTCCTGAAGACTTTCTTGGCCGCCGGTTTCGTCCTCTGCGTTTGACAACGGTCCGCCTTCGCTGGCGTTGACCGTCAAGGTTTCGGTCACGCCTCGTCTCAGGCGTATGACAGCGTCTACCTTTGCGCCCAATTTCTTTGACTCAACCTCTCATGCTGAACCTCTTTGCACCCCGCCGGCAGGATCTAAAGGCGGACATCCTGTCGGGAATCACCGTTGCGCTCGCCCTGGTCCCCGAAGCGGTTGCGTTCGCGTTTGTAGCGGGCGTATCGCCGGTGATCGGGCTTTACTCGGCATTCTTTATCGGCCTGCTCACGGCGATCTTCGGCGGCCGTCCGGGGATGATCTCGGGAGCGACCGGTGCGATGGCGGTGGTGGTGGTGTCGCTCGTCGCCTTGCACGGGATCGAGTATCTGTTCCCGGCTGTCATCCTTTGCGGCCTGTTTCAGGTAGCGGTCGGGGTTGGGCGACTCGGGATGCTGATCCGGATGGTACCGCACTCGGTTTTGTTGGGCTTTGTCAACGGTCTGGCGATCGTGATCTGCGTCGCTCAGTTCGGCAGTTTTCGGACGGTCGACCGACTCGGTGAGTTGACCTACATCGAGGGAGCGCCGCTTTGGATCATGATCGGCCTGGTCGCCTTGACGATGGCGATCATCTGGTGTTTGCCGAAGATCACGACCGCCATCCCGGCGTCGTTGGCCGCGATCCTGATCGTCACCGCGATCGCGACCGGCCTCAACGGCGTGCTCGATTCCGGACTGGCTGCCGAAAATCAGCGGCAGGTGGTGATGACCGTCGGTGACATGTTGGTGACCAATGCGAAGGCACAGGCGGTACAGGATTTTGTCGCTGCATCCGCCACCGAATCGGCGAACCGTGACCTGGCAACGGTCGAAGCCGGCATCCGAGAGTCGCTCGAAGGAGTGATGGCCGAATCGGTCACGCTCAGCGCCGGCCTGCCGAAACCGTTCTTTCTGGATTATGCCTTTCCGCCGCTGACGTGGGAAACGCTGCGGATCATCTTGCCGTTTTCGCTGGTACTCGCCGCGGTCGGACTGATCGAGTCGTTGATGACGCTCAGTCTGGTCGACGAGATCACGGAGACCCGCGGCCAGGGCAATCGCGAGTGCATCGGTCAGGGGATTGCCAACGTGACCTGTGGCGTCTTCGGCGGGATGGGCGGCTGTGCGATGATCGGCCAATCGTTGATCAACGTGAATTCCGGCGGTCGAGGTCGATTGTCGGGGATCGTCGCTGCGGTCTGCCTGCTGATGTTCGTGTTGTTTCTCTCACCCTGGATCGAAATGGTGCCGATGGCGGCGCTGGTGGGACTGATGTTCATGGTCGTCATCGGGACTTTCGAGTGGGCAACGTTGAAAATGTTTGGCAAGGTTCCCAAGGCCGATTATCTCGTCATGGTGGTCGTCACTGCCTACACCGCGGTGATGCATGACCTAGCGACCGCGGTCGTCATCGGCGTAATCGTCTCGGCACTCGTTTTCGCTTGGCAGCACGGTCGGCACATCGTGGCCGATGTGAAATACAACCAGTACGGCAGCAAGATCTACCAACTTCACGGGATGCTGTTCTTCGCCTCGGTCAGCTCGTTCAAGGAGCTGTTTAAGCCGCAGCAGGATCCCGATGACGTCGTCCTCGATTTCTACTACACCCGAATCTACGACCAATCGGGGTTGGAGGCGATCCATTGGTTGAGCGAACGCTATGCCCAACACGGAAAGCGGCTTCACCTAACCCACCTCAGTCCCGACTGCCGCCGGTTACTCGACCGGGCAGGCGACTCGGTGGTGGTCAATCTTTCCAGCGACCCGCAGTACCATGTCGTCACCGACCGCATCGAAGGCTTGGCCGAAGCTGAGCGGTTGGTCACCCGTGATCAGACGGTGTCGCCGTCGAAGGCTTGATCGCCAGGCTCTGTCCGAAAACCGTTCAAAGAGCGTCTGGGCTGTCAAAAATTCGGGGTTGACATGTAAAAATAACGTCGGTGCGTTGACAATTTCTTGTCTCGAATCTCGGAGTGCAAACATCACTACAACGGGAGTTGGCGTGGCCGAAAAGAATGGATCGTTCGGGAACCTTGGATGCTGCGTTGATTACAGCCCGGAGGGCGACACATCGTCGGCGCGCGTACAAACTGCAACGTTTGTGTCGGCCTCCGGCCTTGAGTACCGCTGTAGGGAATGGTCCGGTGACTGACGCCACCGGCAAAGATTTGTCGGCCTCCGGCCTGGATTGCTGGCTTCTCGTTCCAGCCCGATGAGCGACATGGAATCTGCGGAAATTGCCGCAGCTCGTCCACCGCATCGGCAATTTAACTCCAACCTGACCGACAAAAACCAGCGCACACGAGGTTTCGCAGCAACCCCGAAGTTTTGACAGCCCAGGGTTAAGCTACATCCCGCGTCCCGCGTCCTCGCGCACCCTGCCACCTGCTCCCAGCCTTCAGTCTCCCACAACCTGCGCCACCCTTACCGTTGTCGCTGACTGGGAAAGCTAATCGTCGATGATAGACCGGTGTCCAAATCGGTCTTTGCCGGATTCTGA
>SKZY01000338.1 GCA_007127095.1 Planctomycetaceae bacterium
CGGTCAGCCCGGTCGACACGTCGATCGAGTTGGGTGGCGACCGCCGAGGCTGCGGTGTTTGGCGGGTGATTGACGGCGGATTCGTCATCAGTCACTTCGTTGGCCATCTCGGCGACGGCGGTGACGACCCGCGAAGCGACGGAATTTGAAGGCGGCGCCGAGCGATCGCGGGGCGGGTTGAGCGCATAGTGGTTGGCCGTCTCGTGCTGCCACAATTGACGGAAGTAGGCTTGATCGCGGGTACCGTCTTGGGGGAGTGGAGCGGATACGAGCCGTGGCGGCATCGTCGTCACCCCCGCGGGGCGCTCGGTGATCCGGCCGGCGAGCGTTGGCGGCTGCAGATAAGCCAAACAGGCCAACGCGACCGCGGCACCGACCACCAGCGGTTCGTGCCAGCGCTCGATCGAATTCAAGGCGAGTCGCATCGATTTCGTCTCTTCGGTAACCTGACTGCGGCGGGGCAAGAGCCGCCGAATGATACTTCGGCCGGAGGATTGACAGTAAAAATCCTTCCTTTCCGTAGATCGGCATTCGCCCTCGGGTTGGGTGAGAATACTTGTCGGTGTGGTGACGGTGGTAGAGCGATGTTTCGGATAAAAATTTGCGGAATTCGTAAAGCAGATGACCTCGCAGCGGTCGCTGACGCCGGTGCCGACGCGGTCGGATTCAATTTCCATCCGCCGAGCATCCGTTTTTTGGAGCCCCGTCAGGCCGCTGGTCTGTCGCGCGCCGCGGCCGAGCTGAATCTGTATCGCGTCGGGGTGTTCGTCGCGGCGGGTCCTGAGCGGATCGCCGAAATCGCGTCCCAGGTCGGTCTCGACGCTGTGCAGCTGCATGGCGACCAGACAATCGACGATGCCTGTCGTCTAAACCGTTCGGGCTGTCGGGTCATTCGGGTCATCCGTCTGCCGCCAGGAAAGCTCGATCCTCAGGCGATCGCTCAACAGGTCGCTCCTTGGATTGATTTAGGCTATCCGCTGCTGCTGGACGCCGAAGTCGGGATTCACGGTGGGGGGCAAGGCACCCGGCTCGACTGGGATGCCGTCGGCATTTGGGCTGGAGGGCGTGATGCGGTCGGTGATGCGTCAGCGGCCGGCGGCAGCGGACCGGATTGGATTCTCGCTGGCGGCCTCGACCCCCATTCGGTTGCTGAGGCGATCCGTCGTTCGCGAGCGACGGCGGTCGACGTGGCCAGCGGAGTAGAACATCCGAGAGGGGAAAAATGTCGCAAGAAAATCGCTGGTTTCGTCTCTGCCGCACGGGCCGCGTGGGCAGCTGGATCCGCGTCGCTGGGGTCAAGCGGCTGAACTGACCGCCCTTGCTCGGTACCGCTGGTTGCCTGTCGCGATTGCACCGGACTGTGAGATCCGACCGGGAGGGGTTGGTTAATTCCCGTCTAGCTGGCATAATCTTCTCCGACCGTCAGGAGCAAGGCTCTGATAAATCTTGACTTTTCGCTCTACAATACGGTCGATGTGCTGCGGCGAATGCGGTTATCACCGCGCCGGTCGGTATCTCGGAGGTGGTCGTCTAAAGGCGGCGATGAGCCGTTGACGGGTACCGAACTTCAAAGAGCAGCCTTTTTCCTTGGGAAGTTTTTTCACTTTCCTTCGTTTACCGCCTAAACCCCGTGGAGTATCTCCCCGTGTCACAAGTAGCTACCGATCGTTTGCCTTACAAAGTCAAAGACATCTCACTCGCCGATTTCGGTCGACAGGAGATCCGACTCGCCGAAAATGAAATGCCCGGCTTGATGGCGTTGCGGGAAAAGTATGGCCCCGAAAAGCCGCTCGCCGGTGCCCGGATCGCCGGCTGTCTGCACATGACGATCCAGACCGCAGTGTTGATCGAAACGCTGTTGGAACTCGGCGCCGAAGTGACCTGGAGCAGCTGCAATATCTTCAGCACTCAGGATCACGCTGCCGCCGCAGTCGCCGCGGCCGGAGTGCCGGTTTTCGCATGGAAAGGCATGTCCGCCGAGGAGTTTGATTGGTGCATCGAACAAACGTTGCACTTCCCCTCGGGTGAACCGCTCAACATGATCCTCGATGACGGCGGCGACCTGACCGCGATGGTCCATGACAAGTTCCCCGAACTGTTGGCCAACGTTCGCGGGATCAGCGAAGAGACGACCGCGGGAATTCACCGTCTGATGCAGTTAGCCCAGAAGGGCACGCTGAAAGTTCCCGCGATCAACGTCAACGATTCGGCAACCAAGAGCAAGTTCGACAACCTTTACGGCTGTCGTGAATCGCTGGCTGACGGAATCAAGCGGGCGACCGACGTGATGTTGGCCGGAAAGGTTGCCGTGGTCTGCGGCTACGGCGATGTCGGCAAGGGTTGTGCCCAAAGCCTGCAACGGTACGGTTGTCGCGTGCTGGTCACCGAAATCGATCCGATCAACGCGTTGCAAGCCGCGATGGAAGGGTTCGAAGTCACGACGATGGAACAGGCCTGCAGCGAAGGGCACATTTTCGTTACCACGACCGGTAACAAAGATATCATTCTTGGGCCGCACATGGCGAAGATGCCCAACGATGCGATCGTCTGCAACATCGGGCACTTCGATACCGAAATCGACATCGCCTGGCTGGAGAAGGAAGTTGTCGAAGGTCGGGTTTCCAAGGAATCGATCAAGCCGTCCGATATCGGCGCCGTCGATCGCTACACCTTCCAGGACGATCATTCGGTGATCGTCCTCGCCCAAGGCCGATTGGTGAACCTCGGTTGTGCTACCGGGCACCCGAGCTTTGTGATGAGCACCTCCTTCACCAACCAAGTGTTGGCTCAAATCGAGCTTTGGAAGCGGAGCGAGGAGTTCGAGTGCAAGGTTCACATGTTGCCTAAGCGTTTGGACGAAGAAGTCGCGCGTCTGCACCTCGGCAAGCTGGGTGTCAAGCTGACCCGGTTGACCCCCGAGCAGGCGGAATACATGGACGTCCCCGTCGACGGTCCTTACAAGCCCGACCACTACCGCTACTAGGCCTAGCTGTAGAACAACACTCGCCTTGTGATCGCACGCCGATCTGAGGCGAGTTGCTGGGCAGCGGCTCCCGTTTTGGGATGTGATCACCCGCGGGTGATCGGGGTTGCGTGATTGAACCACAGCGAATCGGAAGCGATGGCGACTTGTACCGTATTTCGTGGCGGCCCGATCGTATTGGTCGATTCGGTCGTCACTGACCACCGCGTGACGGTTCGCGACGGTCTTGTCGATACGGTCGAACCCGACCGGGGATCATTGCCCGCAGACGCCGAGGTGGTTGATCTGAAGGGCGCGTCGCTGTCACCCGGTTTCGTCGATATCCACGTTCACGGTGGCGGCGGTGCCGACTTCATGGACGCCTCGGTCGATGCGGTGCGAACCGTCTGCCGGACCCATTTGCGGCACGGCACGACGTCACTCTTTCCGACCACCACGACGGGAACGGTCGAGCAGATCAACGCCACCATGGATGCCTGTCGTGAGGTGATCGATTCGCCGGGTGGCGACGAATCCCGGATTGTGGGGATCCATCTTTACGGGCCCTACTTTGCGGCTGATAAGGTCGGTTGTCATCAGCAGGTACATCAGCGTGATCCCGACATCGCGGAATACCGGGATTACTTCGCCAGCGGTTTGGTTAAAATAGCCACCTGCGCCGCCGAATTACCCGGTGCCGGGGCCTTTTATCGCTATGCCTACCGTCGCGGGTGTTTGGTCACCTGTGGTCATTCGAACAGCACTTTTCCCGAAATGGCTGCCGCCTTTCGGGCCGGGATGCGACACGTCGACCATTTCTGGTGTGTGATGAGTTCGGTCTCGTCGCTGCGGCCTCGCTGTGGGACCCCGATGCAAGCCAGTATGGAACAGTTTGTGTTGGTCGAGCCCGAGATGAGCACCGAGGTGATTGCTGATGGCTGTCATCTGTCGGACGAGTTGCTCGATTTTGCGTATCGCATGAAGGGATCGCAGCGTCTCTGCTTGGTGACCGACTCGAGTCGTGCTTTAGACGAACCGCCGGGACGCTACATCTTCGGATCGAAGGATGACGGCAACTGGTTTTTGAGTGACGGTGAGGTCGGCCGGGTACTCGACGGAACGAACTTGGCCAGTTCGGTCGCCGGCATGGATCGGATGGTCCGCACGATGCTGCGGGCGACAAAGGCCTCGTTGGCCGAAGTGGTTCGGATGGCGAGTTTGACGCCGGCAGAGCGGGCTGGGGTGGCCGATACGATCGGCAGCATTGAACCGGGGAAGCGAGCCGATTTTGTCGTTTTATCGCCGAAGATCAAAGTCCGCCGCGTCTATTTGGCGGGCGAGTTGGCGGTGAGCTCAGGCTAGTCGTGGCCGGTGACACTGCCAAAGACTGAGGTTAGCGCCGATTTGATCGCCGGTACTGTCTCGATCGGCGGTTTACCAGAAGATTTCTGTTGAACCGGGCGTTCAGATCGTCCAGACTCTTGGAGTTACCCGCCTCGACTTCCCGCCTGACGTCTCCCGCCTATGTTTTCCCGCCTTTTGGCCTGTGGGCCTTGTGCCGCCGTCTTGCTGCTTGCCGGAACCACCGTAGCCGAGCAGGCTGCCGTGGTGGTGGCTGAGTCTCAATCGACACTGCGGTTCGAATCTGACATCCGGCCGCTGTTAAAGGCTCATTGTTGGCATTGCCACGGTGAGGAGGCGGAGGTTGAGGGGAATTTGGACCTGAGGCTGTCGCATTTTATGCGGACCGGTGGTGACTCGGGTCCGGCGGTCATTCCCGGTGATGCTGACGGCAGCTTGTTGGTCGAACGAATTGCCAGCGGCGAGATGCCTCCGGGAGACGTCAAAATGTCGGCCGAGGAACTTGGTCGCATCGTCCGTTGGATCGACCAGGGGGCCGCGACCGCCCGTCCTGAGCCGGAGACGATGGCTGTCGGTGACATTTTCACCGAGCAAGACCGCGAGCACTGGTCATTTCGACCGCTGCGGCGGCCCGCTGTACCGCGGACGCCGCCGGAGTCACTCGCCAGGACCGCGATTGACGCCTTTTTGTGGAAGCGGCTCGACGATCAGGGCTTGGGGTTCTCTCCCGCAGCCGACCGTGAGACGTTGATTCGGCGGTTGACCTTCAACCTGACGGGACTGCCGCCGACGCCCGCCGCCGTGGCCGAGTTTGTCGCCGACCCGCGGGCCGACGCCTATGAAAGGTTGGTCGATTCGCTGCTCGATTCACCGGCCTATGGCGAACGGTGGGGACGCCACTGGCTGGACGTCGCCGGCTATGCCGACAGCGACGGCTACGCTGCCAAGGACATCGAGCGGAAATGGGCTTGGAAGTATCGCGACTACGTGATCAACGCCTTTAACGACGACAAATCGTGGCGTGAGTTCATCATCGAGCAATTGGCCGGCGATGAACTGGTTTCACTGCCCTACGAAGATCTCTCCGAGGAAGATTCCGCCAGGCTGATCGCGACCGGCTTTTTGCGGATGGGGCCCGACGGGACGGGTGACGGTTCGGCCGATCAAAAGGTCGCCCGCAACGACGTCATCGCCGAAACGATCAAGATCGTCTCGACCTCCTTACTCGGCCTGACCGTCGGCTGTGCCCAGTGCCATTCGCACCGTTACGACCCGATTTCGCATGTCGATTACCATCGCCTGCGAGCGGTTTTTGAGCCGGCATACGATTGGCAGGACTGGCGGTCTTCCGCCGCTCGACTCGTTTCGCAGTGGTCCGACGATACCCGCCAGCAGGCGGCTGAGATCGACCGTCAATTAAAGGAGTTGGCCGCTGCCCGCACCGCGGAACTCGATCAATTGGTCGACGACACGTTCGAGCGGGAATTGGCCAAATTGCCCGAGGAGATTCGAGCCGAAGCCCGCGAGGCTCGTCAGACCGCCGTCAAGGAACGTACCGACCGACATCATGATTTGATCAAGGAATATCCGTTCCTGAACGTCAGCCGCGGATCGGTTTATCTCTATCTGCCCGATCGGCTGCGCGGGTTCAATCAGAAATGGGACCAACGGCAAGCCGAGTTGCAGGACCAGCGACCGGCCGATGACCTGATTCGTTGCCTGACCGAGGTCCCTGGAAAAGTCCCGGAAACGAAGCTGTTTCACCGTGGCGACATCAACCAACCACGGCAGGTCGTCGCGCCCGGTGAATTGGCGGTGATCAATCCGGACAATCGTGAATTGCCCGTCGATGACCCGGAACTGCCGACCAGTGGGCGGCGTTTGGCCTATGCCCGTCATCTGACCGATGGCGAACACCCGTTGGTCGCTCGGGCCTTGGTCAACCGTTTTTGGATGCATCATTTCGGCCGTGGGATCGTCGCCACGCCGAGCGATTTCGGGATGCTCGGTGAGCCACCCTCGCATCCCGAGTTGCTCGATTGGCTGGCCAGCGAGTTTGTCGCCCAGGGTTGGTCGCTGAAAAGGTTTCATCGCCTGATTCTGAACTCCCACGCCTATCGTCAGGTCTCGACCCGGCGTGACGAATTGGACGCGGTCGATCCCGAGAACCGCTTGTTGGGTCGGATGTCGATCCGGCGATTGGAGGCGGAAGTGGTCCGTGACTCGTTATTAGCGGTTTCGGGGCAATTGGCGAATAAGGTCGGTGGCCAGCCGGTCCCGGTGGCTCCCGATGAGGTCGGTCAGATCGTCGTGGCCGCCGACACGCGTGATTCGGCGGGCCGGCCAACCAAAACGCAGGTCGCTCTAGGTGAAGACGAGTTTCGTCGCAGTCTCTATGTGCAGGTCCGTCGCTCGATGCCGCTGGGGGTTCTCGAGCCGTTCGACATGCCGTCGTTGGCGCCGAATTGTGAGCTTCGCACCAGCTCGACCGTAGCGCCACAATCATTGATGTTGCTGAACAGCCCCTTTGTCGTTGAGCAAACTCGGCTGATGGCCGAGCGGGTGATCCGGGAGGCCGGGGAGGAACCGGCCGCCAGGTTTGCCTCGGCATGGAAATTGGCGTTTGGTCGAGAGCCTGCGGCTGCCGAGCTGGCCGCCGGTATCGACTACCTGGTTGATCAGACCGAACGGCTGCGGACGTCCGCGGCGGAGTCGGATGCGAAGGCGGAATTGCCGCCCGATACGGCTGCACTGGCGACGCTGTGCCAAGCTCTGCTCAGCTCCAACGGCTTTCTTTATCTCGACTGAACGGAACTTTCGATGCTTCACTCACGACGCCATTTCCTGTCGCAACAAGCCTTCGGCGTGTCTGGGATCGCCTTGGCTTGGCTGCTGAAACAGGACGGGCTGACCGCGGCCCCACCGAAGCCGACGCTTGAGCGGCCGAGTTATGACCTGTTACCCAAGCCGCCGCGACATCCGCCGCAGGCGACGGCGATGATTTCGCTGTTCATGCAGGGCGGCCCGAGTCATCACGACCTGTTCGACCCGAAGCCCGAATTGCAGAAACGGCACTTGGAAAAGTTCCCCGGCGACATCAAGTACGACAATGCCGCCCAGGCCTCGTCGAAGCTGTTTGCCAGCCCCTGGAAGTTCTCGCACCACGGTGAGTGCGGGATGGAGTTGAGCGAATTGGTTCCGCACCTCGGCGAGGTGGCCGACGATATCTGCTTGATTCGTTCGATGCGGACGGGTGTCAACAATCACGGTCAATCGATCAACGCGTTGAACACGGGACAGATCACCCCGGGTCGGCCCGCTCTCGGTTCGTGGATGTCGTACGGCCTCGGAACCGAAAGCCAAGACCTGCCGGCATTTGTTGTCCTCACCGACCCGACCGGGTTGCCGGTGTTGGGTGTGCAGAATTGGCAAAACGGTTGGCTTCCGTCTCTTTATCAGGGCACGGTTGTCAGGCCTCAAGAGCCGCGGATTCTGAATCTTGACCCGCCGGCCGGGCTGGCCGGTAGGCCGCAACAGGAGATGCTGGCTTATCTCAATCGGATCAATCAGGAGCATCTCGAACGACGTCCGGGCGAGCACGACTTATCGGCCCGGATTCAAAGCTACGAACTCGCGGCGCGGATGCAGGTTGCCGCCAAAGAGGCGCTCGACCTGTCGGGCGAGACCGCAGCGACACGGGAAATGTACGGTTTGGACGAAACCGCTACCGCGGATTACGGAGCGAGGTGCCTGATCGCCCGACGGCTCGTCGAACGTGGTGTCCGATTCGTACAAATCCATACCGGCAACCAAACCTGGGATCACCACGGCGGGATCGAGAAGAAGCTTCCGGACGTTTGTCGAAAGACGGATAAGCCGAGCGCCGCCTTGGTAAAGGATCTCAAGGCCCGTGGGCTACTCGACACGACGCTGGTCCACTGGGGTGGGGAAATGGGCCGTCTTCCGGTGATTCAGAACGAGAAAAACATCGGGCGGGACCACAACACGTACGGCTTTTCGATGTGGCTGGCGGGCGGCGGTGTCAACGCCGGTCAGGTTTACGGCGCGACCGACGAGTTCGGTCACAAGGCGGTCGAAAATGTCGTCAACCACTTCGACTACCACGCCACCTTGCTGCACCTGTTCGGCCTCGAAGCGGAGCAGATGTCGTTTGAACGGCCGACCGGTGATGGGAAATTGATCGAAACACCCGAGGCCAAGGTCGTTTGGGATATCCTGCGTCGCGGCCCCGAGGCGATCGACGGATGAGCGAAGTGCCGCCGCGATTTCTGGGGCCGCTACGCCGGCTTCAGCC
>SKZY01000042.1 GCA_007127095.1 Planctomycetaceae bacterium
AATTGAAGCTCAAGCGAGACGGCGTTTGCCTTCTGCCGGCCCCGGTTTCCGATGAAATTGACTCGCGTCTCGAGACGATTTACAAAGTTACATTTGAAAACGAATCGGCTGCGTGTCAGCTGGCTCAAGTCACGGGCTCGTCTAGGCCGCTTGCAGTTTGATTCAGTCGATCCCGGAGGTTTTCCATCACCGTGCGGTGGACATTAAATCCGGGGACAGCAGCACCGCTGATTCGCGAGAAACCCTCTTGGGACAGCGTGACTCGCGAAGCGAACGTAATCGACCGGCGGAGGGGGTGCGAAGTCAGTCAGCCGGTCCGACTCAGCGCAAGTCGAGTTCCGTCTTGCGCTGAACCGGCACCGTCCTCAAGCGAATCGAGAATCGGCGGCAAAACACGGTGTTTTAGCGAATACGCCCAGTAGGATTCGAACCTACGACCTGCGAATTAGAAGTCCGCTGCTCTATCCAGCTGAGCTATGGGCGCGTGGTTGAAAAACATCGTGTTTGCGGGTTTTTGCTGATCATCTCCGCGATCGCTCGGCGTCGATCTGGGAGTCACTACGCCCGCTACCGAACTTTCGCCGGTCACGAGTGGTCGATCAGTCTACCGCCGCACACGACGTTGGCCCAGTCCTGACAGAAATCAGCGGTCGCTCGTTTTGGTAAGATAGCTGGGATTTTGACGAGCGTAACTACTGGCGCTGGCCGGCGTGGGTCGACTGGCTGATCAGCATTTGCAGCAGTTCGGGGCTCGGTTGTTCGAGCGTCATCACACGGGATGTCGTGTTGGGGCTGTTGCGATCGCGGATGATCACGATCACCTCGCTGTCGTCTGCTGCTTCGTTCTGCTGAGTCATCCCGGTCGCCACGGCTCCGGCCAGTCGATCGGGAGTTGGCTCGGTTTGATTCGGTGGTTGCCCCGGTTGGCCTCCGCCGGTGATTGGTTGCGAGGCGTTGGCCGCGGGCGCTGAGACGAGAGCGGTCTGCCCACCGTGCTGGTAGAGTCGGCTGAGTTGGACGCGGTCGAGTTGCCAGTGGATCGCTCCTGGGCCGGCATAGATTCCGATATCGCCTTGGAAGTCGGCAGCGTTGCAAACGCCGACCAAATAGCCGTCGCTGCTGAACAACCCGCCGCCACTGCGACCGTCGATCGGGGCTCCGGCGATCTCGAGGTTGGATGCGTTTCTGTGCTGGTTGTATTTGTTTACACCGGTAATGCGGGTGTCGCGACGCGACGGGTCGGCTCCCCGATCACAACCGAAACTGAACACACTCGAGCCGGCTTCCGGAAGGTTGTCCTGGAGGACGACCGGAACGGGTTGGACCGCAAATCCGGGACGGATGGCGACCAAGGCGATATCACGATCATCGGCGTCGTAGTCGATCAGCTTACCAGCGACGGTCTGCGAGCGGCCGCCGACAAACAGGTCGACCTCGATCCGTCCTTGCCCGTGGGAATCACGGAACAGGTGGCCGCAGGTCAGTACGAGTGCTTCGTCGCCATGGGTGTCGATGATCGTTCCGGTCCCGACCCCGTGTCCCTGATCATCGTGAACCCTCAGTCGGACGGTGGCGGCTTGGGCACGTTCGATGGCGTCGGCCACCGCCACGCTCGGCATCGCTTCGGAACGACTGGTCGTCGATCGGTCGCGCGGTTCTTCGTCGGCTGGCGGGGCCGTATTCAGCGGAGCCAGCCGCGTTTGAGGCGGTTCCTGCAGCGTGGCATGGGTGTCGACCCAAGGTCCGTTGGTTGACGTCGCCAGGGCATCGCGAAGTTCCGCGGCGGACTGACGGCCGATCAGTCGCGAGACTTCTTTGCCGGCGACCATCACGAGGAAGGTTGGCGTTTGCCGGACGCCGTAACGATCTGCCAAACCGGGTTCGCGATCGACGTCAACACTGCGGACGGCTACGCCACTGGATGCCAACTGCCGGATCAACGGCTTCATGGCATCGCAGGGCGGACACCGCCGCGAATGAAACTCGACCAAGACCGGTTCGGTCGCCCGGGTCACATCGGCGAATAAACTTCCGGCCAAGGCGCACAGCCAGACCACAACGGCGCTGTATCTTCTCACGTTCGTCCCTCCCTGGACGTCGGTTGAAGTCTTGCGGTGTGGCGTGGGAAAACGGCTTTCCGGCTCACCTCACCGAGCGAGCCGAATCGTGCCGAAAATCGCGTCGGCGGGACAACCCCAGATCTTGAGCAATTTTCGAAAAAACGATCCCGAAAACCTGACGCTGTGGAAACCTGATGCTGTGGGGACCTGATGCTGCGAAAACCTGCTGGTGTGATGGTCCGTTCGGCACGGACGATCGTTCAGCCGGCGACAGTTCCGGCCGCCGGAGCTGTTTCGCCAGCGTTCCGCTCCGCCATCGTCTGTTCTGCCGCGATCCGATTGATCGCCCCGAGCATCGCCAGGATCGTCGACTCGACCGTATCGGTACTCGCCCCGTTGCCTCGATAGATACGGCCACGGTGCTCGACCTCCAGCTTGACTTCGCCGATCGCGTCGCGGCCGAGGGTGGCGCTACGGACCTGGTAATCCTTGCAAACGACCTCGATTCCGGTGATCTTTTCGACCGCCCAAAAAGCGGCATCGATCGCCCCGTCGCCCTGTTCGACGGTCTCGGTACGTTCTTGGTCGCCGTGTCGGAGCGTCAAGCGGACGTGGGGGGTTTTGCCGCTGGCACTGATGACTTCGTAGTCGACCAGTGTCCACTCGGGGTCGACGGTCGTCGTCATCTGCTGTTGGACCAGGGCGATGATATCACCGTCATAAAGTTCCTTCTTGCGATCGGCAAGTTCCTTAAAGCGTTCGAATACCTGCTGCAATTGATCGGCGGTCAGGGTGTAACCGAGGGCTCGAGCCCGATCGGCCAACGCCGCCCGACCACTGTGCTTGCCGAGCACCAGATCGGTTTTGCTGAAGCCGACATCAGCGGGCGACATGATCTCGTAGGTACTGCGATCCTTGAGCATTCCGTCTTGGTGGATCCCGGCTTCGTGGGCAAACGCGTTGCGGCCGACGATCGATTTATTTCGCTGGACACTCAACCCGGTTGTCTTGCTGACCAAGCGACTGGTGGGCACCAGCCGACGGGTATCGATCCGGGTCTGGCAGTCGAAATAATCGCTCCGTGTTTTCATCGCCATCACGACTTCTTCCAAGGCGGCATTACCGGCACGTTCGCCGATCCCGTTGATCGTGCATTCGATCTGGCCGGCGCCGGCCGAGACGGCGGCCAAGCTATTGGCGGTCGCCAAGCCGAGGTCATCGTGACAATGGATGCTCAGCACCGCCCGGTCGATGTTGGGGACTCGGTTACGGAGCATCGTGATCCGGTCGTAAACCTCTGACGGTGTGGCGTAGCCGACGGTGTCGGGGATATTGATCGTGGTGGCACCGGCGTCGATCGTCGCTTCGACGACCCGGCAGAGGAAATCGTGCTCGGTTCGGCAGGCGTCTTCGGGAGAGAACTCGATGTCGTCGCAATAGGCCGCTGCCCGGCGAACCCCGGCAACGGCCCGTTCGACGATCTCGTCGGGGGTCATCCGCAGTTTGAACTCACGGTGGATCGCGCTGGTCGCCAAGAAGACATGGATCCGGACCTGCAACGCCGGCTTGAGTGCCTCCCAAGCCCGGTCGATGTCCTTGTCATTGCAGCGGGCCAAACCGCAGATCGTCGCCCCGCGAACCGTTTGCGCGATCTGACGAACGGCTTCAAAGTCACCCGGCGAGGCGATCGGAAAACCGGCCTCGATGACGTCAACGCCGAGGTCGGCGAGCGCCTGGGCGACTTCCAACTTCTCCACCAAGTTCATGCTGGCGCCAGGCGATTGCTCGCCATCTCGCAGCGTGGTGTCAAAAATACGGATCGATCGTGGCTCGGCAGTGGACATGGCAGAATCAAGTTTTCCGAAGGATGGTCAATCACGCTTGCCGGAACAAAAAAACCCCGAGTCATCCGGCAAACCGGGCGACTCGGGGTTTTTGGTGTCACAGTCTATGGTGAGCGGCTCACCCTAACTACCAGGACCTCTCGATGGTCCCGAACCAATCCCCGAGCAACCCGGTTGGGGTAGCAGGAGAAGTAGCGGTAGAAGGTTTTGCAAACGGCTCATGTCAAAAAGGTAAACACACGGATCGGCCTTCGTCAAGCGTTAAAGCATCGATTTTTTATCGGCGGGTCAGCCTGCCAGTCGGGCGATGCGTTGCAGCAGCGACTGATCGAGCGGTCGTGCCGCTGCGTTTTCACGAATTTGTTCGGGCGATTTCGCCCCGACGAGGGCGCCCACCACCCCGGGCTGAGCCAGTGCCCATCCGATGGCCAAACGGGCTACCGTCGTATCCGCATCGGCGGCGATCGCTTCCAATCCGTCGACCACGTCGTGGGCGCGCCGACGCTTCTCGCCCTGAAAAATCTCATAGCCCGGCCGGCTGTCGCCCGGTTCAAACGTCTGGTCACGGCTGATCCGACCGGCGAGCAACCCCTTCATCAATGTCCAATAGACGTACCCGCCGGCACCGACCCGACGGGCGGTGGGCAGCAGCGATTCGAGCGTATGCTGCTGCAGCAGGTTGAGAGGGCATTGGATCGCCGAGCAGCTGACCTGGCCGGCGAAGCGTTGGAGTTCTTCGCTGTTGGCGTTCGAGATCCCGATCCGATCGGCCAGCCCGCGACGACGGAGGGCGTCGATCGCTTCGGCCGAACGGCGCAAATCGACCTTGGCGTCAACGGCGTGCAACAACAAGCAATCGAACCGCTCGATGCCGAGTCGCCGCAACGATTCCTCAGCATCCCGCGTCAGTTGTTGCGGCGAACCGTCGGTGTAACGCTGGCGATCGGCCGTCCAACGCTGGCCGACCTTGCCGATCACCTGCAACGGTTTCGCTGCGGACCGTCGCCTTCGTAGCACTTCGCCAAGCCGGAGCTCTGCTTCGCCCTGATAGCCGTAGCTGTACGCCGTGTCGAAGGTGTCGATCCCGGCATCGATCGCCGCATCGATCGTGGCTCGAGCCGTCTCGGGTTCGACGGCTCCGGAAGTGATACCGGCCAACGGCCAAACGCCCATGATCACGTGTGACATCGTCTGTCTCGGCGTCAACCGACGACCTCCAACCCTCGCACTCGTGGTTCGGTCACATGGCCCGACGCGGCGACCGCCGATCGCACCGTCATCTGAACTGCCCAGCGTCCCGCGGAGTCGCCGCGGACCGACCAGTGCGGCATCACACAGACGCTCTGATGAATCGGCTCGAACCCGTCGACACTCTGGCTGTACGTTTCCACCGGAAATGCCCAGATACCGGACTGACGATCGAGCCGCAGGTCGACGGTCAATCCCAACCATTGATCGTTCAGAGCCAGCCGATCGGCCGCCTCAAGGTCGATTCGCTCGCCGAGCTGCCCCAATTTCTGGCCGTCGGCGTCGCTGAAGTACCGGTCATCGGCTCCGGCCGGCATCGCGGCGAAGTTCATTTCGACGGCAAAGTGAAGCTCTCGATCGGTCGGCAGGTGTTCCAGTAGGTAGGTCACCGTCAGTTCATCGCTGCCGGCGAGCAGCGTCACCGCTTTGGTGATCGTGACTGGCAGCCCCCAGGCGTTGCCGTCGCGACGCATCTGCAACTGCACCCGATCGGTGCCGCGGCGAAGTTTCGCTGTGTAGGGCAGATCGACGAAATCGCCTCGCTCCATCGCGACACCATCGGCCACGTCAGCCAACGTCACTCGCGGGTCCCAGAAATGGTCCATCAACGACTTGCGGGGAAACCGATCGTAGACCGCCGCGTCCGCAGCGGCCGCTGACACACCATCCGCAGCCGCCGAGTGGTACGGTTCCGGGCGTCGCTGCATCGAAGCCAACAGGTTGACACCGATCCGCTTGAGATCCCACTCATAGAGTCGTCCGCCGTGACCGGGAGCGACCCACAGCGAGTACGATTCGTTGTCGAGCCGCACCTCTTGCATCAGGTCGAAATCGTAATCGTCGCTGGACGCCGTGACGAAAGGGGCTGCGACCGGATGCTGTTGGCCGAGCTTCGCGATCGCCGTGTCGAGCAGCGTGTCGGCTCGGATCAAATGCTCAAAAATGGCGTTGCGAAGATGCGGTAGGTAGACGCCACCGAAGGTCCCGTGCCAGTAAGCACAATTGCACTGACCGCGGTAGAGATGATCGCGGGCGAGAGCCAATTCGCTGGGATCTGCACCCGCTTCCTCGGCTGCGAGCAACTTCTTTGATACGCCGATCATCCGGGCGTACATTTCGTTTGACTCGCCATACTTAACGCGAAAGTTCGACCAAAATCCGCCGCGGATGAACGGCCGCAGCGGTTCGAACAGCTCCGAATCGGCGACGGCTTCGGTGGCCGCTTCGAGTTCCTGCTGACGTATTGTCGGCAACGCCCAGCGGGTCATTTCTCGGTAACTGCCCGCTGGCAGGTAAACCTTTCCGGCGGCCGACGTCTGGGCTACGACGCTGGCCAGCGTCCTCGACTTCAGCCAGCCGGCGTTTTCGACCAACGCCTGGAAAAACGACTTCAGCCAACCGTCACGGTAAACATGGTCGTGCGTTTCCGGCCAACTGCCAAACTTTTCGCCGTCGTCGCCGAAGGTCAGAACCGCTCCCGGATGCTGCTGAGCGACCTGCCAGCAGAAATCGATCGTTTCGGCGACCTCTGCGAACGGGATCGTGTACCGCAGTCGCTCCGACCCGGGAAAAATCCGGATTATCTGGCCAGCGTCCTCGGTGACGAAATAGCCGCGGAGGTCGTTGTCGGTCAGTCCCGCGGCGTGAAAGTGGCCATCGTCGAGCACGGTGTAGCCGATCCCGGCGGCGGCGATATCGGCCGTCAACGACGGTTCCCAAACCCGTTCAGGTGTCCACATTCCGGTGACGCGGCAGCCGAGATGCTGCTCAATCCAGGCCGTGTGAGCGACGATTTGGCCGATCCGATCGCGTGACGGCAGCATCGTCAGGATCGGTTCATAGATCGGTCCGCCTAAAATCTCCACTCGCCCGGCGTCGATCAACAGTCGCAGACGGTCGATGTACTCGGGATGCCGATCGGCGATCCACTGCATCAGCGGGCCGCTGGTGTGCAGCGAAATCGCCAGCGATTCGAAGGGCTCAAAGACGTCCAGGAAAGGTGCGTAACTCTCCTGATACGCCTGCTCAAAGACCCCCTCGAAATTACCGATCGGCTGATGGTTGTGCAGGACCAAGCAGAGGTTTACCGAGGGCGTCATGGCGTCTGGCATCGGAAAGTGAGCGAGTGTGGCGAGTTCAGCGGCCCCGAGGACACTTACTTTTCCGCCCGATAATAAGCGGTATCGGATGGGCGGACCGTGACTGTTGAGTTAAGCCGACCGGATTCGTCGATCGAGACGGGAACTCAGCACCGCAGCGGGTTCTCGCGGATCGCGATCGCACGGAGTCGCTCGGCCGCCTCTTCAGGAAGCATCGGGTTGATCAAACAATCGCAGCTCCATTCGAAACCGGCGATTTGGGTCAGCCGCGGGAACAGGTCGAACGACCAATGGAAACCCGAGTTCGGCTGGACCGCGGCGGGGCGAGTATGCAGCAAATAATTGTAGGGGGCGTTGGGCTGGGCCTTGTCGAGCCACAGAATCGCCCGACGGATCAGCCTCGCCAACTCATTCAACTCGCGATCGTCGAGCGATTCGAATCGCTCCACATGCCGCCGGGTGGTGATCCGCAATTGCATCGGCAGGTGACTGGCATAAGGACAGTAAGCGACCAGCGAATCGGTGATCGCGACGATCCGACTCCGAGCCTTCATTTCCGCTCGAACCAAATCGCACTGCAGGCAACAACCGGTTCGCGCGTGATGCCGGCGCATCCGATCGGCGATCGTCCGCACCGTTGGCGGCAGATCGGTCAACGCGATCAACTGGCTGTGCGGGTGCTGCAGCGACGCTCCGGCCCCGGCCCCGGCATTCTTAAACAGCGACACATAACCGATCCCGGGCTGATTCGACCAATGATCGAGCCGCTGGCGGTAGACCTGCAGAAGCTTGACGACATGACAAAGATCGAGATCGGCCACCGAGGTGAAGTGATCCGGCGATTCGATGATCACCTCGTGCCCACCCGAGGTCGTCCGGTGGGGAAACAAGGCCGCCGCTCGGCTCTCGCCGTCGCGGGTCGATTTGGCCGACCGCTCGGCTGACGACCCATCGAGCGTTGATCGGTCACAGTAAACACGCGCCGACAGCGGATCGACGGCAGGGAATTTGTTCGGAATCACACGGATCATCCAATCCGCCGCAGCCGATGTGTCGGCCGTGGAGGCATCGGCATCGGTGGCGGGAACGACCAGTACCGGTTCAGGCGTCCGCTGTTCGTTACCGAGACAAAACGGACAATCCTCACTAGTCAATTTCGTCGATGCGCTGTACTCGAACTCGTTGGGACGTTCGCTGCGGTGCGAGGCGTAGAGAGTCCAACGCCCCGAAATAGCGTCTTTCCGCGAGTGGGTCGGCTGAGCCGTTGGCAAAGACTCCGTCGCCGCTACGCCTGCATCCCGACGGGTGTGGACCGTGCTGGTCTCCGGCTGCCACGCGTCAACCGGAAACTCGTCGTCGGTCCGCTCGACGTCGATCAGCTCG
>SKZY01000419.1 GCA_007127095.1 Planctomycetaceae bacterium
CAGCGATGATGTCAAGAAGTTCGCCGCGATGCTGGAGAAGGACCACCAGGAGTGCTTGGGTGAATTGCAACAAGCGTTCTCGCAAGACGGAACTGCGGATAGCTCGGCCGGTAAGACTACGAATGCCCAAGACCGTCCGCGAACGGTCACTTCCGATCCTGATTCGCAATCTCAAGAACGTGCGAGAAGGGCTTCGGCCGACAGCGATTCGCAAGCTCAGAGCGGCGTGAAAAGGGCTTCGGCCGAGAGCGCTTCGAATGAACAGGATGGCGCGAGAAGGGCCTCGGGCGGAAACGCTTCGCAAGGCGCCGGAAACGCTTCGCAAGGTGCCGGAAACCAAGATTCGAGTGCCAGCTTTGTTCAACTTCGTCGCGAAGTGTCCGATCAGGTTTTGAAGGATACCCATGAAACCCTGTCGAGCAAGGATGGAAGCGAGTTCGATAAGTGCTTTGTCGCGATGCAAGTCGCTAAGCACGGACAGATGAAAAGTGAACTCACCGTCCTGGGGCGACACGCCTCAGGTGATCTGAGTGAACTGCTCGAGAAAAGCCTGGCCAAGAACGAAGAGCACAGCAAGGCTGCGGAAAAGCTCATGCGTCAACTGACAGATAAAGACTCCAAAGAGTCTAGCGATAGCCGTAACTAGTCGGTGTTAATCGGCTCTTAAGCTGATTAGCAATCGATGGCCGAATTTCAATGTCGAGTTCCATTGCCTGTCCATGTAATTGAAGATGGTCATGGGATGGGACTCGATATTTCTGTGTTAAACAATCTGGTTGCTGTCACCAGTCAAATTCAACAAGGTAAGGTAATCATGAAAGCTCTTTCAATATTCTCGCTGCTCGCACTAATAGCACTCGGTTGCGATAGCGACAGTGAAACTCGTACGACGCCGAGCGGAGACAATACCGAGGTCAACGAACGCGATCGTGGCGAAGCCGCCCAGACGCCGATGAGTCAAGACCAAAATCAAGCAGACATCGATATCACGGCGAAGATCCGAAAGCAGGTGATGGACGGCCAAATGTCCGTCAATGCCCAAAATGCGAAGATCATAACGCAAGACGGTCACGTCACCCTTCGTGGGCCCGTAGCGACGGTCGATGAGCGATCAAAACTCGAGTCGATCGCTCGTGCGGTCGCCGGCGAGTCCAACGTCGATAGTCAACTCGACATTGTCGAGTAATTTCCCCCCCTCAGTTCCGTTTGCCCATTTCAAGGAAAAAAACCATGGCACACGCCATTTTTTGCACAGTTAAAACGTCGATCGATGCGACGACGGTGGTGGATCGTCTGAAAGCGTCCGGCTTCACGTCGGGCGATATCTCGGTCCTGATGCCCGATAGCCAAGGGTCGAAAGAATTCGCGGTCGATAACGAGACGAAGTCTCCCGAGGGAGCAACCATCGGTGGGGGCGCCGGTGCGGTCCTCGGCGGTAGCCTCGGGTGGCTCGCCGGAATCGGCCTTTTGGCGATCCCGGGCGTCGGCCCGTTGATCGCCGCCGGTCCGATCATGGCTGCGCTCGGCGGTGCCGCCATGGGAGGAACCATCGGTGGCGTCTCGGGGGCCTTGATCGGGATGGGACTGCCCGAGTACGAGGCCAAGCGGTTCGAAGGAAAGCTCAAGGGTGGACGCTGTCTACTCTCGGTGCATTCCGAAAACTCCGACGAAACCGAGAAGGCGAAGAAGATTTTCGAACAAGCCGGCGCCGAGGACATTTCGACGTCCCGAGCGGCTTCGGTAGCCGCGAAAAGCTAGTCAGCGTTCAGGCGTTGATGTGGTGACTGGCCGGAGTTTGCCAGATCCGTTCGACCATTCGGATTGCGACACGCTTCCGGCTACTGCGGAATCCACCGCGCTCTGGAAAAATTATTCCCCTCGCCCTCGGCCCGTCTCGGGCTGAGGGAGCCGAGGCGGCTTTGATGGCTCGCTTGCAAACGATGCAGACCCTGCCCACGAGTCCGATTCATCGGGCGGAGGGTCTGGCAGCAACGGCACAAAGCTCTCTTCACCGGAGCGATTCCTGGCACCATGCCGTCTTGGAATCGAGCGGAAAATAAGTGTCAGGCACTTTTCCCCCTTTTTTTCCGCACACGGCTTTCCGTTGTGTCGCCTACGGCAACCGGAAGTGGAGACGAAAAAGCGGCGACCGTAGGAACCGTCGCTAAACTAGGACTACGGCCGCCGCACGTGCTCGGTGCGTCAACGACGCACCGGCGACAGAACTTTATTCTACTTCGCTTGCATCGCCTTGACCACCGCATCGCCCATTTCGGCGGGAGTCGGTGCGACGACGATCCCGGCCGCCTCGAGTGCGGCGACCTTTTCGCCGGCTGTCCCCTTGCCGCCACTGATGATCGCCCCAGCGTGCCCCATCCGCTTACCCGGAGGTGCCGTGCGACCGGCGATGAACGCGGCGACCGGCTTGGTCACGTGCTGCTTGATGAATGCCGCCGCTTCTTCTTCGGCCGACCCGCCGATCTCACCGATCATCAGGATCGCTTCGGTCTGGTCGTCTTCCTCGAACCGCGCCAGCAGGTCGATGAACGAGGTGCCGACGATCGGGTCGCCGCCGAGCCCGACGCAGGTGCTCTGCCCCAGTCCGAGATTGCTGGTCTGCCAGACCGCTTCGTAGGTCAACGTACCGCTGCGACTCATGATCGCGATTTTGCCGGGGTTGTGGATGTAACCCGGCATGATCCCGATTTTGCACTCGCCTGGGGTGATGATTCCCGGACAGTTAGGCCCGATCAGTACCGAATCGCTCGCCTTGACCGCACGAAAGACGCGGACCATGTCGATCACCGGAACGCCTTCGGTGATCGCGCAGATCACCCGGATCCCGGCATCGACCGCTTCCAGGATCGCGTCGGCGGTGAACGGGGCCGGCACGAAGATCATCGTGGCGTCGGCACCGGTCTCGGCCACGGCCTCTTCGACGGTATCGAACACGGGCAAGCCGTCGAACTGCTGGCCGCCCTTGCCCGGCGTCACACCGCCGACCATCTGGGTGCCGTAATCACGACAGCCTCGGGTGTGGAACGCGCCGGCGTTTCCGGTAATGCCCTGACAAATAACGCGGGTGTTGCGGTCAACAAGGATGGACATGGACGTTTGGTTCGCTTCGAGTGATCGGTGGGTGGTTGAATCGGGTCGCCATATCGGCGGCGAGCCGTCTTAGGCGACAGACGCCGCGGCGACGATCTTTTCCGCCGCTTCGGTCAGGTTGGCCGCGGTGATGACGTCGACGTCGCTCTCCTGCAGCAGCTTGCGGCCTTCCTCGACCTCGGTCCCTTCCAAGCGGACGACCAACGGGACGTTGAATCCGACCTCTTTGCTCGCATCGATGATCGCCGTGGCGATCGTCGTACAACGGGCAATCCCGCCGAAAATGTTAACCAACACCCCTTTGCAATTGGGGTCTGCCAACAAAATCCGAAACGCCTCGGTGACCTGAGCCGTGTTGGCCCCGCCGCCGACGTCGAGGAAGTTGGACGGTTGACCACCGTGGTATTTGATGATGTCCATCGTCGCCATCGCCAGCCCGGCCCCGTTGACCAGGCAGCCGATGTTGCCTTCGAGTTGAACGTAACTCAGGCCGCTGTCGGCGGCACGGACTTCGTTGGGGTCTTCTTCGTCAAGATCCCGCAACTCTTTGATTTGAGGGTGTCGAAACAGGGCGTTGTCGTCAAAGGTGATCTTCGCGTCCAAGGCGATCATCTCGCCGTCTTCGGTGATCACCAACGGGTTGATCTCCGCCAACGAACAGTCGAAGTCGACGAAGAACCGACAGACCGACTTCATGAAACGATCGGCCGCTCGAGCCGCCGAACCGGTGATGCCGAGCCGCTTACAGAGTTTGCGGACCTGAAAGCTCTCCAAACCGATCGCCGGGTCGAAGTGCTCTTTCAAAATCAGCTCAGGCGTCTCCTCAGCGACCTTCTCAATCTCCACCCCGCCCTCGGTACTGACCATCAACACCGGCATCGACGCGGCGCGGTCGAGTACGATCCCGAGATACAGTTCGCGGGCGATCGCACAGCCCTGCTCGACAAAAATCTGGTTCACCGTCTGACCTTCCGGGCCGGTCTGGATGGTCACCAACTTGTTGCCCAACAGCCCTTCAGCCGCTTGCCGGGCCTCGTCGGCCGAACGGACCAGCACGACCCCTTTTTGGGACGGATTGTCGATCACGTTCCCCTTGCCACGGCCACCCGCATGAATCTGGGCCTTGACGACCGCCAACGGACTGTCCAATTTCTCGAATGCCGCCACGGCTTCCTCGGGGCTGCGGGCGACATGGCCCTCCAGTACCGGTACTCCGGCGGCTCGGAATAATTCCTTGCCCTGATACTCGTGTATTTTCATGACGCTCGCGGGACTTGCGGGAAACCGGCTGAAACGATTCGACTAACGTGGTCAGAGTATAGGAACCGCCGCAGCGTCTCGGAAGGTGAGGGGCGACGCCCGATTCCGCCCGCCCGGACACCCGCCGATAGCCCGATTCTGCCCAACAGCCACCACCTCCGATCGCCGCGCCTCCATGACACCTCCCATGCCAACCCCATCGGACTCATCACCGCCACGCGACGGTGCCGCCTCGGCCGCCGCGGTCATTCACCTCCACCCCCGTGATAACGTCGCGATCGCCATCCGACCGCTCGAGCGAGGCCGGAAAATCGAAATCGACGGAGCAGACGTCAGCACCGATGCCTCGATCCCGGCCGGACACAAGGTCGCGGTCCGCCCGATCAGCTGTGGCGAACCGGTATTCAAATATGGCCAGCCGATCGGCAAGGCGACCGCCGAGATCGCCAGCGGCGAACATGTCCATTCCCACAACCTCGGCGACGACCATCGATCGCTCGACACCGCCGAATCGACTTCGCCCCCACCGCAACCGCAACCGCTGCGACGGAGCTTCGCCGGGTTTGTCCGCCCCGACGGTCGCGTCGGTACCCGCAATTACGTCCTATTGGTTTCGACGGTCAATTGCAGCGCCACGGTCTGCCGGATGGTCGCGGCCAAGTTCGATGAGCAGCGGATGCGGCGGTGGCCGAACGTCGACGGCGTCTTCGCCGCCACCCACACCACCGGTTGCGGGCTCGCCTACGGGTCGCTGAAACACGAAATGCTCGGCAGGACCCTCGCCGGCTACGCCCGCCATCCCAATGTCGGCGCGTCGCTGATCGTCGGACTCGGCTGTGAGCAGACGACTGCCGCCTACCTGACCGAAGCTCACCAGGTCGTGCCGATCACGACCACCGACGACCGACCGCTGCTCCGCTCTGGCGCCACGCCGGTGATGACGATGCAACAGATGGGCGGCACCCGAGCGACGGTCGCCAAGGCCGAAAAGTGGGTCGAAACGCTGCTCGACCAGGCCAACCAGGCGACCCGGACGACCGTCGATGCGTCTCATTTGACCCTGGCCCTCGAATGTGGCGGTTCCGACGGCTATTCGGGGATCACCGCCAATCCTGCCGTCGGGGTGGTCGCCGATCGGATCGTCGCCTGCGGAGGACGTGCCGTGCTCTCCGAGACAACCGAACTCTACGGCGCCGAGCATCTGCTGGTCGATCGAAGCCGCGATGTGACGGTCGCCAATCGCCTGCTCGAGCGGATCCGCTGGTGGAAGGAGCACGTCGCCATGTACGGCGGCACGATCGACAACAATCCGTCGATCGGCAACAAAACCGGCGGCCTGACGACGATCACCGAAAAGTCGCTCGGTGCGGTCTCCAAAAGTGGCAGCACGACGCTCGAGGCCGTCTATCACTATGCCGAGCCGATCGACACCCCGGGGCTCGGCGTGATGGACAGTCCAGGGTTCGACCCGGCCAGCATCACCGGCAAGGTCGCCGGCGGCGCCAATTTGGTGCTGTTCACAACTGGTCGTGGCAGTTGTTACGGATGTAAACCGGTTCCCTCGATCAAAATCGCCAGCAACTCGTCGCTGTTCGAGCGGCTCCACGAAGATATGGACCTGAACGCCGGTGAGATCGCCGAGGGACGCGGCGTGGCCGAAGTCGGTGACGAATTCTTTGAATTTGCACTGCGAGTCGCCAGCGGCCAACCTACCGCCAGCGAACGGCTCGGCATCGGCGATAACGAGTTCGTCCCTTGGACGGTTGGGCCGACGCTCTAACCCGATCGCCATTGCCCGACCGCCCCCCGAATGCAAGAATGTCAAACGGATTGGTTTCCTGCCGCTGGCGAGCCCGATAACGAACCGAACGCCGGTTCACTTGCGAGCCGCGCGGATGCTTCACCTTCGTCCCCTGTGAGGAGCGTTACGCCGATGGCCGCGTCTGATCACGTTTACGTCTCCTATCGTTTCTACACGCACCACGGGATCGATGCCGGTGACGGGACCGTGATCCATTTGAGCCGTTGCCGCGGCGGAATCACCCGGTCATCGCTGGACGAGTTCGCCGATGGTCGCCGCGTGCATGTCCACGATTGGCCTATCGCGGACGCACCGGAAACCGTCCTGGCTCGGGCCCAATCCTACCTGGGAGCGGCCAAATACGACCTGTTTCACGCCAATTGTGAGCACTTCGCCAGTTGGTGCAAAACCGGTATCGCCGAAAGCGCTCAGGTCGCTCGGTTCCGTCGCCGGGCGGGGGCGATCCGAGGTAAGTTAGCCGCCCGCTCGCTCACCAAAAGCGGGATCCGGCTGGTCGGTCCGGTCGCGGTACGGTCCGCCAGTCCGGCACTGTTGGCCGCCGACTTGGCCCAATTCGGTACCGAGACCTATCTATCGCACCGCGGCGTCAAGCCGGAAACGGCCGATGCGGTTGGGATGGGGGTTGGCCTGACCGGGTCGGTCGCCATCGGTGCAGCACTCGGCGGGCCGATCGGGGCCTGTGTCGGAGCCGGAATCTGGGCCGCTGGAGAAGCGATCGGTCGCCAAGCCGTCCGCGCCACCTCGCCCCGAGTCCAACCGCAAGGCTGAGCACTCGCCGACCGCTGCGGCAACCGCTTTGCAACCACCGCCGAAGTTCCTAAGATGAGCGGCGGCGGAATCAGTCAGCTCCCATCCGAGAGCGACTTTCACCCGCGGGTGTAACTCAGTTGGCAGAGTGACAGCTTCCCAAGCTGTATGTCGAGGGTTCGAATCCCTTCACCCGCTTCACTTTTTTGGACGACTACGCCCCGGGGCTAGCAAAAATTTGGGGTTGCGGCGATAAGCCGCTTACGCAGTTTTTAGTCCGTGCGAATCCCCTTGTTTTGGCTCCCCTCGCCTCGCTGCGGGGAAAGGGGCTGGTGGTGAGGGGATTCATCCCCCCCCCATGCCCGGATCTGCTCGCGGCGTCCGAGTCGCCGCCTCAATCTACTTCTTGTCCGACAAGCAGTCCTGTGTCACCCGAAAGCCGTTGATCGGCTAGCCGTCATCGATCAAGAGCGAACCGTAAGCGTTCGCGTTCACTGTCACGATTCGCTTGAGTCATCAACTCGCCCCCCCCTCTCTCTTCACCCCTCTCTCTTCACCCCCTCTCTTTTTTTGCTGTCACCCCCCATTTCCTCTCCCGCCGAGTGGGCGAGGGGAGCCGGAGAAGAGACGGTCGCTAGTATCTCTGGTAGCTGACAGCGCCGAGCGTCGGGTGGGCTTGAGATCGCGCCAACCGATCTCGGAAAGCTCAACGGTCACGGAGGCAACCCCCGTACCGAGGATATTTGAAACAAGTGTTCACACCCTCCCTCGTTCTACGGTTCCCGTTCCATTTGTCCAGAAAAAAGCCCGGCTCGCTCAAATCGGACAAAGAAAATTGGCAGCCATCACTTTGCACGACCCCATTTCGGGGGTTGTCCTTCCCTTCCCTTCCCGCCACTTGAGAGTCCCTCTGTCGGGCGGTGCAGATTATACGTCATTCGCGCAGGGGGAAAGAGTATTGCCCCGTAGCGAAGTACGTTGTAAACTATGGGTTATGAACCCTCCGAGTGGGGAGAATTAATCGTTCCGCCAATGTGGCAAATCAAACACCTTGCCGAGCAATGACACCGACATCTAACGACAATAAAAATTGTAAGCCTTGGTGGCGCGTGGGCGTTCGAAGGTATTCGCTAACGTTGCTTCTTGCCGTTCCGTTGCTGGTTGCCGGCTACCTCGCTGTCGGCACCGCAACTCGAGACTACGGAACAAAATCCGTTGCGAGTTTCTTAAATGTAAACCAAGGTGGTGGAAACCCTGGCTACGTTGCACCGTTCGTCCTAGAGTACTGGACAATGAGCACAAATGGCCAAACTGCTGACGTGCGAATGGATTACTATATCTGGTTTTTTGGATGGGTTATAGAAACACCAATCAGTCGGACTAAAGCATTCACGTTGGACCCTACATTGGACCCTACGAGGGGTGTTGGCAAATTTGTCCGTGAGACTTCAATCAGCACCTTTGTAAATGAGTTTTACGACTAAATTGCGGAACAAAGCCATGCATCGGAGATCGCGGTCGCCCATCTTGAATTGGGCAATCAGTCGCGCGATCCCGATGATGGCTGGCCGTTCGTCGAACCTGAACCGGTCACAATAATCGTGATGCCAAGCGAGCAGAAGTCGGGAGAAAGCACGGACAATCCTCTGCTCACCTATCTCCGTGGAGCAGTGGTCGTCGCCGTTTTCGCG
>SKZY01000360.1 GCA_007127095.1 Planctomycetaceae bacterium
ACGCTGCCCTGTTGTGATCCTGAGCAGCAGTCGCCATGACCGACAATCAATCGGTCGCCGACGATCAGTCGGTCGCCTGCGCCCATTGCGGCCTACCGTCGCCGCCGCCGCGGACACCCGGTGAGCCGGCGTTTTGCTGCCACGGATGCCTCGGCGCATACCAGTTGATCCACGGCTGGGGACTGCAGGATTACTACGCGCTCCGCGACCGACTCGGCGGCTCGGCCGTGACCAGCGTCGACCTCCCCGAAGCGACCGGCGAAGCCGCCTTTGCCGATCTCGATTCGCCCGAATTGCTCGGCGAATCGGCTCCCCGCCCCGTCGGCGGCGGCTTGGTGGCCGCCGATTGCAGCATCCGCGGTCTGCACTGCGGCGCCTGTGCTTGGCTGATCGAACGTTCGGTGCCGTTGATCCCCGGATGGCACTCCGCCCGAGTCCGGATGAACGACCACTCGGTCGAACTGGTCTACGACCCGTCACGGATCCGTTTGAGCCGGATCGCCCACGGGTTGGCTCGCCTCGGTTATCGGATCGGGCCGCTGGCTACCGACGACCGAGCGGTTCGAGCGAATCAGGAAAACCGCCGGTTGTTGACCCGGATCGCCGTCGCCGGTTTCTGCGCCGCCAACGCGATGTGGATCGCTGTGGCGCTTTACGCGGGTCACTTCAGCGGCATCGCGGTCGGGCACGCCAACCTGTTCCGCATCGTCGGCTCGTTGCTCGGTGCAGCCGCGGTTTTCGGCCCCGGCAATCTGTTCATCCGCGGGGCGGTGGCGGCGCTGCGGACCCGCACGCCTCACATGGACCTGCCGCTCGCTCTGGCACTGGTGGTCGGTGCTGTCGCCGGCCTGTTCGGCGCCGTGACGGGACGGGGCGAAGTCTTTTTCGATTCGATCACAATGCTGGTCTTCCTGCTGCTGATCGGTCGTTGGGTCCAATTCCGCCAACAATGCCGGGCGGCCCAAGCCGTCCAACTGCTGATGCGGATCTCGCCCAGAGTGGCCGAGCGGATCGGCGACGACGGCGTGCTGCGACGTGTCGCGGCCGATGACTTGGGCGCTGGCGACCGGATCCGTGTCGACGCCGGGCAAGGAGTCGCTGCTGACGGTATCGTGATCTCCGGACATTCCGCGATCGACCGTTCACTGCTCAGCGGCGAGAGCGTGCCGGTCGAAGTCGGCCCCGGCGACCGGGTCGAAGCGGGTACCGGAAATCTGCAATCGCCGTTAGAAATCCGGGTGGAAACGGCCGGTCGCGAAACCCGTGTCGCCCAACTGATGAAGCGAGTCGAAGACGCAGCAGCCAACAAGTCGCCGGTCGTTCAACTCGCCGACCGCATCGGCGGCTGGTTCGTCCTAACCGTGCTGACACTCGCCGCCATCACCACCGCGATCTGGTGGACACGCGGCCCCGGACTGGCCATCACCCACGCCGTTGCGCTGCTGATCGTCGCCTGTCCCTGCGCCCTGGCGTTGGCCACGCCGCTGGCTCTGGCGGTGGCGATCGGCCGGGCCGCCCGCCGTCGGATCCTTGTCCGCGGCGGTGAAGTGATCGAACGACTCGCGAAACCCGGCACGGTCTGGTTCGACAAAACGGGGACACTGACCCAGGGCAGATTACGGGTCGTCGATTGGCCCGGCGATGACGACGACCTGCAAGCGATCGCCCGACTCGAACTCGGTAGCAACCATCCGGTCGCCCGCGCCGTCGTCGACTTGGCCCAGCAACGCGGTTTGATCACGCGGCAAAATGACTCACCCGCTACAGCCGAATCGATCGCCAAAGCGACTCCCGAATCGGCGGCTCCATCGATGCCCGAATCGGCTCAACTGTCCGGTGAACCAACGTCCGCGCGGATCGGCGAATCGGTCCGGCAGCAGACCGGCGGCGGGGCTCAGGGGATCATCGATGGGCGAACGGTCGCCGTGGGTAAGGCCAGCTTCATCCGTTCGTTGATCGGCGAGTCGGCCGATCGCGACGGCCGATCGGCCGCCGCAGAACGGCTGGAATCGCGACTGCGACAACTCGCCGGTTCGGGGATCAGCCCGATCGTCTACACCATCGACTCGGCGCCACCCGCCGTCTTCGGCGTCGCGGACACGGTGCGTACCGACGCTCGCGACTGCATCTCGGCACTCCGCGCCGCCGGCTGGCGGGTCGGAATACTCTCCGGCGATCACCCCGAATGCGTCGATCGCGTCGCGTCCGAACTCGGCATCGAGTCGAACATGGCGTTCGGTGACTTGCCGCCGGAAGCGAAATGGGACCGCATCCGCTCGCCCGCCGACGGCACCGTGGTGATGGTCGGCGACGGAATCAACGACGCCGCCGCCCTGGCCGCCGCCGATGTCGGTGTCGCCGTCCGCGGTGGTGCCGAAGCGAGTCTCGAAGCGGCTCCCGTGTTCCTCGCCTCCGGTACACTCGCCGAATTGCCCGAGTTGATGGTGGCTTCGCGTCAGACGGTACGGTTAATCAAGCGGACCTTTGCGGTATCCTTGTCGTACAACTCGCTAGCGATCATGTTGGCGATGGCGGGCAAGATCGGTCCTCTCACCGCAGCCTTGATCATGCCCGCCAGTTCGTTAACCGTACTCGCTATGATCATCGCCACGGCAACCTTTCCGGGAGCGAAAGAATGAGCGTATTGTATGTCGCCCTACCGGCCGCCCTGCTGCTCGGCGGGGCAGCGATGGTCGCCTGCGTCCTGTGCATCCGAAACGGTCAATTCGACGACCTCGAGACCCCACCGGTAAGGATCTTGATCGATGACCGGCCATCGGAGTCGTCCGTCCAAAATCGTCGTCCTCAATCGAATAGCGAAAACCGATGAAGCGTCTTTCTGTCGCCCATTCCCTGAGTCTCTCTGCACTGCTTTTATCCGCGCTCGGTTTCACGCTGCTGGCCGGCTGCCGCAGCGAGATCCCGGTGATGTTTGAGGAAAACCTGGTTCACGCGAAGAAGTGGGAAATCCAAGACGACCTGCAACTCGATCAAGTTATCGAGGACACGCAGTGGGCGCTGGCCGAACTGTTCGGAACGCCCGACAATCCCAAATTGCCCGACGCGATCCTCGAAGACGAAGAACTCGCCGGCCTGATTTCGACCGAACATCTACTGGCCGCCTCGGGCCCCGACACGATCGCCGGACGCGGCCTCTATCGCCAGCACTGTGCCCGCTGTCACGGAATCACCGGCAATGGCCGTGGCGAAACGGCCGCCTTGGTCGAACCCTACCCCCGCGATTTCCGGGCCGGCATCTTCAAATTCAAAAGCACCGCTCGCAACGATAAGCCGCTGAAATCCGACATCGTGCGATTGATCAAACACGGGATCGCCGGGTCGTCGATGGTTCCCGAATACCAACTCCCCGACGGCCAAGTTGGCCCGCTGCCCGATGACCAAATCGAAGCGCTGGTCGATTACGTGATCTACCTGTCGATGCGCGGTGAAGTCGAACGAGCGATGTTCGACGAAGCGGCGATGAACCTGTTCCTCGATGAAGGGGAACGGATCATCAACCCGTCTTTGGCCAATTCGCAGGACCCCGAAGAGGTCGAACTTTTCGAAGAACAGTGGGGCTACTTCGTCGATACGGTCGTCGATGTCGCCGACTCATGGCTGCTCGACGAATCCGACGCGATCGAGATCGAGATTCCCGACGACATGCCGATCCCGGCTACCCATCAAGAGCTGACCGAGATGCTCGCCGGAGACGATGGCGACACGCTGCGAGCGTCGATCGAGCGAGGCCGCGAACTGTTCGTCGGCACGATCGCGAGCTGTTCCAAATGCCATGGCAACGAGGGCCGAGGCGACGGCCAAGAAGCCGATTACGACGATTGGACCAAAGACTGGACGATTCGTGCCGGCCTGAAGCCTGAGGACGAAGCATCGCTGATCCCGTTGATCGCGCGAGGCGCCCTGCCACCGCGAACGATCAAGCCACGCAACTTCGAAGAAGGCGTCTTCCGTGGCGGCGATCGCCCCGAGGACCTCTACCATCGACTCAACCAAGGGATCGCCGGCACCCCGATGCCCGCCGTCACCCTCGTACCCGGTCAATTCGAAGAGCAGGACATCTGGCACCTGATCAACTTCGTGAGGTCGTTAAAGAAAGAGCAAACACCAGTCGTCGACAAGCCCCTCGTCACCCGAGACGACCTCACCGAAGCAGCCGACTAAGTCGCCGCGGCACCCGAAACATTGGGTGAACACCCAAATCTTTCGGGTGGGACGCACTGAGCCTCCGGGTGGCACGCCCTGAGGAACGAAGGGCGTGAGCGACAGCACGAATTCCCCGTTGCCTGGACTGCCGACCTGCCACAAGTCATCTCCCCAGGCGTTTTACTGACCTCACGCCCATCGCCTCAGGCTCTGGGCGTGCCACCCCCACTCGAAGCGAAATAAGCTATTCACGACAGCCCGCCGTGACCTCGAGCAAGCTACTCCCTACTCCCTACTCCCTACTCCCTACTCCCTACTCGCAACTCGCAACTCGCAGCTACCCCGTCGCCCCACCGAGCCAACGGATTAACGTCCGCACCATCACTCCGGTCGCTCCGGCATCGCGATGTGGCTTGGGCGATTCGGCGAAGGCGGGACCAGCGATGTCGATATGGACCCAAGGCGTGTCGCCGACGAACGCTTCCAAAAACTTTGCCGCGGTGATCGCGCCACCCCAGCGACCATCGCCGACGTTCTTCAAATCAGCGACCTTGCTCTTCACCTGTTCATCATAGAAGCCGAACATCGGTAGCTCCCAAGCCCACTCGCCTTCGGTTTCTGCCGCCGCGGCGACTTGGTCACAGAGCGACGAATCGTTGCTCATCAAACCGGCCACGTCGCGGCCGAGTGCGACCATGCAGGCTCCGGTCAACGTCGCCAGGTCGACGATCGCCAACGGCTCATGCTGCAACGCGACATCCAAGGCGTCGGCCAACACGACCCGTCCCTCGGCATCGGTGTTGTGGATCTCGATCGTCTTCCCGCTGCGGGTTTCGATCACATCGCCCAACCGGTAGGCGTCACCCGAAATCATATTTTCGGCCAGGCCACAGATCGCGACGACATTAATCGGCAACTTCAACAGCGCCACCGCCCGCATCACGCCGACGACCGTCGCCGCCCCGGCCATGTCGCATTTCATGTCGAACATCCCGTCGCTCGGTTTGATCGATAATCCGCCGCTATCAAACGTCACTCCCTTGCCGACGATCGCCAGCGTCGGTTCCCCTTCACCGCCACCGTCGTGCCGCAAAATGACCAACCGCGGTGGATGAATCGACCCGCCGCCGACAGCCAAAATCGCCCGGCAACCTTCAGCCGCCAGTTTCGTTTCGTCCCAAACTTCGACCGCTAACCCGGTCTCGTCAGCCACCCGCGTCGCCGCTTCCGCGAAACTGGCCGGATAAATCACGTTGGGCGGTTCGTTGATCAACCGGCGAGTGACATTGATCGATTCGCCGACGATTCGCCCTCGCGCGATCTGGCTGGCGTCGACACCAACCATCGCGACAGCCGCCGGCGGACAGATCACCGGTTGGGAAGCGTACAACGCTTGCCCATCGCATCCACAGACCGCGCCGGCGACCAAGGCGTCGTGCATCTCAGTGGCGACCTGATCGGCCAACGCGATCACGACCCGGTCTCGCGAAACATCGATGATCCGCCTCATGATCGCGGCCCCGAGATCGAACACGTTGCCGCGGTCGAGCAGATCCGGATCGCCCATACCGACGACCATGATCGCCGCCGGGCCCGCGGCGTCAGAGCCACCCGAGGCAGGGACCAACGTGATCTCACCCCGTTTCGACTTGATCGTCCCGGCCGCCGCCGCGCGAGCGATCCAACCGCCTTGCCCCGCATCGACCTTGGCGGCCGCCGCCGACAATTCGTTTCCGTCGGCGAGCCCGACGACCAAGACGTCACAGGGCTCCAGGACAGCGGTTTCTTCAAGCGATTCAATCGCTAACACGACAGGGGCGAACGATTCCACGCTGGAACTCCGGCAACGGGTGGGGGTGACGTTAAAAATAAAACAAGCAATCGGAAAAAAGGGGCAGGCACCTTTTGCGAGTAACTCGCCCTGCGGATGCTTTGCACAAAAAGTGCCTGCCCTTTTTTCCCGCTGATTGCCGAGGCGAATCGTTAGTGTAGCGCGATCGCGGCGGTTATCCTACCCGGCCGAAAACCTCTCCCGAGCACCGTAAAAACGCCCCGATGAAACACCGCAGCACTCGAGACGTCGTCACCGACCTGCGGGCCGGCGGCAAACTGATCCAGGTCGATGACCCGGTCGATCCGCATCTGGAAATGGCCGAAATCCAACGCCGTGTCTACGCCCGCGGTGGTCCGGCGATCCTGTTCACCCAGGTCGTCGGCTGTCGCTTTCCGATGGCGTCGAATCTGTTCGGATCGCTCGAACAAGCCCGTTACCTGTTTCGCGACACGCTCGAGTCGGTCCGCCGACTGATCGAACTGAAACTCGACCCTTCGGCACTCCCCAAGAACCCGCTGCGATACGCGTTCACGCCGTTGACCGCGTTGCGGATGCTACCGCGGTTTTCTCGCAGCGGTGCCGTAGCCGCCAACCGGATCAGCCTCCGCGACCTGCCCCGGCTGAAATGTTGGCCCGACGACGGCGGCGGCTTCGTCACCCTGCCCCAAGTGCTCAGCGCCGACCCGACCGCGCCACGAAACCTGATGCGGGTCAACCTCGGCATGTACCGGGTCCAACTCTCCGGCAACGATTATGATCCCGACGGAGAAGTCGGGCTGCATTATCAAATTCATCGCGGTATCGGCGTTCACCACCGCGCCGCACTCGACGCCGGCCCCGGACAACCGCTGGAGGTCGCCGTCACCGTCGGCGGATCGCCCGCCATGTCGCTCGCCGCCGTGATGCCGCTGCCCGAAGGCTTGACCGAGCTGACGTTTGCCGGGGCGCTCGCCGGACGGCGGATCGCGATGATTCGTGGCAACCACGCCCCGGTCTACGCAGACGCCGACTTCGCGATCGTCGGCCAAATCGACCCACAAGCCAGCAAACCCGAAGGGCCCTTCGGCGATCACCTCGGCTATTACAGCTTGCGACACGATTTTCCGCTGATGCGGGTCCGCCATGTCTGGCATCGCGACGGAGCGATCTGGCCGTTCACCGTGGTCGGCCGACCGCCACAAGAAGACACTACGTTCGGCCAACTGATCCATGAATTGACCGACCCGATCATCCCTTCGGTGATCCCCGGAGTCAAAGCGGTTCACGCCGTCGATGCCGCCGGTGTCCACCCGCTGCTGCTGGCGATCGGCAGTGAACGCTACATGCCGCAATTGCCCTCTGCTCAGCCACAAGAACTGCTGACCCAAGCCAATGCGATCCTCGGCAACGGCCAACTCTCACTGGCCAAATACCTGATGATCGTCGAGGACCGTCAAGCGGCACTCGACATCCACGACATCGGCAGCTTCATCCGTCACCTGCTGCGTCGGTTCGATCCGCGGCGTGATCTTCACTTTCAAACACAAACCACAATCGACACACTCGACTACAGCGGCAGTGGTTTCAACCGCGGCAGCAAATTGGTGATCGCCGCCGCCGACGCTCCGCTTCGAGAGCTTGCCGAATCGCTGCCAGCCGACCTGCGACTTCCCACCGGCTTTTCCGATCCAAGGTTGGTGATGCCAGGACTGTTGGCCGTCACGGCGCCAAAGTTCGTCGACGACGGTTCACGAGCCGATTTGCGGACCTTTTGCGATCAAGTCACGGCAGCCGATCTGACAGGCCTGCCACTGATCACGCTCGTCGACGACGCCGATTTCGCCGCCCGCAGCCTACAGAATTGGCTCTGGGTTACCTTCACGCGCAGCAACCCCGCCAGCGACCTCGACGGCATCGACAGCGCAACGGTCGACAAACATTGGGGCTGTCGAGGCCCCGTCGTGATCGACGCCAGAATCAAACCGCACCACGCCCCACCACTGGTCGAAGATCCACAAGTAACCAAACGAGTCGACGCCCGAGCCGCCCGAGGAGGAGCACTCGCCAAGTATTTATGAGGTTGCGAGTTGCGAGCGGCGAGCGGCGAGTGGCGAGCGGCGAGTGGCGAGCGGCGAGCGGCGAGTGGCGAGTGGCGAGTGGCGAGTGGCGAGTGGCGAGTGGCGAGCGGCGAGCGGCGAGTGGCGAGTGGCGAGCAGCAGTGAGGAAAGCCGGGCCACTCCGCTTCGCCGTTGCGCTGGGGGCGAGCCATCCCATACATCCGGCTCTCCTCGCCCCGCTTGGGGGGGAAAGGAGCTGGGGGGGGGTGAGGGGCCAGCACGATGCGATTGCCACCACGATGATGATTGGTGCCATCCATGTTCCCTTCATCTTTGGCTATCTCCAATCATCGCTGCGAGACATTGGCGGTCGCAGAGCAACATGGCTCACCCGAGTGCCCTGCCTGAGGTGTGAATGGTTGGTGCCGTGTCTGGCGGAAATTGACAACTGTCACCGCTTTCAAGCACGAGCCTCCCCAAGGCCGGCGGCTAGCGCCGTCCCGCTCACTCCCTCACTCCCTCACTCCCTCACTCCTCCCTCCTCCCTCCTCCCTCCTCCCTCCTCGCAACTCGCAACTCGCAACTCGCAACT
>SKZY01000065.1 GCA_007127095.1 Planctomycetaceae bacterium
GCGCCCTCGCCGTCGGCGACGAGTTGCTTCGCCAACTCGATGCAGGTCTCGCGAAGGAAATCGCGGAACCGTGTCAGGGCCTCGCCGCTGAGCGTCGGTCCGGTCCCGCTGGACATCAAGACCAATGAATCGTTCGTGCTGGTGTGTCCGTCGACGCTGACGCGATTAAAGCTATGGTCGGCCGCGTGCCTCAATAACTCGACCAAGTCGGTTTCTGCCAAGGGGGCATCGGTAGCGACCAGGGCCAGCATCGTCGCCATATTGGGGGCGATCATCCCGGCACCTTTGGCCATCGCGGCGACCCGATAACGATCGCCGGCAATCTCGATCTCCGCGGCGACCGTCTTACGGAACGCGTCGGTCGTCATGATCGCGGTCGATGCGTCAACGAAGCCGGCATCGCTGGCAGCCAATTTTTGCAGAGCCGAGTCGATGCCGGTCCGCACCCGATCCATCGGCAACGGCCGACCGATCACGCCGGTGCTCATCACCAAAACCGCGTCAGACTCACACCCGAGACCGGTCGCCACCCGCGTCGCCATCTCCTCAGCATCACGCATCCCCGGGGCACCGGTACAGGCATTGGCGTTGCCACTGTTGATCACCACCGCTCGAGTCGCTGACGACGGCGTCCGCCCGCGACAAAGCACGACCGGGGCCGCGACGACCTGATTGGTCGTGTAGACGCCGGCGGCAACCAGCGGCTGGTCGCCGACGATCAAGGCCAAATCGGGCTTACCACTCGCCTTGATGCCGCAAGTGATTCCAGCAAACCGGAATCCGGTCGGCAACGGTACGGGGGGCGACCAGGAACCCGATGCGATGCCATCGTTGGCGGGACGATCCATGACGACTGTTCCAAATTCGACGCGGTGATCACTTCCGCGTGTTGACGAAAGGCGGCCGCCGACCCGCCGCGGGACGAAACACCCAAAAATGTCCGCCGGTCGGCACACAAAAAAACCCTGGGTGAAAAACCCAGGGTTGATGGCGGTGAGTACCACCGGAAACTAGCGAAATGACCCCTACGGGACTCGAACCCGTGTTACCGCCGTGAAAGGGCGATGTCCTAGGCCGCTAGACGAAGGGGCCAAAATCCGGGAGCGATGAAGCCCTCGAACGCGTACTAGTAAACCATGATCCTTCGGAGGCGTCAAGGGTTCACCGATTCTCGGAAAATCGGCATTTCGCCACCCCTTTCATCGCTCGAAGGTCGTTTTATTTCTCAATAAGTGGTGATAGTGTTGCGCAAACCGGTGCGACTCGTCACGGACGTATTGCAGCAAACGGAGCGCGAACGAGTTTTTTGACAACCGAATCGGTTCCCCGTCACCGGGGCGAAAGAGTTCCTCGTCACGTTTGGCCAACGAAATCAGGGTCGGCGGAGTGATTTGTTGGTCGCGGAAAGCGGCTGATGCCGAATTGAGCTGCCCCTTTCCGCCATCGATCAACAGGATATCGGGGAAGGCTTCTCCGTCATCGGCTAACCGACGAAACCGCCGCGAGACGACTTCGTAGATGCTGCGGTAATCGTCGATCCCGTCGACCTCGCGGATCCGAAACCGTCGGTAACCGGGTTTGAATGGCAAGCCGTCGATGAACTGCACCAGACTGGCAACGGTCTCGCCCCCACCGAGATGCGCGATATCGACACCTTCGATCACCCGCGGCGTCTCGGCGAGCCCGAGCACCTTTCGCAGGCCGGTCAGCCCTTTCTTGGGGTCGATGTAAAAGACTTCAGGTTGCGCATGCGTTTCCAGTTCACCCCGCTCGTCGAGCCGTTCGAGCATCGAGATCTCGTCGCGGAGAACCGCGGCTCGTTCAAAGTCGAGCCGCCGACTCGCCGCGGTCATTTCGGCCCGCAGGTCGCGGAGCAGCTTCACCTTACCACCGTCGAGGAAGGTCATCAGTCGGCGGATGTCGCGACGGTATTGATCCTTGTCGATTCGCTGATTGCAGGGTGCCGAGCATTGGTCGATGCTGGCCAGCAAACAGGGACGAAACCACTTCCACTTCTCTTCGTCCTCAGCGATGTCGAGCGAGCAGGTCCGGAACTTGAAAATCCGCTGCAGCACGGCGATCGCTCCCCGCAACGCCCCGGCACTCGGAAAGGGGCCATACAGCTTGACTCCCGATTGCCTCGGCTCCCGAGTGATCTCGACCCGAGGAAAATCTTCCCGGGTGGTGATCATCAAGTAAGGAAAGGACTTATCGTCCTTGAGGTCGCGATTGTGCCTCGGCTGGATGTCTTTGACCAGCCGCGACTCGGTCAATAACGCGTCGACCTCGCTGTCACAGAGCATGTAATCGATGTCGGCAATCTCACCGACCCAATCGGCAGTCCGCTGATCGGTGGCGGCCGCTTTAAGAAAGTAGCTGCCGGCACGGCTGCGGAGGTTCTTGGCCTTGCCGATATAAATCACTCTACCGGCGGAATCCTTCATCAAATAGATGCCGGGCGACTGAGGAAACTCCCGCACTTTGCGGGCCGCCTGCGCGAACCCCGACGGATCGACCGCGGGGTCCGCCTCTTCCGACCGATCGGACTCACTCGTGGTCATAGTGCGTGCTGAACCATTGATGATCGAACGGAAAGTAAGTGTCTGGAACCTTTTCCGCGCAGCACCCGAAGGGCGAGTGCCCCGCAAAAAGTGCCTGACACTTTTTTTCCGCACATTGCTTATTTACCGGAGTGCCGCTGCTGAAGCTCCTCTTTCGCAGCCGCATAAAGCCGCTTGATCTGGTCCAGATCGACATCGGCTTTCGGCAATTGAGGGTCCATCTGTCGCAGCGTCTCACGCAGAATCCCCGCCACAGCCGCATTTCGATGCCACTTCCGATCCGCCGGGATGACGAACCACGGGGCCGCATCCGACGAACACTTTTCGAATACGTCGTAATAAGCCTCGCGGTAGCAATCCCAGCGTTCTCGAGCCTGATAGTCGCTGGTGGTCAACTTCCAATGCTTTTCCGGTTCATCGATGCGATCACGAAACCGATCGAGCTGTTCTTCTGGGGAGATGTGCAGATAGAACTTTAGGATCCGCGTCCCCCGATCGGCCAGTAGCTCCTCGAAGTTGTTGATGTGATCGAAACGACGCCTCCAAACCTCTTCGGGCGCCAATTTCTCGACCCGCACCGCCAACACATCTTCATAATGCGAGCGATTGAAGATGCTGACCATCCCCGCCGCTGGGGTGCAGGCATGGATCCGCCAAAGGAAATCGTGAGCCGCCTGCAGAGCGGTGGGGACTTTGAACGGGTAGGTTCGGCAACCCTGCGGATTCATCTGGCCGAGCACTTTCCGGATCAAACCGTCCTTACCCGCCGCGTCGGGGGCCTGCAGCACGATCAGCAGCGACTGCTTGCTCTCGGTGAATAGCTGGTATTGCAGATGCTGGATCTCCTCGATCGCGTCACGGGTGAACGCCTCCCCCCGCTTTCGCTTGTCAAACGGGCCCTTATCCCGCGTGTCGATCGCGTCGAGGTCGACCCCTTTGTCAGGACAGACTCGGTAGTGATCGATAAAGTCAAAGTCGTCTAACATTCGTCTCTCCCCGGTTATTGCTCAGGATCGGCGGACGCCCTCTGCGGCCAAATGCTGATGCGCCTTGTCGGTTGCGATCCGGCCCCGCCGAGTCCGTACGATCAACTCGCTCCGCAATAAAAATGGCTCGACCTCATCCTCGAGTGTATCGCTGCTGACATTCATCGTGTGAGCGATCGCCTCGAGCCCTGCCGGGCCTCCGGCGAAGACCCTCAACAACGTGTCGAGGTAACCGCGATCCTGCTTGTCCAAGCCGAGCGGATCGATCCCGATCATCTGCAGTGCCGCCGTCGCGACGTCCAGCGTGATGTTCCCGCCCGCCCGGCTCTGAGCATAGTCACGAACCCAGAGTAAGCGATTGTTCGCCAATCGCGGGGTGCTGCGACTGCGGCGGGCGATCTCGGTCGCCGGATCGATCGCCACTTCGACTTGCAACTTAGTGGCGTTCCGACGCACGATCTCGCATAACTCGCCCAGCGAGTACCAACCGAGGTGCTCACGGATCTGAAATCGATCGCGAAGTGGTCCGCTCAACATCCCAGCCCGCGTCGTGGCACCGATCAGCGTGAACGGACGGAGGTCGAGATTCAACGTCCGAGCACTGACCCCTTCACCCAGCACGATGTCGATTCGGAAATCCTCCATCGCCGTGTAAAGATATTCCTCAACGCTCTTCGGCAACCGGTGAATTTCGTCGATGAACAAGACCGAACCCTGCTCCAGGTTGGTCAAATAGGGAATCAGGTCCTTGGGGGCACGCAGCGCAGCCCCGTTGGCGAACTGGACCGTTGTCCCCATCTCCGCCGGGATCACCGTGGCAAAGGTCGTCTTGCCCAATCCAGGTGGACCGTCGAACAGGATATGCCCGAGCGGCTCGCCTCGCCCTCGCGCCGCCTCGATCGCGATCAACAACCGTTCGATGACGTCCTGCTGGCCGACCATCTCGGACATCCGCCGCGGCCGCAGGCCGACGTCCTGCTCGCGGGTTTCCGACTCGGGAACCTGAGTCGCCTCCGGTTCGGGATCGGATGATTGGTAGATCGCTTCTCGTGCCAACAGTCTTTCCCAAAAAATAGAGGCCGCATCGACGGACACTTCCCGGGTGGCAAGCCGAGTTAAGCCGCCTACCAACCCTAGCGTACCGCCGAGGCGGAGAGAAAGACAGCAACCGAGCGACGCTGACCCAACGGTTGGCTAGCTCTGCCCACCCGCATGCGCCGGGACTTCCGAAGGCGACTCCACAGGTGCCTCATCGGGCGACTCGATCGGATTGAGGAAGACATAATTGTCGTCACCCTCGTTCCAGCCGAGACCGGTGAAGTCGTAGGGGTCACCGACGACGGGAGGACGCGAATAATTGTAATACGGCGGCGGGCTGGTGCATTGCCACTCCAGCGTCACCCCGCCCCACGGGTTCGGCGGAGCCTGCTTTCCGTTGAACAGCGAATAAACCAAGACGACGCCAGCGACCAACAATCCGATCCCCAACAGGAACGCGCCATAGCTGCTCAATTGATGCAAAAACGCGAACTCGGGGTCGTAAGTGGCATAGCGGCGCGGCATCCCGCGACTACCGAGAACGAACTGTGGCAGGAAAGTCATGTTGAACCCGATGAAAACGATCAGACAAGAAATCCGACCGCCGAGTTCGCTGAACATCTTCCCCGTGATCTTCGGCCACCAATGGAACAGGCCACCGAGGAAGGCGATCATCGTTCCACCCATCATCACATAGTGGAAGTGAGCGACGATGAAGTAAGTGTCGTGCAGGTGCAGGTCGACCGACAATACACCCAAGAACAAACCGGTCAGCCCACCGATGGTGAACAGAAACAGGAACGAGATCGCATAACACATCGGGGTGGTCAGGCTGATCGAACCTTTGTAGAGCGTCGCCAGCCAATTGAAGACCTTGATCGCCGACGGAATCGATACGGTAAAGGTTAAAGCACTGAAAATGATTGTCGTCAACGAGCTCATCCCGCTGGTGAACATGTGGTGTCCCCAGACGAGAAAGCCGAGCAAGGCGATCGCCACCGAAGAGTATGCGATGAATCGATACCCGAAAATATGCTTGTGCGAATGGACGCTGATCAATTCGCTGATAATGCCAAAGGCCGGCAAAATCATGATGTACACAGCGGGGTGGCTATAGAACCAAAAGAAGTGCTGGTAGGTCACCGGGTCCCCATTGAACTCCGGATCGAAAATCCCGATGTGCAAAGTCCGTTCGGCGATCAGCAACAGCAGGGTGATCCCGAGAACCGGAGTCGCCAGCACCTGAATGATGCTGGTCGAATAGGTCGCCCAGAGAAATAACGGCATCTTGAACCAGGTCATCCCCGGCGGACGCATCGTGTTGATCGTGACGATGAAGTTCAAGCCGGTGAAGATCGAACTGAATCCGAGTACGAATGCCCCCAGGGTGGCGAGGATTACCGAAGTATCGGTCGTGGTGCTGTACGGAGTGTAGAACGTCCAGCCGGTGTCGAGCCCGGTACCCAGCAGTGCCCCGATAAAAAACAGGGCTCCAATGACCCAAAGGTAAAAACTCGACAGGTTGAGCCGGGGGAAAGCAACGTCCTTCGCCCCCAGCATGACGGGGACGAGGAAATTACCGAGCGCGGCCGGAATGCTCGGGATGATGAACAAGAACACCATGATCGCGCCGTGTAGCGTGAACACCTGGTTGTAAGTGTCATTGCTGGCAAACAGCGCCCCGGTCGGGGTCAGCAGGTGGGCACGAATGCCCATCGCCATCATCCCGCCGATGAAAAACGAGGTCAGAATGCCGATCAAGTACATCACGCCGATCCGCTTGTGATCGAGTGTGAATACCCAACTCAAGACTCCCTTGCTGTTCTTGAGATAATTATCACTTTCCGACACGGCTCCGGGATTAAAACCCCGACTCCGACCGACCGAATGCTCGGACATATTCTCGGACCCTAAAATTTAAAAGAAAACGTGTTTTGTGATTGCCGGTGAATGATGATCAATTTTCCCCACCACCCTCGTCGGCGAGAGTTCTCAGGAACGCGATGAGGCTGTCGATGTCATCGTCGGAAAGCTGACCTTTGTAGCTCGGCATCACCGGGTTGTAGCCGGAAACGATCAAGGCCTTGGGCTCGAGGATCGATTCACGGATGTAGTTTTCATCGACGATACCGGTCGATCCGTCAGTGAACTCGCGGTTGCTGCCGTAGCCGCCTGCGAAACTCGGACCGACCCGCTTGCTGCCGTCGAGCGAGTGACATGATGCACAGCCACGCCGTTCGTACAGCTTCTGACCGTACTCCGCCGGTGATTCGTCTTCTCCACGACCGCTGTACTTCTTGATCCACGCTTCCAGTGATTCACGCGAATCGTGAACGACCACGACCGTCTGCATCGCCGAGTGATCCCGGCCACAGTATTCGGTGCAGTAAAGGTCATGGAATCGATACCCGTCGACGGTGAACTGGTACTTTTCCTGATCGAAGACGCCATCGTTGTTCTCCTTGGCGTCCAGCAAAGCAGCCTCCAATTCCTCCTCGCTAACCCGCTCACTGGGCTGCGTCGGATGGAACCAAATTTCGTTATAGCGACCAGGCACGATATCTCGCTTCACCCGAAAAGCCGGGATGAACAAGCTGTGGATGACGTCGCTGGACCGCATCGTCAACTTGGTCGGTTGATCGTTCAGAATGTGCAGCTCGGGATGGAAAACCCCGTTGCCGTAGTCGACCGTCCAACCCCATTTGAACGCCTTCACGCTCAACAGATCGGCCCCCTCGGGAGCGTTCTGTTGATCGATGTAGCCGATCGCCCCTTTGACGAAAATCCAAACCAGCAGGAATGACGGCAAGACTGACCAGGCGATTTCTAGCGGGGTGTTGTGCGACACCTGGCTCTCCGCCGGCTGCCCCTTCGCTTTCACGAATCGGATGCAGAAATAGACCAGCGCGAACGTGATCGGCACCATGAAAAAAACGCAGATCCACAACACCAACATGAACGCCGAGTCGACCTGTTCGCCGAACGTCGACGCCGATACCGGAAGCCAGAAATGGTCTGTGTAATCGGCCAGCAATGGGGAGCTTGATGCCATCATGGAAACGAATCGAGGGATTGAGTTCGAGAGTGAAAGGGGCTGGGAACGGGCGAGCGAACTCGCCACAACGATCAAACCGCCGAATGACCGGACAAATCAACCGCCGGTTTAGCGGTCGGGCCGCCGAACGACGCGGAGCGTTTACGCCCCAGCCAGTACGGCAAAAGTGTAACCAACAACACCGCGACCGTCGTTGCGGCAGCAAGTCGCATCAGCCGCCAAGCGCCCAAAACGTAACTGCCGCGATCGGCGTCGTAGCTGAAACACCACATGATGAACTGGTCGACCGGCGTCCCGATCGTACCGTTGCTAGCGTCGATCAAAGCCAGCTTCGTCTGTTCGGGCGGAAAGGCGACGTCGAGAGAGTATCGCGAGATCACTCCATCGGGGGAAATGAAAGCCAGCATCGCTGGGTGATAGTACTCTTTCGTCTTCGAATCGTAGGTATACCGAAAGCCGACCGCATCGGCCAAACGCTGGATCGCCGACTCGCGGGCCGTGCAAAAGTGCCAGCCGGTCGCCGCACCCGGCTGCTGGTCGAGCATTTCCACGTAGTTCCGCTTGGTCTCTCGAACCCGTTCAGTCGACTCGCGAGGATCGATACTGACCGTCAAAATCTGAAAATCTCGCCCCAATCGCAGGCTCAGTCGATTCAGCGTTTCGACCAACGCGTTGAGTTGGACGTTGCAGAGAACCGGGCAATCGCTGTAGTTGAGCGTCAGCAAAACCGGACGCTGGCCATCGAAGTAGTGGCCCACCTTGGTCGCCTTACCGTTGGAGTCGACCAGAGACAGATCGAACGGTAGCGATTCGCCCAATTTCTGGTCGACCGTAACGTCCTCCACCTGCTTCGGAACACGGTCATTCAATTGACCGCTGGCCGACGGAGCGATCAACCCGCAGAACAGCCAGGCAGCCGCCAGCAGCCATCGGCTGCCGCGAATGCCACAACCTGGCCTCCCAAGCGGGGTAGAGCGATCAGGTATCGTCGTTTTCTGCCGTGTTACGTTCATGGTTCTCTGCAGCTTGGCTGACCATCCTCTTCATTGCCGACTCGATCGGGATCACCAACTTGGCATCCTCGTCGTTCACCCCGACTCGGCTGATTGACCGTTTTTGTCCAGCCAGGATTTGATCGCTCTCGCTGTAGCGACCGCTGGCCGACTTCGCGGAGTTGACGTAGTCGAGCATACCGAAATACACCACTTGAACCGCCAGAATCGTGACCACGGTAACCGCGATCGAGATCAAACTGACCGCGGTGATCCGCTGAATCGGTAGGTCGTCGTATTGTGCCATCGAAAGTCGTTCGCCCAGGGCGATTTGAGGGACCGAAAGGGAAACCGCTTACCGCGGATCAGATATTTTCAAACGCGAGCGATTCGGGCAATCGAGGGTCGCGAACCGCCAACACCCGCACCTGATTGACCCGCGTGTACCAGAGGATACCTCCAGCATAGAGCCCGATCATGCCGCTGGTCAAAAGCAACGTCGCCAAGACCCCACCAGCACCACCCAGCGACGGGCCGACCTCGGGCATCACGATCCAGTAAATATCGATGAAATGCATCAACAGCAGGTAGATCGCCCAAGCGAAAACGAGCGTCGGTCGGCGTCGGACATGCCGCGACAACAAGCCGAGGAACGGGAACAGCCAATGGAAAAAAATCAGCCCGTAAGAAATCGATTCCCAGGGCCCCTGCAGGCGGGTGTAAAACCAGTGAGTCTCTTCAGGGATGTTGCCATACCAAATCAACAAGAACTGGCTGAACGAGATGTACGTCCAAAAAGTAACGAACCCGAACATGAACTTGCCCAGATCATGATAGTGCTCGACGGTTACCTCTTCCCGAATCGCCCCTTTGGCCTGCAGCAGGTACGTGACCATCGCGATCGCACAATGAGCAGCCAGGATACTGCCGGCGAAAATGTAGACGCCAAACATCGTGCTGAACCACATCGGTGCCAAACTCATCAACCAATCGAACGCGGCGAAGGTGGTCACCAAAGAAAACACCATCACGGCGGGGCCGCTGCGAGCCTGCATCCGCTCGGTCAAAGTCACCTCACCGGTCTCATCCTGTCGGCGGCTGAGTTTGAAGTAATAAACCGCCAAGCCCGACAACAGCACCAGGTAGACGATTGACCGAACCGTAAACCAGTCGCTCGACAAATAGCGAACTTTCTCTGTCCAAATTTCACCCGGGACCCCGTGCGATTCTGCGTACCCCTCATAACCCCAAGCGTACAGCACACCTTGGCTGCTCCAGGATGCGAACAGGATCGGCAAAAACAGGATCGCGAGCGCCGGGATCGCCAGCATCAAGATCTCCGCCACGCGGCGAACCACCACGCTCCAACCGGCACGGCAGAGGTGCTGGATCAAAACGAAAAACAAGCACCCCAGCGAAATCGAAAAGCAGTAAGTGAAGGCGACCAAGTAGGCCGACATCGTGAACCGCTGCGGGCCGATGCCTTCGCCAGGACCGGCCATCAGGCCGATCAGGACCCCCACGACCAACAAGACGGCACCGCCGATGGCGAGTGGTATCGCCAGATTCCCCAAGGAGGCTGGCAGTCGGAACGAAGGGTCGTCTGCCGGTTTCGTTTTATGTGTGTGTTCGGACATGCGTCACAGTCAAAATCAGTTGGGATCTCGTAATCAATGATCAACCGGTGGCTAGCCACCTGCCGGGATGGTCGCTTCCGGCGGCGTTTCAATCGGACGACTCGGCTGCTTGAGCTTCTCCGTTGGCAGCCTCGGCTTCCGCCTCGGCCTCGGCTTCCGCTTTTTCTGCGGCAGCCTGCTCTGCCTTCAATCGCTCGGCTTCCGCCTGCTCCTCCAATCGCTGCTTTACCTCAGCTTGCAACTTCCGTATCTCGTCCCGCTTGTCGACCGGTAAATCGTCCAAAGTCGCGTTCTGACTCGCCTGCAACGCTCGCACGTAAGCGACCACAGCCCAGCGATCACGTGCGTTGATCTGTGACGAATAACCCGCCATTTTGCGGATTCCGTTACTGATCGTGCTGAACATCTTCCCGTCGGGATAGACGTCGGCATAAAGCGTATCCTGATGCAACGATGACGGCTGGACCCAAGCACCGGCCAAGATCCGCTGCGCCCGGCGATGTACCAAACCGGCGCCACGTCCGTTGTTGCCGTGACAGGTGGCGCAATAAATATCGAACTGCATTCGGCCACGCTCCAGCACCGCCATCGTGATCGGCAACGGGTTTTTCTCCAACCACGGTGTATCGTCTTCCACCTCGGGAGCGCCAGTCACCTCAGGTTCCGCCGCCTCAGGTTCGGCCGCGGCGTCTGTCGGCTCATCGGCAGTCTCGATCGATTCATCGGTTGCCGCAGTTTCCGCATCGTCCGACTCCTCGTCCGCGATCGCTCGGACCAGGTGAGCCGCCCGCACCGGTTCACGACGGGTCAAGGCGTCGAAATCGATCCCCGTGTAGAAGTCGAGGTCTTCGTCGAATTGACCGATGGCGACCGTGCCGGGCACATCGGTCCGCATCGCCCGCCCGTCGGCGAACAGCGAAGAGGTCATCTGAGCATCTTTGGCGGGCGAAAAATCCATGTCGAAGAAAACATGAAATCGCGGCTGGCTACTGGTCGTTACCCGCATCCGGGCGACCAACAACAGCGGGATCATCGACAGGAAAATCACCGACCCGAGCACGACCCAAATCGCTTTGGGTGAGGAGGTGCTGCTGTCATCGTCGTAAACGTCTTGCGTATAGCCGCCACCGAGTTCTTCAAGGAACTTCGTCACCCCCGCACGATCGTAGCGATCATCAGCGGCATCGATATAAAGAAAAAACTTGTCGTCGGTGGCGCGGTCGAACCGCGGATCGGTAAAGATCGGATTGCTGAACTTGGGCAACCCGTTCAGCACGAGCATCCCGAAGAAGGCGCCGAAAGATGCCAACAGGATCGTCAATTCGAAGCTGACCGGAATGAAGGCGGGCATCGAAAAGAACGGTTTACCCGAAATGATGTACGGGTAGTTGATCGTATTCATCCAGACCTGCATCGCCACGGCGATGCAAGTGCCGGTGGCACCACAGATCAATGCGATCCAGGGTAACCGAGTCGGCTTAATCCCTAACGCCTTATCGATCCCGTGTACTGGAAACGGTGTAAAGGCATCGGTCTTGGTATACCCGGCATCTCGTACTCGAGCGCATGCGGCGAGCAGCGTGTCGACCGCATCGAACTCGGCGTAGGTGCCGTGCAGCTTCTTGTCTTGCTTGTCAGTCATGGATATCGATGAACGTCAGTGGTCGCCGTGATGGTGATGAAGTTGGCCGGCCAACGTCGCTTTGACCTCAGCCATATTGATTACCGGCATGAAGCGACAGAACAGCAGAAATAATGTAAAGAACAGACCGAACGAACCGACCAACATCGACCAATCGACCCAGGTCGGGCGAAAGTAACCCCAGGCACTCGGCAGATAATCACGCGATAGGCTGGTGATCACGATCACGAACCGTTCGAACCACATGCCGATATTGACAAAGATCGAGATCACCACGATCCGCCAAGGGATCGTTCGGTTGGCCTTGATCCAAAACAGTTGAGGGCTGATCACGTTGCACGTGATCATCGTCCAATAAGCCCACCAATAAGGGCCCAACGCTCGGTTGATGAAAGCAAACTTTTCCTCGGCGACCTGACCATACCAGGCGATGAAGAACTCGGTCCCGTAAGCCAAGCCGACGATCGTGCCGGTGGCCAGGATGATCTTACACATGTTTTCCAAGTGCCGGACCGTGATCAGTTTCTCTAGCGAGAAAATACTCCGGGCCGGGATCATCAACGTCAACACCATCGCGAAGCCGCTGAAAATCGCCCCTGCGACGAAGTACGGCGGGAAGATCGTCGTGTGCCAACCAGGTACCTGACTGACCGCGAAGTCGAACGACACGATCGTGTGTACGCTCAACACCAACGGAGCGGCCAGGGCGGCGAGCAACGCATACGCCTTCTCATACCGCATCCAGTGTCGCGACGAACCCGACCAGCCGAGCGCCAGAATGCCGTAAGCCATCCGCCGCCACTTGTTCCGCGACCGATCTCGGAAAGTCGCCAAATCGGGGATCATCCCCATGTACCAAAACAACAGCGAAACCGTCCCGTAGGTACTGACCGCGAACACGTCCCACAACAGTGGACTGCGGAATTGCGGCCACATCCAAAGGTTCAGACTCGGGTAAGGGGCCAACCAAAATGCCAACCAAGCACGGCCGACGTGAATCCCAGGAAACGTCCCCGCACAGATGACGGCAAAGATCGTCATCGCCTCGGCCGCCCGGTTGATGCTGGTCCGCCAATCTTGACGGAACAGATAGAGGATCGCCGAGATCAAGGTTCCGGCGTGACCGATCCCGACCCAAAAGACGAAGTTGACAATCGGCCAACCCCAGAACACCGGGTTCATGTTCCCCCACACGCCGACCCCGGTATAGATCAGGTAGGCGATGCAGATCCCGAACCACGACGCGAGTGTCGCGGAGATCAAAAAGCCGATCAACCATGCGGCACTCGGCGGCCGCTCGGCGATCTGCGACACCGATTCGGTGATCGTGTGGTAGGTCGAATCACCGAGGACCAACGGAGCGCGTTCGCCGGGCCGTTCGACGGTGTTATCGAGTCCTTGAGGGATTGCGAGAGACATTATGCCAGGTGCTGAAGTGGAAGCGTTATCGTTCAAAACCGTAAGTCGTCAGCGGTCATCGGATCGACCACCGCCGTGACCATTCAATGATCATCATGCCCGTGATCGTCACCATGCCCATGATCGCCATGTCCATGATCACCATGTCCGCCGTGATGCTTCGGCTCGGCGTAGTTGACCAAGTCGTCGAGCTGGATTCGCGTCATCAATCGCGGATGGGGATTGCGGATCTTGGCCAAGTAAATCGTTCGCGGCTTGGTATTTAACTGGGTCAACACGCCATAGGCTCGTCGATCGGCCTGTTTCTTGGTCACGACGGCCTCGTCATCCATGATGTTGCCGAACTCGATCGCCCCGCTCGGGCAAGCCATTTGACAGGCGGTCTTGATCTCGCCGTCGCGAACCGCTCGGCCGCCGTCTTTACGTGCCTCGATCTTCCCTTTTTCGATCCGCTGAACGCAGTACGTACACTTTTCCATCACGCCACGACCACGGACCGTCACCTCGGGATTCAGCACCATCGCCTGCAGTTTGCGATTCGCGTTTTCGATGCTACTGGGGAAGGCATCGATGCCGTAGCCGACGCCGACGTCCTGGTTGTAGTTGAAGTAATTGAATCGCCGCACCTTGTAGGGACAGTTGTTGGCACAGTACCGCGTGCCGATGCAGCGGTTGTAAGCCATTGCGTTGAGGCCTTCGTCGGTGTGAACCGTCGCCGCGACGGGACAGACCTGTTCACAGGGGGCCGTCTCGCAATGCTGGCAGGCCATCGGCTGCTGGACGACGTTGGCGTGTTCGGCATTCCCCTGGAAGTACCGGTCGACCCGCAACCAGTGCATTTCCCGGCTGCGAATGACCTGCTCCTTGCCGACGATGGGGACGTTGTTTTCGCTCTGACAAGCCACGACACAAGCGTTGCAGCCGATGCACTTGTTCAGATCGATCGACATCCCCCACTGTGGCAACGACGGTTGGGTTTCGCGGATGTGCGCCATCGGCTCCTTAAATGGCGACCCCTCAGGACCGACCTCGGGGACGTGTGGCCCCTTGTCGGCGACGAAATGGTCGTTCTTTTCCAACAACGCCGTTGTCCCTTCTCGGACCAGCGTAAAACTCCGCCGCTCGGTCTCCTGGCGGCCGAGGTCATCGATCGCCCAGTGGTTCTGGGTACTGGCGAGCTGAAAGTCCTTGTACCGCGGGCGAGCTTCGATGCCGACGGCCAGGCGAAGCGAGTCGCTGTTGCGAAGCGGTGAGACATCGGTACCGACGACGTCGACGTCTTGATCAGCAAACCCGCCGACCATCCCCGCACGCACTCGACCGTAGCCGAACGCGACGGTCACCACGCCTGGCGCACAACCGGGAACTTCAACGACCGGCAATTCCAACGTCACATCGCCACGTCGCAGGGCGACCATCGAGCCGTCATGGACCTTCAATGCCCTTGCCGTCCGGGGACTCATCACCGCCGCGTTATCCCAGGTGATCTTGGTCAACGTCTGCGGCAATTCCTGTAACCAACCATTGTTGGCAAATCGTCCGTCGTAAATGCCGTCAGCCGGAACGAACAAGACGTCGATCGAGTCTTGATCGATTTCGAAATCGGCCGTCACCGTCGCCGAAGTCAACGGATCGTCTGAGCCGGAGAACGCGGCATCGATGAACTCAACCTTTAACGCCTCATCGAATCCGTCGTGTAACCATTTCCGCCACTGACGCTCGCTGAGCGATTCACCCGCAATCGCATCGGCGGTTCGACGGACGATCTGATCACCAGCGGTCTCGTCTTCATCGAGCAACTTGGCGATCAATTCGATGGCGGTACGTCCACCCAGCAGCGGCAAGATCTGCGGCTGGCAAACGCCGTAAGAACCGTCGTCGCCGACACAATCACCCCAAGCTTCCAACGGATGGGCTGCGGCGAGTGACCAACGGCATAGCAGCGCGGTCTCATCGTCGTATTCACCGAGATAGATCGTGTTCTCGATCCGCGAAAGGACGTTGCCGAAGCCGACGTCAGCCGGGGCGGTGAAGGCCGGATTGCCACCCAGAATCAACAACGTCTCGACTTTGCCCGCATCGATTCGAGCGGCCAATTCGTCGATTGCGATCACATCCGAAAGCTCTCCATCGACCAACGGCAAGAACCGCTGGATCCGACCGAGCGACCCGAGCTTCGAATTGATCCGGATTCCGGCGGCAATCGCATCGGCACCAAGCGATTCGCCGACCACGACCGCGGCGTCCTGGCCCGCGTTTTTCAGCTCAGCCGCAACGACTTCTAGGAACGTCTCGAGCCGCTGCTGTGGCTCGAGTTCATCAAACCCTTCACTCGGAGGCGTCGAATCGAGCGTCGTCACATCGTCCAAGGCGTCGATTCGGCGTTCGAGCTCAGCGAGCAAGGCTGGCATCTCACTGGGACGCAGTGCCAGGCGCGCATCAGCCGACGTGCCGGTATTTGTGTAACCGCCTTCGACCACATAAAACCGCCCCATCTCACCGTCGGGGTCGCGGGTTTTGGCAAACCCATTGGCGTTGGCGACAAAGCCAGGGTCGGAACCCAACAGGTCGGCTTCGACCGTCAAGACGACCTTGGCGGATGCGAGATCGAGCGATTGCCGGGCCGGTTGACCGATCGCCGCTGTCGTCGCCTTCCGCATCGCATCGCCATGGACGCCGTCGTAAAGACACACGGCTGCTTCCGGCAAGCGTTCCCGCAACTTTTCGACCATTCGCACCAGCGACGGTGATTGAGTTGGAGGCATCAATACCGCGACCGAAGCGCCGGAATCGGCTTCGGCAAGCTTCACCAAAGACCGCCCATAGCGATCAAACTCCTCCCATTCCGCCGCTCGCTGTCGCTCACCCGGTTCGCGCACGTACAACGGGGCGACCTCACCGCGGGCGCGGTCGGGATCGTATAACCCAAGGATCGACGCTTGGGCATAGACGTCGGTGCCGCCCCGGCCACCGGGGTGATTCGCATTACCCTCGATCTTGATCGGTCGGCCGTCAACGTTGGTCACCACCAAGTGATAGACACGGCCGGCGAGTTCGAAATTGGTCGACCGACCATAAGCCTCACCGGGGATTCGCCCCTCGGGACGGATCACGAATGGCGCGATGATCTCGGTCGGGTAGCGACAGCCGGCCGCCCCGGCGAGCGACAACGACGCCCCCATCACCTGCATCCACCGCCGGCGCGAAACGCCGTCAGGCAGCTCCGAGGCCGCCACGGGAAACTCGCGGTGCAAATAATCGGCGACGAATCGGTCGTCCTGCTGCAGCTCGTCGAGACTCCGCCAATAACGGTCGCGAGGCGTCGAGGCTGATTCGGTGGCGGCGCTGGGGGTCAAAGTCATTGCGTTATCGGAAGCGATCGAGGATCGAGTCGGTTTGGGCGGCCCGCGGCCCGTCAGCCGAAAGCCGCTGCGAAGCGGTTTAGCGGTGGCAGACGGCGCAGTGGACTTGCGGATTGATGTTCTTTTCGTCGATCAGCTTTTCGGCCTCGACCAACGGGTCGACGCCTTCTGGCCAATCCCAATCGAGCTTCGTGACAAACTCCGAAGGCCGGATGTGGGGCGCCGGGTTGCGGTGACACTCAATGCACCAAGCCATCGACAACTGCTTGTCCTGATGAACGACGTCCATCTGGTCGATCCGGCCGTGGCAAGATACGCAACTGACACCCGCATGAACGTGAGCCGAGTGATCGAAGTAGACGAACTCGGGCAGATTGTGAATCCGCACCCAAGCAACGCTCTGGCCGGTTTCCCAACTCTCGTGAATCGGGGCCAATTTGGAGCTGGCCTGATGGACCGCCGCCAGACTGGTCACGCCGGTCTCGTCAGCCGGACTGTGGCAATTGATGCAGGTCGCCGTCGGCGGGACCGCCGCATGGGCGGCATCGAAAACGGTGTTGTGACAATACCGACAATCCATCTTCAACTGGCCAGCGTGCAGCGCGTGACTGAACGGCACCGGTTGTTCGGGCTTGTAACCGACGTTCAAAGTCTCGGGGTCAGTGATCAATCCGCCCATCGCGCCGGTGAACAAGGCCCCACCAATCGCGGCCAAACCGAGCAAGGCGAGACAACGATTGATCCAACGGGGAAAAAGAAAACGTTCCATAACTCCGAATATCAACTCCACGTTCCACAACCCCAGCCGCTACCGGCCGACGGGTCATAAGGAGACAAATTGTGTCGAAAACCGGCCGCGAGAAGTGCAGGTCTTTCGCCGGATCGCCGCCAGTATTGTGACGAGACGGCCTTCGATACAAGGCCTTCGACGACAAAGCGACATTGTGTCGCAGTTGCGATCGGCCCCGCGGGTGGGCCGCCGCCAGCCGCAAAAAGCCTTTACCACAACGTTTATCGAGCCGTTGGCGTGAGCCTCCCGACATGCGGCAATAACCGCCAGGCGCCGAGCGATTGGCCACGTCGCATCAATCGACGTCAACCGCCGCCCGTGGGCTCCGCTGGTGGCGTTCGAGCCAATCTACCGCCGCCGTCGCGATCCCCTCATGCCCACCTTCGAAAATCGTAACCCGCGCTGCGGCCGCGTGACGGCGGAGGTAGATCGCTCGGCCCCAAGCCGGATCGGTCACCCGATCGCTCGCCAGCGGCGAATCGAGCCGCCCCTCGGGACGACTCAACTGCGCGATCTCCACCGGCGAAATCGTCGCACCTCCGGCCGCAGTCGCGATGACATTGAACGCGTCCAGTGAATGGCGGATCGGGACCGAACCGCGGTGACCGTCGTGGACGCCGGCGGCGATGTCCAGCGGTACCGCGACTGCGTTGTGCAGATGGGTCAACGGCGACCGCTGGCGGTATTGCCGATCGACCTCCTGACTGTCGCCCGGACGTCCTCCACAAACCTGCCGCAACATTTCTCCGTAACGCGCCGTCGCGTGGCGGTCGTGCCAGGCGGCGAGATCGCTGATCCCGACCCAGGCGCTGGCGGCCGCCCAGACGTCGGGGTACTTGCCGACCATCAGCATCGTCATATGCCCGCCGCCCGAGTTGCCGGTCAAGTAAACCCGATCGGGGTCGACGCGGTGGCGTTTCCCGACCCAATTGACCGCGTCGAGGATGTCGCGCTGAGCCAGCTCGGAGCCGCACGCCTGAGGACGATCGTTGGGGCCGCGAAAGTTCGGCCGGAGTACAATCCAGCCGCGCTGATTCGCCAATTCGGCCAATTCCGGATTGGCTTGTTCCAAATCGGCGCTCCAGCTGTGCAACGCCACCAACAACGGCCGCGGCGCGTCGTCGCGATCGTAATCGTCCGGCAAATGCAGATAGCTCGGCTGGCTACTCTGGTCGAGCGAACTGGTTACGGCGATCCGCAGCGGTTCCCCAGCATCGGCCGTGACCGCCAAAATCAGAAAAATCGCCAATGCCAACGGGGCCCACTTTTTGCACTCAGTCATGTTGCCTCGATTCCTCAGATTCGAACTCGCGACGTCCGACGAAATCGTAAGCGAATTCAGGGCCGACCGATCCGCTTCGCGGGCATTTTTCAGCAGCGGCACTCGTAGTCCGAGTCAGTCGCCAGAGCGACGAAATCCGCAGCAGCTCCGCAAACAACGACGCGCCAGCCAGACCAGCGGCAGGACGATAACGGCCAGTGCGATCAACCAAGGCGCGATGGCGACGACCGCGACGGCAACCGCTTCCGCCGTTTGCCGCAGCGCCGTGAGCGAGCCCTCGAAACTGCGACTGATCCGTCGGCCAAACGTCGGAGCCTGCTCGGGGACATAATTCTGAATTTCCTCGACCCGCAGGTTCACCGTCGCCAACGCCGACAAGTTGGACAACAATCGCAGCCGTCCCTGCATCCGTTCAATCTCTTCGCGAACCCGCGAGAGTTCCCGCTCGACCGTCAACACGTCCTCCAGCTCACCATCACGCTCGGTCAGGATCTTCAATAACCTGGTCTCCTGCGCCTGCTTGTTGCGGACCCGAGCCTCGACGTCAAAAAACTCGTCGGTCACGTCCTGCGACTTTCGCGATACCGAACGGACTTCGCCCAACGCTGCGGTGGCTGTCAAAAAAGCTTCGAACCGATCGGCTGGGATGCGAGCCTGCCAAGTCCCGCTCCGCCGCGTCCCTCGGGTCGAACCGAGTCGCGAACTGGCGATGAAGCCACCGTGCTCGCGGACGAGTCGCTCAACGGCAGCAGCGACCGGATCGAAGTCTTCGACGATCAAGTCGGCTTCCGCCGTGTAGATCAATTTGCGGGAAAACTCACTCGCCTCGACGGGCGCCGGATCTGCTTGACTGTCGCCATCCGCTGGCCCGCTTTCGAACTCGCGGGCGAAACCGAGCTCGCCTTCGTTGACCGATAACTGCGCAGCCGACGAGGCTCCCGCGCTGTCCGAACGATAGGCCGATTGTTGCGCATCGCCGCAACCGAGCATCGCGACGCTGGTGGCCGCCAGACAGGCCAAGACGATGAACGACAATCGCATCGATTAACACCCGCGAGATGAGGACCGCCGAATCGGCAGTTGGTACTCGATCAGCCTACCAGGTCACGGACGACGTGTCCGTGAACGTCGGTCAACCGAAACGGGCGGCCGGCGTAGTTGAACGTCAATCGCTCGTGGTCGATCCCGAGCTGGTGCAGAATCGTCGCTTGCAGGTCATGGACGTGGACCGGCGATTCGATCGGGTGAAATCCGAGTTCGTCGGTCTGGCCGATCGTTTGGCCGCCGCGGACACCGCCGCCGGCCATCCACATCGTAAAGGCTTGAGGGTGGTGGTCTCGACCGCCCGAACGTCCCAAGGCGGCGCTCGCTTCGACCATCGGCGTGCGACCAAACTCTCCGCCCCAAACGACCAGCGTGTCATCGAGCATCCCGAGTCGCTTGAGGTCCTTGATCAACGCCGCAGTTGGGCGATCGGTGATCTCACACTGGCGTTTCAGTCCGGCTTCGACGTTCGAGTGATGGTCCCAATCGGAGTAGTAAACTTGGATGAACCGTACACCTCGTTCAGCTAACCGCCGTGCCATCAGGCAATTGTTGGCGAACGAAGCTTCACCCGGTTTCGCGCCGTAAAGTTCCAGCGTCTCTGCGGTCTCGCCGTCGTAATCCATCAACTCGGGGGCCCGCGATTGCATCCGATAGGCCATCTCATAGGCCGCGATCCGAGCCTCGATTTCGGGATCGCCGACGACCGCGAGTCGTCGTCGGTTGAGTCGTCCGATCAGATCGAGTGTCTGACGCTGCGTTTGCGACGATACACCGGGCGGATTGGCGACATGCAGGATCGGGTCGCCTTCGCCGCGAAAGGGAACGCCCTGATGTTGGCCGGGCAAGAATCCCGCGTCCCACATCGCCGCACCACCGGAAAGGTTGCCGCCGCTCGTCAGGACGACGAACCCCGGCAGGTCGTCGGCGTCGCTGCCAATCCCGTAGGTCAACCAAGATCCCATCGCGGGGCGGCCCGGCAACGGGCTGCCGGTGTTGACCAACAGTTGCGCCGGGGCGTGATTGAATTGATCGGTATGGACGCTGCGGATGATCGCCAGGTCGTCGGCGACCTCGGCGGTATGCGGCAGAATCTCGGCCAACTCGGCTCCCGATTCGCCATGCTTGGCGAAGCGGAATCGGGGTGACAAGACCGCAGCGTCGGGCTGAATGAAGGCGTATCGCTGGCCATCGATCACCGATGGCGGCAACGGCTGGCCCGCCAACTCGGTCAGCTTCGGCTTGTTGTCGAACAGATCCAACTGACTGGGAGCACCGGCCATGAACAAAAAAATCACCCGCTTCGCCTTGGCGGCGTGGTGCAACCCCGACGAAACCGAATCGGCCAACGGCGCACCTCCCGCGGCTGTCGCCAGACGAGACGGAGCGCCGGCTAGCAGCGACGCTAAAGCGATCTTGCCGACACCGACGCCGCAGTCGGCGAACAGTTGGCGTCGGGTCAATGCGGCGTGAGCCGACGCGATGGAATGCGAAAAAGTCATGGTGTCGTGATCACTTCGTCAAGGTTCATCAGGGCCCGGGCGACCAACACCCAAGCCGTCCGCGGCTCGTCCACGTCGAGTCCGGCATGGAAATCGAGGATTGCGGCGAGTTCGTCTTCCGCGGCAGGCCGCACGGCGAGTCGCCGAAACAGTTCACTCGCCACGCTCGCCGGTCGATCATCAGCCACGCGAGCCAAGACGTCGTCGGCGAGCGCCTCGGCCATCTCCAGGAACATCGCGTCGTTCAATAGCGTCAGCGCTTGCAGCGGCGAATTGCTGATGTCGCGACGCGGCAGACAGGTTTCACCCGTGGGGCCATCAAAAACGGCAAACGCCGCGAACGGAGCGGTCCGCTTGGCATAGGTGTAAACCGATCGGCGAAAACGGTCGGCACCCGACGAAACGTTCCAAGCGACGTTGCCATACGCGGCTGCCGTGACGCTCTTCGGCTGCGGCGGAAAGACGCTCGGGCCTCCCCAATGCCGGGTCAACAAGCCGCTGGCGGCGAGCAACGAGTCACGGATCCGTTCGCCCTCGAGACGCCGACGGGGACCGGCCGCCAGCAATCGGTTTTCCGGATCGGCGGCGGCTACATCCGGCTCAGCCACAACCGACCGCCGATACGTATCACTCAGTACCAACTCGCGATGCAGTCGCTTGATCGACTGACTCGACGTGAACTCGGTCGCCAAATAATCGAGCAATTCGGGGTGCGTCGGCGATTCACTCTGAGTCCCGTAGTCGCCGGCGGTGTGGACGATGCCACGACCGAACAATTCTCGCCAAGCCCGGTCGACCGCCACGCGGGCATACAGCGGATTGGCGGGACTGACCAACCAATGGGCGAACTCGTAGCGGTTGGTCGGCGGCGATTCGCAGTACTCCGCAAAGACTTCGGGGATCGCCGGGCCAACCACCTCCTTCGGTTGCAGGTATTCACCGCGGTGATAACGCCGCGTCGTCCGCGCGTCGGCGTCCGGTCGTTGCCGGGTCACCAATGTCCTGACCGGTTCGGGCATTTCACGTCGCAACCGTTCGAGCGGTTGGCGTTGCTCGGCGAGCGAATCGGCGGTGGCGATGAATCGTCGCGATAACCGGTCGAGCCACTCGTCGTTTGGATCGATTTCGCCCGTTCGTTTCCAAGCCGACAATCGCGACTCACCCTCGGCCGCCAGCGGTGAGGCGGTGGCGGGGTCGGATTGCGACGCCAGCGATACACGAAACCGTCCCAACGGCGCCGCGTAGTGGCGTTCAAAGACGAGTTCGATCGACCATGGGCCCTGCGGACGAAACGGCGTTTCAAAGTTCGCTACCCAGCGGTGCGGTTCGCCCTCGCGACCGCCGGTCGACCAGCCGGTCGAACCCTCGCCGTCGATCACGTTCGCTGCGTCGGCGGTCCCGCTGCCGAGACTGATCTTGCCGTAATTGACCGACGCGTCTTGCAGCTTCACCGCTTCTCCGTCGACGGTCAGCTTCAATTCGCTTAGAAAAAAATCACCCCGCCGGCCTTCGTAAAACGCCATTCCGGGGCCACCAGCCGGCAACGACTCGTCGGGCAACGCTTCCAACCGAATCGCCGTAATGGCTTGGTCTCCCGGCGGCGGCTCAAACCGCAAACGGTAGACGTCGCGTTTGGTGACATCACCCGATGCCAGCACCGAACCGTCGTCGAGCACCCGCAGGATCGGCAATGTACTTGTCAGTTCGACCGGCACGGCGGTTTGCCAATCGGCGGCCGAGTCGCGACTGCGGCCGACGAATTCGGCGAACTCGTTGGCGACGGCGTCCCGCTGTGCCTCCGGCTCATCGGCCGCTGCTGCGCCGCTGTCGGTTTTCTCGACCACGTCGCCCGTCGTGTCGGCGGCACGGTCGTCAGTCGCCCCAGCGTTCGCTACAGCCGCTAGGGGGTCGAGCCCGTATTCCGTGATCAATCGCCGCTCTATTTTTCGAATCTTCTCCTCGATCGCCGCCCGCCGTTCGGTGACGGCCGCGTCTTCGATCTCCCATTCGATGTCATCGGCGTCGTTCAACAACGCGAACATCGCGTAGTAGTCGGTGTGGGTGATCGGATCGTACTTGTGCGTGTGGCATTGGGCACAGCCGACGGTGATCCCCATCCAGACCGTGCCGGTGGTCGCCACGCGGTCGTTCATCGCGTGAAAGCGGAACTCCTGAGGATCGATCCCGCCCTCTTCGTTCAACATCGTGTTGCGGTGAAAACCGGTCGCCACGTGTTCGGCTTCACCGGCGCCGTCGACCATGTCACCAGCCAATTGCAAGATCGAAAAACGGTCGTACGGCAGGTCGGCATTGATCGCCTCCAACACCCAATCGCGGTACGGCCAGATCGTGCGGGGGCGATCCTTCTCATACCCGTTTGTGTCAGCGTAGCGAGCCAAATCGAGCCAAGGACGTGCCCACCGCTCGGCGTAATCAGGAGATGCCAACAGGCGATCGACCAGCCGTTGATAGGCCAACGGCGATTCGTCACTCACGAAGGCGTCGGCTTGTTCGACGCTCGGCGGGACGCCGATTAGGTCGAGATACACGCGGCGGACGAGTGCGTAGCGATCGGCCTCGGCCCCCGGTTCCAAACCGGCCTCGGCCAATCGACGATTGATAAACGCATCGATCGGCGTCGCCGGAGTGTCACCGTCACGGGTCGCGCCAGCGGGGATCGTCGCGTCGAAGGGAATCTCCGGACGCTGCGGAGGAACAAACGCCCAATGTCGCTGGTATTCCGCCCCCTGGTCGATCCAACGAGCGATCACATCCACCTGCTCAGGTGTCAACGGTTCGTGAGGCCCGAGCGGCGGCATCCGCAGGTCCTCGTCCTGGCTGGCGACTCGCTGCCAGACTTCGCTGTTAGCATGATCACCCGGCGTGATCGCCTGATAGCCACCACGGTCTTCGACCGCGTCTTCGAACCGATCGAGCCGCAGTCCCGCTTCACGAGCGGCTTCGTCCGGACCGTGGCAAGTAAAACACTTGCCGGCCAAGATCGGCTGCACCTGGCGACGAAAATCGACCTCTTCGGCGGCGACGTTCAATCCGCCGACTGCGTTGAACAAAAAGCCGATGAGCAAACAGGGTCCTACCACCAACAATCGCAATCGATCAGCGCGATGCGTGCCAGATTTGGCACGAAATGAGTAGCGAAATCGAGATCGGGAATAAAAAGACGGCTTCATGGCGGCCCAAAGGCGGGAAATGGGATGGCGGGTATCCTGTTATTTTCCTTCGCACGATCCGTCGCTGCAAGTTGCCGACGTCGCGAAGCTTGGCGATCGGGCCGCAGTTAGGGCGTCTGGATCGCCGTTGAGGCGGCTTTGAATCGCCGCCAACGACCGCGGACAGTTGGCCCCACAGTGCTGACGCCGGTCGCCGTGAGTTGCATCGCGCCCCGCCAGCGGTGAAAATCGATTACCGGGCGTGGTGACGTTTTTCCGACCTGTGGACCGATTCCGAAGAGATGTAGCCGATGACGGAGATTTTGACACCGGCCGAGGTTTTTCGCCGCCCGATCGACGGCGTCGCGACCGGGCGATTTTTGTCGCTGACGCTGATGGCCGCGATGTCAATCGGGTCGATCGTCTCGACTCCGCCGACCGCTGCGGCAGCGGACGAATCATCGGTCGCAACCGTCGCCGCGTCGGCCGCCGCGATCGAGCATTTCGAAAAGCGAATTCGGCCGCTGCTGCACAAACACTGTTACTCCTGCCATTCGGCAGACGCCAACGTGATCCAGGGTGGCCTGCGTCTCGATTCCCGCCAGCATCTGCTGGCCGGCGGCGACAGCGGCCCGGCAGTGATCCCGGGCAAGCCCGATGAAAGCCCGTTGATCGATTCGATCCGCTACGCCGATGGCGGCTACGAAATGCCGCCCGACGGAAAATTGCCCGATGAGGAAATCGCCCTGCTGGTCGACTGGGTCGCCAGCGGCGCCGCCTTCCCCGATTCGCCCGCTGAAGATCTGGCCGCTCAAGGTGCGATCGATATCGAGGCCGGTAAAGCGTTCTGGTCGTTCCAACCACTGCGGCGACCTGAACTGCCCGCGACGATCGCCGACCCCCGATCCCGCGGCAACATCGATGCGTTCGTCTTGGCCCAACTCGATCAACAGGGTTTGCAGCCGTCGCCCCCAGCCGATCCCCAAACCTTGATCCGTCGACTCCATTACGACCTGACAGGGCTCCCACCGACGCCCGA
>SKZY01000336.1 GCA_007127095.1 Planctomycetaceae bacterium
GCGGTCCAGTTGAACTGGTATGCCGAGGCGGAGCATGGCGGGGTTTACCAGGCGGCGGCCGACGGCACCTACGAAGCGGCCGGTTTGAACGTCGACATCCGGCCCGGTGGGCGGGCCACCCCGATCGCGGCGGAGGTCGTGCTGGGGCGAGCCGATTTCGCGATCACCAACGCCGATGACGTCGTGCTGTTCCGCGCCGCTGGAGCCGACATCGTGGCCTTGATGGCAGCGATGCAGAACCACCCGCGCTGCATCCTGGTTCGCGAAGATGCCGGGGTAGACGGCTTCGACGACCTCCGCGGGATGACGCTGCAACGCCAGGAAGGCCGCGGCTTCGTCGAGTTTCTCAGAAAGCTCGGCAAGTTGGACGGTGTCCGTGAGGTGCCCTACCACGGCAGCGTCACCGGACTGGTCGGTGATGCCAAAGTGGCGATCCAAGGCTATTCGTTCGCCGAACCGTATCTGGCCCGTGGCGAAGGGGTCGAAGTCAAGTCGCTGATGCTCAGTGAACTCGGCTGGAATCCCTATTCGAGTGTCCTGGTCACCCGGGGCGACTTGATTCGCGAGCGCCCCGAATTGGTCCGTGACTTCGTCGCCGCGACGAAGCGGGGCTGGCAACAATACCTGACCGACCCCGCCGCCGGAAACGCCGCCATCCTGGCTGCCAACCAACACGGGATGACGGCCGAGGCGCTCGAGTTCGGCGCCGCGGAATTGATCGCCCTGGCCACACCCGACCCGGTCAGCCTGGACGATCTGGGCTTGATGACCGACCAACGATGGGAGACGCTCGTCGCCCAAATGGAAGAAATCGAACTGATCAAGCCGGGCACGGTCCAGGCCAGCGAGTGCTACACGCTCGATTTCCTGACTGCCGGCCCGGCCGCAACCGATCGTCAAGCGAGCGAAGAATGAACTGGGAAGAGCGAATCGAGCGACTCGAGATGGAACTGGCGCACCAGCAGCGGACCACGGATCAACTCAACCAAGCGGTTTCCGAACAATCGCTCGATCTGCTGCGACTGCGACGGACGATCGACCGCTTGGCCAAACGGGTCGACGAATTGGCGACCAAGTCGGATACGAGCGAACCGCTGCCCGATATCGTCGACGAAAAGCCGCCCCACTATTGACTGCAAAAAGGGGTCAGGCCTCTTTTGTGCGAAGCACCCGCAGGGCGAATTCCTCGCAAACTGCAAAAAGGGGTCAACTGCAAAAAGGGGGCAGGTCTCTTTTGTGCGAAGCACCCGTAGGGCGAGTTCCTCGCAAAAGAGGCCTGACCCCTTTTTGCACTCACTCAAGCGACGCGGCGTTGGGGCTGCTCTGCGACCGCTTGTTCGTCGCCAGCCGACTCGGCGGCCTGCGTCACGTCTTGAAGATGCTCGGTCAACGAGAGCGTTTCGCGGACTTCGGACGACGGATCGGCAGCCGCTTCGGCCAGCCGATCGATCTGCTCGCCTTGAAAATGTGCCACGACCGAGCCTTCGCGGTCGTGTACCTTCAATTCGTCTTCCTCGATGAACCAAACCGCTTGATAGTTCAGGAATCGGAAGCGGCGGCCACGGAAGAATCCGCCGCGAATCAGCATCGCTTCGCTCAGCGGCTCGGCCTGATCAGCTTCGCCCGCGTGCCGACCCGACATCCAGTTCCGCAGTGAGTTCCTGACGACGAGCAACCGTTGAGAATTCGTCATGAGGGATCCGCAACCACTTCGAAAATGAATCATCGCCGGCTTCAGCCGCCCCTCGGCGACCGGCCACGTGTATGCTTGGGCATCGACCCGCCGGAGCTGTTGTCGTCAGCAAAACTGGTTCACGACGCAGACTGTTCCCAAATTGTCCATTTTGAAATCCCGAGTCCGGACTCGTCCATGAGAACCCTGCTGACCGAGCAAGAATTGCATGCTGGCGTCAACCGACTAGCCGGCGAGATCGACGCCTGTTATGGCAACCATCCACTGACGGTGATCGCAGTGATGACCGGATCGTTGGTACTGTTTGCCGACTTGATCCGGATGCTTTCGATGCCGCTGCGGGTCGGGATAGTCCAAGCGAGCAGTTATCGCGGCGGGACCGATGCGGGCGAGTTGGTGGTCGATAGGGCGATGATGATCGATGTGGTCGGCCGCGATGTATTGTTGGTCGATGATATTTTTGATACGGGAAAAACGCTGCATCGGCTCCTCGACGAACTCGGTCAGTTGGGTGCCAGTTCGGTCCGTTCGGCGGTGTTGCTGCGGAAACAACGACCCCATGCCGTTTCGATTCGTCCCGACTTCACCGCCTTCGAAATCGCTGACGAATTCGTCGTCGGCTACGGATTGGATTACCGAGACCATTTTCGGAATCTGCCCTTTTTGGGTGTGCTTGAAGCGGACGATTTGGCAGCGCTATCCGGCGAGTCGGCGTGAACTCAGCGACACTTTTTCCGCTCAGTGCTCATTGGTGTTGACGGGTGACTTGTGAGCGAATCGACTCGGGTCTTGATGGTCAGCCGGCACTTTTGGCCGCACCTTTGGAGCGACGCGGCTTGCCGCGACCTCCGCTTGGCCGATGCGCTGCACCGCGCCGGGCTCGGCATCGAAGTGCTGACGCCGCGTTACTCATCAGCTTGGCCCGAACGGTTAACGATTCGCGAATTGCCGGTCGAGCGTCCTCTGGCCGCTCCCCAAACCCCGTGGTCGGTCGCGCGATACCAGCGTCACCTACAGAGTTGGCTGACAGCCAATGCGGGGCGCTTCGACATCGTCTTCTGCACGCGACTGGGTGAGGAGTTCTCGGCTTTGATGCAAATGCAATTGCCGCCCTCGGTCTGCCGGGTGGGTTTGCACAGCGGCACCGGCGATGCGGCCGACCATCGCGTCTGGGCATCGCTACGCGGCGGCAAGCGGATGCCCGGGCACTTGGCCAAGGCTGACGCGGTTGTCGTTTCTTGGGCTTCGGCCCAGCGGGCGTTGCTGGCGATCGGCACCCCCGTGAATCGGATGCATCGGATCGATATCGGCGTGATATCGGGAGCGACGCCGGCCGATCGCGACGCGTCGGTGAGCGGATCGCTGCGGCGTCAGCGTCAGGCTTTGGCCGAAATCAACGGCGACTTGGAACTCGATCGCGACAGCCAGGTGATCTTGGTATGTGGCCAAATGGGGCCGGCCGGGATCACGATGTCGGTGGCAAAGGCGTTCCCCGGTTTGCTGGACACCTGGCCTGACCTGAGGCTCTGGCTGATCGGCGACGGGCCGTTGCGGGAACGGTTGCATGCCTATTTTCGTCACCAGTCGATTCGCCAAAACGTGGCGATGCCGGGTACGTTCGTCGACTTTGAAGAACTTTTCGCGGTCGCCGATCTGGTCGTCGTCCCCTCACCGGCCGACGCCCTAGAAGATACGCTGCCGGCCGCGGTCGCCGCGGCGGTACCGTTGGTGGTCCCCGATTCGCCTGACACCCGAGCCTACTTCGCCGGTCTGGAGTCGCTGGTCGAATGGTTTAATTCGGCGGAGGAAGCGAGTTTGGAGCGAGCGATTCGCGATTCGCTGATCCGCCTCGGCGGCCGCCGCATCGCCGCCCGCAACCTCCGTCGCGAACTGCTGGTACGGCGCCCCTATCAGCAGACCGTCACCGCCTATAAACGCCTTTTCGATTCCCTAGCCGACGCCAATCGTGAACGACGCATCGCCGACTCCGTCCGCCATCCCGCCCGTTGACCTGCGGGTCGCGTTGATCATCCCCTCACTCGACCGCGGCGGTGCGGAGAAACAGCTCTGCCTGCTAGCGGAGGCGTTGCCGCGTTACGGGATCGAACCGGTCGTGATCGTGTTGACGCGTGACGGACCGCTGCGGGAAGCACTCGACAGGGCAGGTGTCGAGGTCCGTGTCGTCGGCAAGCGATTCCGTGCCGACCCATCCGCCTATCTGCGGCTCAGACGGGTGATCGCCGCCGTCGCACCGGATATCGTCCACACCTGGCTGTTCGCCGCCAACGCTTACGGTCGGGCGGCGGCGCGATCGGTCGCGGTGCCGGTTGTGCTCGGCAGCGAACGCTGCGTCGACCTCTGGAAGTCGCCGCTGCAATTCGCGATCGACCGATATTTTGCCAGGCGTTGCGAGGGGATCACGACTAACAGCCCCGGCGTCCGCGACTTTTACGTCAAACACGGTATCGCTGCGGAGCGATTTACGGTTATCCCCAACGGGATCCCGCCGCGGCGATCCGACGAAATCTCCAAGGACGAAGCATTTCACCGACTCGACGTCGATCCGTCGCGGCGATTGATCTTGGCTGTCGGCCGGCTGTGGCCTCAAAAGCGTTATCGTGATCTGATCTGGGCCGGCGAACTGCTTGGCAGCTTACGCCAGGATTCGACTGTGGTGATCATCGGCGACGGCCCGCAAAGCGGGGAACTGTTGCGATACCGTGACGCCGTTTCCTGTCCCGACCACGTCCGCTTCGCCGGCCACCGCGATGACGTCGCGGCGCTGCTGCCCCACGCCGACGTTTACTGGCTCGGCAGCGAATACGAGGGGCAAAGCAATGCACTGATCGAAGCGATGCAGGCCGCTCTGCCGGTGATCGCGACCGACATCCCCGGCAATCGCGACCTCGTGATTCCCGAGCGGACCGGACTGTTGGTCTCCGTCGGCGACCGCGCCGACTTCGCTCGTCAAACCCATCGCTTGTTGGATGACTGCGACCTCGCCACTGCGTTGGGCGAGGCCGCGAGAGAAAAGATTGCTACCGAGTTCACCGTCGACGCGATGGCCGCGGCCCATGCATCACTCTACCGGCGACTGGCTCGCAAGACGGACAGTTAGGCAATCCGCGGTTCGGCCAACTGCAACTGGTCGCCACGCCGCCGCCGCGACCGCCGTTTCTCGACGATCCGGGTGATGCTGTGGACTGCACGATCGAGCGCATGCAACGCCGCCCCGACAGTCTCCGCCGTCTCTTCGATCACGACATCCGGCAACCGATTGAGCCGCGCCCGGATCAGACACCTGATATCACTGCCACCCTTGGGACCGTTGATATCATCGATCGTGATGTCGGCCTGACGGATCCGACTTTCGAAGCGCCCTAACTTTCTCTCCGCCTGCTCGGTGACGAAATCTCGTCCTGCGGCGGAAAGGGGAAAGTTGCCTGCCAGCTCAATCTTCATGCGACTGTCTCCGAAAAAGCCTCGGCCCGACGAGCGGTGGACGAACGGGTTTCGTCGCGAACAAGACCGTCCCGCCGAACCAATCGATTTTTGCCCGATGACGGTCCGTAGTCAAACTTTCTCGGATCGCTCCGCGGCCGAATACCGAAACGGCGTCAGCGGACGTTTCGCTTGGCCTGATTACGGCGACCTTGCGACGATACATGGCCTTGGATTCGCGGCGCGCCGCTCCGCTTCACCGCGGTCGCCTTGGCGGCTGTGGTAGCCTTCTGATTCCGCTTCTTGTCCGACTTCGTCGGCTGGCCCTCGGGGTCGATCTCGCGATTAGCCGCGATCGCCGCTGCGGCGAGTCCATCGCTCGGTGGCGACTTCTTCGCAGTCGCTTTCTTCACACCTTTTTTCTTGACCGCCGCACGCTTCGAGGTCGCTGGGGCGGACGTCGCTTTTTTGGTCGAGGCTTTTTTGGCCGGCGTTTTCGTCGCGGTCGCTTGCTTGGATGTCGCCTTCGCGGTGGCGGACTTCTTGGTCGCCCGCTTCGGCGGCGCCTCGGCATTCAGCAATTCCGTTTTTTCGTTCAACCTCTCACGGACCGCTGCACGGCTCTGCCGATGCTCGCCGGCCCGGGATGCCTTGGTGGTCGAATTGCCCGACCGTTTCGACGGCTCGCCATTCGCCGGCTCGACCTTGGTCAACCGTTTTTCGAAGCGGCCGAGGACCTCATCGAATAGCTGTGCCTTTTCGTCACTGCGGGCATTCGCCTTGCCGAGTTTTTCCGGGTTCTCGGCTTTCGTGTCACGCGTCTGCGAAGCGGCCAGGTCACGCCACTTGTCACGCATTCGGCGTGCGCGACGGATGGCTGCCTTGAGCTGTTTAGCGTCGAGTTTGCCGATTTGTTGAGTCGTACTCTGGACCACAAGTTCCAACTCGGACTTGGTGCAGATCTGACGTGCTTGAGCAACACTGATGGCCACGGGCTGATCTCCTGCGAAGAGGCACTGAGAAAAAGGGAAACGTACTTCCGCTGCGAATCGTCATATTCGCTGGCCCCTAGTGTCGCTGATTCGATGGGCCGAACAACACCACCTCGCCAAACGATGTTCGCGATGTGGGATCGAGCCGTTGCCAGAATCAGAGGCGGTTATCACACTGTTCGGCTGATCGCCCGATCGATCCCCCGCTCAACCGAATACCGAAGACCAAGCCCATGTCCGCAGAGAAGATGTCCGCAGCCGAGTTTTCCGAACTGAACAAGTACAGCCGACGTGTGACCCAACCGAAAAGTCAGGGTGCCTCACAGGCGATGCTCTACGGTACCGGGATGACTCCCGAGGACATGAACAAGCCGCAGATCGGGATCGGCAGCGTTTGGTACGAGGGGAACACCTGCAACATGCACCTGCTCGACCTCGGCATGGAAGTCAAGCGAGGAGTCCAGGCTGCCGGGCTGATCGGGATGCGGTTCAACACCATCGGCGTCTCCGACGGGATCTCGATGGGCACCGAAGGGATGAGCTACAGCTTGCAGAGCCGTGACCTGATCGCCGATTCGATCGAGACGATCATGGGGGCTCAGTGGTACGACGGGCTGATCGCGATCCCCGGTTGTGATAAGAACATGCCCGGTTGCTTGATCGCGATGGGCCGGCTCAACCGCCCCGCGATCATGGTCTACGGCGGCACCATCAAACCGGGTCACCACCAGGACCAGACCCTCGACATCGTCAGCGCCTTCCAGTGCTACGGCCAATACATTGCCGGCCAGATCAGCGAAGAGGAACGGGCGGCGATCGTCCGCCACAGCTGTCCCGGCGCCGGCGCCTGTGGCGGGATGTACACCGCCAACACGATGGCCTCGGCAATCGAAGCGCTCGGCATGTCGCTCCCTTACTCCGCCACCCTCCCGGCCGTCGATCCGGGCAAACAGGACGAGTGCCGGCAGGCCGGCGCCGCGATCGCCAACCTGCTGCGGATCGATCTCAAGCCGCGTGACATCATGACTCGGGCCGCGTTCGAAAACGCGATGGTGATCGTGATCGCCCTGGGCGGCAGCACCAATGCCGTACTGCACCTGATCGCCATGGCCCGCAGCGTCGACGTGCCGCTCTCGATCGACGACTTTCAACGCGTCAGCGACCGGATCCCGATGCTCGCCGACCTCAAGCCGAGCGGGCGGTTCGTCCAAGAAGACCTGCATAGCGTCGGTGGCACCCCGGCGGTCATCAAGTACCTGCTCGAAGCCGGCTTGCTCGACGGGTCGTGCCTGACCGTTACCGGAAAAACGCTGGCCGAAAACGTCGCGGACTTACCGGGATTGAAAACCGGCCAAACGGTCGTCCACCCGCTCGAAAATCCGATCAAGGAAACCGGTCATATCCGGATCCTCCGCGGTACGCTCGCACCCGCAGGTGCCGTGGCCAAGATCACCGGCAAAGAAGGGCTGCAGTTCAGCGGGCCAGCCAAGGTCTTCGATAGCGAAGAGGAGATGCTGACGGCACTCGAACAAAAACGGATCGCCAAAGGCGATGTCGTGATCATCCGCTACGAAGGGCCGCAAGGAGGCCCCGGGATGCCCGAGATGCTGACACCGACCAGCGCCATCATGGGAGCCGGGCTCGGCGGCGATGTCGCCCTGCTGACCGATGGCCGGTTCAGCGGCGGCTCGCACGGCTTCATCGTCGGCCACATCACCCCCGAAGCGCAAGTCGGTGGGCCGATCGCACTGGTACGAGACGGCGACACGGTGACGATCAACGCCGAAACCAATTCGCTCGATGTCGCGATCGATGACGCCGAACTCCAGACCCGTCGACAAGCCTGGGTCGCGCCGCCGCTGAAGGCGACCCGTGGGACGCTCTACAAGTACATCAAGACCGTCAAAAGCGCCAGCGAAGGCTGCGTCACCGACGAGTGACCCCGCAGCCGACGACGATTCCCCCGCCGGCATGACCCCGCCGGCAGGCCGATTCGTTTTGCTGCCTCAAGCTTGACTTTCTCGGTGGGCCGCTACTCTTTGGCCCACACCCCTCTGCTGGAAAATCGACAGCAGCCGACTCGCCGCGATCGAGCAGCGGCGACCAACCGCCCCCCAGACGTCCGCCACTACGCTCGCCCGCGGTCGCTCGATCGATGCGATTGACACCCGGCGGACCGTCCGAGCCCAAAAAATGGCCTCACAGCCGACCGCTGAGGCGGTTTTTCCGTATTTTTCTTTAGCAGCAAACCAGAGACACCTGGTTTTTGCGCATTCCCCTTGTGCCTAATTTTTGGGCAGCCGGGCTTCGCCAGCGGTCGAGGCATGCCTGCCCGGGAATTGTGCAGGCCCGGAAGGGAAGGGCTAAGTCGTTTTGCTAGCAGCACTTCGGCGACCCGATTTGGTCGGCTCGGAGGATGGGTCACCCGCCGTCGCGACCCCGCACGGATGGCGACTCACCCCGACCAACGATGCCGAAGGA
>SKZY01000303.1 GCA_007127095.1 Planctomycetaceae bacterium
GAGCACGACGAGTCGATCGCGGTTATGCGGATTTACTGGTCGGCATCGGGAACAGCTTCCGTTTGCCGGCAACGATCGCTTCGTCGATCGTGAATTGGCTCCCTTCGGGCTGATCGGGCAATTCGTACATGATGTCGAGCATCACGTTTTCCAAAATTCCCCGCAGGCCACGGGCGCCGACATTTTTCTCCAAAGCGTGCTGGGAAATCATCCGCAGCGCCCCTTCGGTGAAATTGAGTTCGCAATTTTCCATCCGGAACAGTTCTTGATACTGCCGGATCAAGGCATTCTTCGGCTCCGTCAGCACCTGTACCAAGCCGTCGATATCCAACTGCTGCAGATAGCTGATCACCGGCAGACGGCCGACGAGTTCGGGGATCAAACCGAACTGCAAGATGTCCTCGGTCTGCACCTGAGCGAGCAGGTCCGAGTCGGATTGCTCGTTGCGGTGTCCGGAATCCGAACCGAAGCCGAGCATCCGTTTGCCCAATCGCTTGCGGATGATGTCTTCGATCCCGACGAACGTGCCGCCGCAGATGAACAGAATATTGCTCGTATCGAGCTGGATGTATTGCTGTTCGGGATGCTTTCGTCCGCCCTGCGGCGGGACGTTGGCGACGGTCCCTTCAAGCATTTTCAACAGGCTTTGCTGAACGCCTTCGCCCGAGACATCGCGGGTGATCGACACGTTACCGCTGGAGCGACCGATCTTGTCGACCTCGTCGATGTACAAGATCCCTCGCTGCGCCGCTTCGACGTCGAAGTCGGCGGCGTGCAACAGTTTGAGCAGCAGGTTTTCGACGTCTTCGCCGACGTAGCCGGCTTCGGTCAACGTCGTCGCATCGCCGATCGCGAAGGGAACGTTCAGCATCCGGGCCAGCGACCGAGCCAGCAACGTTTTGCCGCTGCCGGTCGGACCGGCCAGCAAGATATTGCTCTTCTCGATCTCGACCTCGCTACCGCCTTCCCATTCGTTGGTCAGCCGCTTGTAGTGGTTGTGGACCGCGACGGCCAGCACCTTCTTCGCCGACTGTTGACCGATCACGTATTGATCGAGATGTTCGACGATCTTCCGCGGGGCGGGGATGTCCGTGAACAGCGACTTCGCCGGCCCTCGCCGCCGTTGCTCCTGATCGAGGATCGACTGGCAGAGTTCGATACACTCGCCGCAGATATAGACGTCACCCGGCCCTTCGACGAGCGGTCCGACATCGCGATAACTCTTGCGACAGAACGAACAAAAGGCGTTTTTCTTGGTCATGCTGCTCCCACGACGGGAACTGCTGTTGGGGGTATCCTTCGAAGGCATTCACGGCTCCTTGCTGCTGATTCGCCGACGAAGACCGAAGAATCGTGATCGACGACCAACCACCCTGAGCCTGCGCTCGGTGATCGTACATCTTGACGATTCGGAATTTGCCGACAACGGACTGGGATGTCCACAACTCGATCGCTTCCCGGCTGATCCGGGTGGGGCTTCCGTGTCCTCGAAGCTCGAGCTAAACGTGGTGAAATTGGGAAACGATTAAAAAACGCCTCGGGCGATCCGTGCGATGCCGGTCGTCGGGGTCGGGTGACCAAGACTCGCGACCATCTCCAACGTCGCCCACCTGGTGGCGGGAACGCTGGTGGAGGGAATCGACCAGGACGGTACTAACAGTCATTCCGACTCGCGTCTACTCGGTTCGAACGGAATCACCAGACGAGGGTGATCCGCTCGAATCGACGGCAACGCTATCGCCGTTGGACTTCGATTGTATCATTCGGTATTCCGCTTCGGTAATGACACCTCGGCGAAGCATTTCTCGGAAGTTTGGCAGCCCCGATTCGGGCTCCAGCCGGTCCTCGGCGGTGTAGTCGCGAAACCTTGCCATGACATAAAAGGCGGCCGCTATCAGGACACACAAAACCAGCACGCTAAGCACAGCCTGCACGGTCGGAGTTGCCCAAATATCCCCCCAAGACTTATCCCGCCAAGAGCTATCCCGCCAAGTCGATTCCATCAAGTCTACCGACACCTCCGCGTTAACGGCACCCAGAACTCAGTGTCGCCAATCCGACTCAGATCGTCGGTGACAGCCATCCAGTGGCCGGAAAATAACCGATTCGACTCGGGCCGCAACGACCAGACGAGTGGAATACGGGTGGAGGCGAACTCGGCTGCTGGCATGGCCGAATAATACGCGCCGATCGCCCGTGGTCCAGCGAAAAAACGGATCGGGCTTGAAAGCGGGCCATTTCCAACCGCTTTGGATTGGCACCACGCCCGGTTCGGGTAACAATGAAGGACTCCTCAACGGATCGATCTCCGCCTCTGAATGAGGAATAATCCTGAACGAACCGCCCGCCAGCTGACCGCTCCATGCGTTTTCACCCGATCGCCCAAGTCGTCCGAATCGCCTCCCCGATCGCCTCGCTGCGGCCGGGCGTCTCGCTGTTGTTGCCCATTTTCTTCTGCTTGATCGTCGGCATTTTCGGCTTTTCTAGCATCCGGGCCGCGGCCGACCAGCAGCGATCGCCGCGGTCGTCTGACCCGGTCGCCGAGGTCGACTTTGGCAATCAGGTCCGCCCGATTTTGGCTCGTCGCTGTTTCGCCTGCCACGGTCCCGACCTGGTCGAGGCGGGGCTCAGTTTCACCGACCGCGAGTCGGCGATGGCAGAGACCGATTCGGGCGATTTCGCGATCCTACCGGGTGACCCCGAGGCGAGCGGGTTGATCGCCCGGGTCACCAGCGAGTTCGAAGGGGAGCGGATGCCGCCCGAGGGCGATCCGTTGTCCGCCGCTGAGATCGACATCCTGCGTCGGTGGATCGCCGCCGGCGCACCTTGGGACCGGCATTGGGGCTTCGAACCGCTGTCCGACCCCACCCCTCCACAGGTCTCCGACCCCGATTGGGCGGCCAATCCGGTCGATGCCTTCGTCTTTGCTTCGCTGGCCGCCGAACGATTGAAGCCGAATCCGCCGGCCGATCGGCGGACCCTGATCCGCCGTGCCCATTACGACTTGACCGGCCTGCCGCCGTCGCCCGAGCAGGTCGCCGCGTTCGTCGCTGACCCCGATCCGCAAGCCTTCGAAAAGCTGATCGACCGCTTGCTCGATTCGCCCCATTATGGCGAACGTTGGGGGCGCCATTGGTTGGACTTGGTCCGGTACGCCGAGACCAATTCGTTCGAACGCGACGGCCCGAAGCCGAACGCTTGGAAGTATCGCGATTACGTGATCCGCAGCCTCAACGAGGACAAGCCTTATTCGCGGTTTGTCCGTGAGCAGCTCGCCGGCGATGAACTCGACGACGTGACGACCGACTCGCTGATCGCCACGGGATATTACCGCTTGGGGATCTGGGACGACGAACCGGCCGACCCGCTCCAATCGCGGTTCGATGAGATGGACGACATCATCAGCACCACCGGCCAGGTGTTCCTCGGACTGACGATCGATTGTGCCCGCTGTCACGATCACAAGATCGACCCGATTCCGCAGGCCGACTACTACAGCATGTTGGCTTTTCTGGCCGACGTGAAGCCGTACGGGACGCGGGGCAACCAGACCGAAAACAACCAGCTGGACGTCTCCTCGGACGAGTTGAAGCGTCGTTACGCCGACAACGACCGTCGCCGCGGGGAAGTGGAAGCGGCGATGCGGGAGATCGAACAGGCCGGGATCGCCAAGATGTCGGCGGAAGACCAACGGGCGACCGAAGGCGAACGCCGGGCCCGTGAACAGGTCCTCGATCAGCATCTCGAAAGCCATCTCGATCGCGAGCAATGGGCCCGCTACGGCGAATTGAAGGCTCGCCGCGATGAGATCGCGGCCGAGTTCCGGGCGCTGCCGCCACGCGAGCGAGTTTTGGCTTTGGCGGTCTGTGACCCCGAGCCCGAGCCGACGTTCGTGCTGTTTCGCGGCAATCCGCATTCACCGACCGACCGGGTCGACCCGGCGTTTCCGACGCTGTTCGGCGACGCTCCGCCGAAACTGCCCGAGCCGGGTCCCTCCGCGACCTCCGCCGGACGCCGGCGAATCTTGGCCGATTGGATCGTCAGCCCCGACAATCGGCTGACCTGGCGGGTGATCGCCAACCGCGTCTGGCAACACCACTTCGGCCGCGGGATCGTCCGCAGTACGAATAACTTTGGCCAACTCGGCACGCCACCGACCCACCCCGAATTGCTCGATTTCCTGGCCCGACAACTGCTCGCCACTGACGGACGGCTGAAGCCGTTGCACCGGCTGATCATGACCAGCCAGGCCTATCAGATGTCTTCGGCGGCCGATGAGCGGGGGCTGGCAGTCGATCCTGGCAACGATCTGTTTTGGCGTTACGATTCGCGCCGGCTGAGCGCCGAAGAGGTGCGGGATTCGATCCTCGCCGTCAACGGTTCGCTGAATCGCGACCTGTTCGGGCCGAGCGTCTATCCCGACCTGTCGGCCGAAGTGCTCGCCGGACAATCGCAACCGGGTAAAGGGTGGGGCAAATCGAACGAGCACCAGGCCGCTCGCCGCAGCATCTACGTTCACGTCAAGCGTTCGCTGTTGCTGCCGCTGTTGGCCGCCTTCGACCTGCCCGAACCGGATCGGAGCTGCGAAGCCCGTTTCTCGACATTGCAGCCCGGTCAGGCGCTGGCATTGCTCAACGGTGACTTCATCCACCAACAAGCCGGTCGGCTGGCGGAGTCGGTCGGTGCCGCCGAACTCGATGACGAGGCGGTCGCTGGCAGTGTCATTCGTGCTGTTTTGGCACGCGACGCGTCGTCGTCAGAAGTGGCTGCGGCGGTCGAATTGATGACCGATTTGCGCGATACCCACGAATTGTCACGATCCGAGTCGATCGATCTGTTTTGCCTGACCGTACTGAATTGGAATGAGTTCGTATTCGTCGATTGATTCTCGCCGCCACGGTCGATTGATCGCGGCCGCTGGGCGCCCCCTTTCCGGCCCCCGACGACACGCTCTGCCACCGTTACCTCCACCACACGAATCGCCATGAATCGTTCGCACCCAAGCCCTTCCATCGAGACCGGCGCCGCCTTCTGTGGCCGCACCCGCCGTGAGTTCCTCTGGCAGAGCGGCGGCGGATTCGGAGCCGCCGCCCTGGCTTCGCTGCTGCAAGCCGACGGCTTCTTCGGCCAGGCCGCCGCTGCCGAGTCGGGATCGGTCAGCCCATCGGCGATCAAGCCACCGCATTTCGCTCCCCGTGCCAAATCGGTGATCTTCCTGTTCATGTACGGGGGGCCCAGCCATATCGATACCTTCGACTACAAACCCGATATGCTCGGGATGGATGGCAAGACGGTCGACGTCAAGACGTTCGGCCGCGGCGGCCATCGCACGGGCGGACGGATCGTCGAGCCACGCTGGAAGTTCCATCAACATGGCGAATGCGGCAAGTGGGTCAGCACGCTGTTTCCGCACACCGCCAAACATGTCGATGACATCGCCTTCATCCATTCGCTGACGGCCGATTCGCCGATCCACGGCTCGGCGATGCTGATGATGAACAGCGGCAAAATCCTCTCGGGTAGCCCCGCACTCGGTTCCTGGCTGAACTACGGCTTGGGCACGGCCAATGAAAACTTGCCCGGGTTCGTGGTGATGCTCGATCCGACCGGCGGGCCGATCAGTGGCGCCAAGAACTGGAGCAGCGGCTACATGCCGGCGACTTATCAGGGAACGGTCTTCCGCAGCGAAGGGGCACCGATCCTCGACCTCGCCCCGCCCTCCGAGATGCCCGCCGAAGTCCAGCGTCGATTGATCGATTCGATCCAACGGGCCAACCAGGAACACCTCGCAGCCCGCCCCGGCAACGATGACCTGATGTCGCGGATCGCCAGCTACGAATTGGCTTATAAGATGCAAACCAGCGCCCCCGAGGCGGTCGATCTCTCCGGTGAGGACGCCGCGACGCTGGCGATGTACGGCGTCGACCAACCCCGTACCCGTGACTTTGGCAAACGTTGCCTGCTCGCCCGGCGTCTGGTGGAGCGGGGCGTGCGGTTTGTCCAACTCTACAGCGGCGGGGCTCACAACGACGATAACTGGGACGCCCACGGCGATCTGGAAAAGAATCACAACTACCACGCCGGCAACACCGATCAACCGGTCGCGGCGCTGTTGGCCGACCTCAAGCGGACCGGTCTGCTCGACGAAACCTTGGTCGTCTGGGGCGGTGAGTTCGGCCGACAACCGACCGCGGAATACGCCGTCGGCAGCGGGCGCGATCACAACGCTTATGGCTTTACGATGTGGATGGCCGGCGGCGGGATCCGTGGTGGGGTCAGCTTCGGGACAACCGACGAACTCGGCGCGGCCGCCGTCGAAAACCCGCTGCACGTGAAAAACCTGCACGCGACCATCCTGCACCTGATGGGGCTTGACCCCAATCATCTAGCCTATTTCTACAACGGGCTCGATCAGAAATTGGTCGGCGTCGAACCGGTCGCGCCGATCCGCGAAATCATGGCCTGAACCGCCGCCGCCCTGTCAGTCGGATTCCGCCGTCGGTGACCGATCGCTTCCGTTGCGACGACGACGGATGTCGTGGATCATCAAGACGACCAAAGTCATCGCCGTCAACGGGATCGCGAAGTAGATCATCGCCATATGAAAAGCGGCCAATCCTTCGTGACTGGTCGCCAGCATGATCAGGTAGGCGGTGTAGGCGACGTAATAGCCCAACAGCAAGCCGCCCTCCCAGCGGCTGATCGTCCCGCCGGTGAAAAAGATCGGTAATGCCGATACGGCGACCGCGACCATCACGGGAAGGTCGAACCACAATACCTGCATCGATATGTCGATGCCGCCGGGGGCGAGCAACGAGGCCAATCCGAGCACGCCGAGTAGGTTGAACAGGTTGCTGCCGATGATATTGCCGACCGCGATGTCGCGTTCGTTCTTGAGACTCGCCACAACACTCGTGACGACCTCGGGCAACGATGTGCCGATCGCGATCACGGTCAGCCCGATAACGACGTCGCTGACCCCCAACCATTTGGCGAATACGACCGAACTGTCGACCAGCCAACTCGAACCGGCGCCCAGCATCACCAGGCCGCTGATCACCAAGAATGTGCTGACAACCGCTCGGACCCACGGTTTTCCGGCATCCGGGGAGCCGATCAGGGCGGCGACCTCCGGGTCGACCTCGGTCACCCCCTTGCGCCGCGTGAAATAGATCAGGCCGCCGGTATAGGTCAGCAAACCGCCGAACAGGATCGCACCATCGATCCGGCCAAAATTCCGATCGAGCGCCATCACGATCACCAAGAACGATACGCCGATCATCAAGGGGACGTCGAAGCGGATCAATTGGGATGCCACCAACAATGGCGTGACCACCGCCGACAGCCCCAAAATGAACAAGATGTTGAAGATATTGCTGCCGATCACGTTGCCGACCGTCAGATCAGCCTGACCCGACAGCGCAGCCTTGATGCTGACCGCAAACTCCGGAGCGCTGGTCCCAAATGCGACGACGGTTAAGCCGACCACCAGCGGCGAGATGCCGATCATCACAGCCAGTCGCGAGGCGCCTCGGACCAAGAACTCGGCGCCGATGACCATCAACACCAAGCCGAGCACGAACATCACAATGGTCAACATCGAAGCCTAATCGGGAGGGAGGTAGCGAAGCGATCGGCGATCACAATCGCTCTCAACATAGCTTCCCGACGCGAATCCGCGAGCCCGATCAGTGGAACAGACGCTTCACCCGGTCGGCGATCTGAACCGGCTGTTCCGAAACGGCCTGGCCATCAAGCGCCGCGATCCAGACGGTGGGATCGTCGCCGTAATCCTTACCCGTCGCACCGCGAAGGCTCTCGACCGCCAAGGCCCGCGTGGCGGGGTTGCGGTCGTCCAACGCCAATCTCAACGCATCGACGGCGTAGTCGCTACGGTGATTCGCTAGCGCCGCGAGTGCGGCATTGCGGACGTCGAGGTCGGTGGTGCTGCCGGCGGTTTCGGCCAACAGCCGAGCCGCATCCTCGTCCGTTTGACGCCCCAACACCTCACACGTGGCCAACCGTACCTTGAGGCTGTCGTCGCGCAGTCCTGTGGAGATCAACTCACGAGATGGCGGATGCGAGCTGACACCGGCCGCCATGATCGCTAATCTGCGCATCTCGGGACTCGGGTCGTGATCGAGGATTCCGCGGATGTGGTCGTGCCAATAGGCCTGTCGTTCCGGTGGCAGGTTCGGCATCACCCCGACCAGCTTGTGCAGCTCGACTCGGCGGACGTGGTCCGACGGCCCTAACGCTTCATCCGCCTTCCATTGCTTCATCGAGTAAAACGGGTTGGCGGCCTTCAAGCCGTACATCGGACCGTCGTGGCAACCCGCCGCGGGAAGGGTCACGGCGGCGACCATCGCGACCGCGAGCATTCTGGTAGCGATCATTCGGGCGGCGATCACCCTGGTAGCAGCGTGGCGGAACCCCGGACTCGGATTTTCAATTTGCATCGGCCGGTTTCAGCAGAAATGAAGGGGGCGGACGGGTTACCGAGTCTTCTCTAACAAAGCGGACAGAGTGGCGAAAAGGCCAGTCACCCGATCACCAGTGTTGC
>SKZY01000172.1 GCA_007127095.1 Planctomycetaceae bacterium
ATGATGGGCGGCATGGGCGGCATGGGCGGCGGTATGATGGGCGGCATGATGGCCGTTCCCGACGACGTGTCGCTGGCCAACAAGGCCGCTGCCGATCGCCCCGCCGACACGGCCACGCCTGCGGTCGATCCGGCTTCGGTCCATCGTCGCATCGAACCGAGCGGTGCCACCGCTCCGGTCAGTTTCGATGCCTGGCGGGAATACTTCGATTCGTTGGAGTTGTCAGACTCCGCGGCGATCAACCTGCACGACCAGCGGGTGCTGGCGACCGCGGGCTATTTCAACAAGAAGATCGCTCGGGCCGAGTCGGCCGGCGATCAGGCGACCGCCAAGGTGCATTTCGCCGAACTGCGTGACTTCGTCGGTGCCGCGATCCTGACCGGGCACGTCCAACACTGGATGCACCTCTCCTACGCCTTGGCGTTGCGGGCCACCGACGGTGACCGCGATGAGATCGAGCGGGCTTTATTGTCCGCGGTCGACTTCGCCGATTCGCCGGAAGAGGTGCTGATGGTCGCCGATCACCTCCGCCGCATCGGCTTCGAGGCGTCGGCGTTGCGACTCTGCCGCGATGTCTCGGCAGCCCAACCGTACCGCCGTGAGCCTTACATGATGGGCATCCGGCTTGCCGAACGACTCGACGACCTCGACGCTCTGCAGTGGGCTTGCCGCGGGATTTTGAGCCAAGCCTGGCCCAAGGGCGCCGAAAAGTTCGAAAGCGATGCCCGCCTGTTGGCCCGTGCGACTCACCAAATGCTGGTCGAACAGGGGCGTCAGGACGAAGCTTCACGATTCCTCTCGGACCTCCAGCAGGCCACGGCCCACGACCTGGTCATCCGTGTCAGCTGGACCGGTGACGCCGACATCGATATCGCCGTCGAAGAGCCTTCCGGAACGGTTTGTCATTCACAACAGCCCTATTCGCCCGCCGGCGGTACCTTCTTGGGGGACACTTTCCCAGGTCTGGAATCGACGGAGGAAGACGGCATGATGTCGGAAACCTACCTTTGCCCTCAAGGCTTCTCGGGGGTCTATCAGCTGCTGATTCGCCGCGTTTGGGGTAACGTTACGTCGGGGCATGTCACTGTCGACATCCTCAGCGACATCGGCCGTCCGACCCAGCGGTACATCCGCCAGCAGATCGAATTGACCGAGAAGGACGCCTTGGTGAAGGTCGAAGTCAAGCAAGGGGCTCGGAAGGCCGAGGTTGCCGAAGCCCAACTGGCTCACTTGAATGACATGCAGCAAGCCGAAATGCCTCGCTTCCTGGCCCAGTTCATGGGTGGCGACGCGGCGGTGATGGATCAATTCCTGAACGATGTGGCGAGTATGCAATCGATCGGTGGACGTGGCCTTGGCGGTCCCTTCGGGGTCCCCGGGTTCGGTCCGCTCGGTTTCGGCGTCAACCCCGCAGTCGGCTTCCGCCCCGAGATCGATGTCATTCCCGAAGGGGCGATGTTGATGACCAACGCCGTGCTTTCGGCCGACCGCCGCTACGTCCAGGTGGGGCCGATGCCAATGTTCTCTCAAATCCTCGAGGTCAACACGTTTAACTTCGTCGATGGCGATACCGGTGATGCCGGCGGCATCGGTGGTGGTGCCGGTGGCATCGGTGGCGGCATGGGTGGTGGCATGGGCGGCATGGGCGGCGGCATGGGTGGTATGGGCGGCGGCATGGGCGGTATGGGTGGTTTCGGAAACTGATCCCGCCTGAGCACTGTCTGCTGAGTACTGCCTGCTGAGTGAAGCCGGTCGACGCGTTTGCGTCGATCGGCGGTTATTCCCTAAACTTTGGTTAATGACCCCGCACACCGGCACGCCTGTTTCCTCCGACCCTCCTTGGTCTGTCGATTTGCGCCGGGTCGCCGATCGCGAACACTGGTTATTAGCCAGTTATGCGATGCGCAGCTGCGACAGCGTCGGCCGGGTGCATCCCGAACCGTTGCATCCGTATCGCGGACCGTTCGCCCGCGATCGCGACCGCGTGCTGCACTGTTCCGCCTTCCGGCGGCTGTCGGGCAAGATGCAGGTCTTTACCGGCGAGATGGGCGAGTACCATCGGACACGTTTGACCCATACCTTCGAAGTCGCATCGGTCGCCCGCACGATCGCCCGCACACTGCGACTCAATGAAGATTTGACCGAAACGTTGGCGCTGTTGCACGATATCGGGCATCCGCCCTACGGCCATTGCGGCGAAGACGTGTTGGCCGAAGTGATGCGAAACGAGGGCGGTTTTTCCCATAACCAATTCGCGCTCTCGATCGTCAGCGAACTGGAACAACGCTTCACCGGCTTTCCGGGGCTCAATCTGTCGCTCGAAGTACTCGGTGGCCAAGACACTCGGGCGCACAAGGCCGAGGCGGCGGTCGGTATGGCGCCGCTATTGGAAGTGCAGATCGTCGACCTGGCCGACTCGATCGCCTACGACGCCCACGACGTCGACGATGCGTTGCAGATGGGGATGATCGACTACCGGGAACTGCGTCGCTTGGGGTTGATCCGACGGGCGGCCGCCCAGGTCCGAGCCCGTTACGGCAGACTGCCGCCGAGTCGCAAACGTCAAGCCTTGGTTCACGAGTTGGTCGATTTGCAGGTCGGCGATTTGCTGGTCTCCGCCACCGATCGCTTGCTCCCGTGGCAAGGGCGATCGGCAGAGGAATTACGAGTCGCCGGCGTTCGGCTGTCGCATTCGCCGGAGCTGGCGGGCGAACGAGGCGAGTTGGAGCGTTATTTGTTCGACGCCGTCTATCGCCATCCGCGGCTGATGCGCGTCCGGCAAGCGGCCAGCGACCGCCTGCACGAATTGTTCGAGGGATTGGTCCGACGTCCCGAGCGACTGCCGCTGCGGTTCCGCGGCCGGGCCAGCGAAACCGGCGTACCGCGGGCGGTCAGCGATTACTTGGCGGGAATGACCGACCGGTTCTGTGACACCCAACACCAATTGTTCCATTCGCAAGCCGCAGGGCCGCTGACCGATTGGTGAGCCGTGTGCGGGAAAAAAGTGCCAGACACTTGTTTTCCGCTCGATCCTTACCACCCCAAGACATAGGCAAAGACCAACGGAGCGCAGATCGTGGCGTCACTTTGGACCATGAACTTGGGCGCTTCGGGCAACAACTTGTGCCAGGTGATCTTCTCGTTCGGTACCGCCCCGCTGTAACCGCCGTAGCTCGTTACCGCGTCGCTGATCTGGCAGAAATAGGACCACAGCGGGACCTCGATCTTGAGGTCCTGAACCAGTAACGGGACGGCACAGATCGGGAAATCGCCGGCGATCCCGCCACCGATCTGAAAAAATCCGATCGGCGAGTCGGCCGACTCGTTATGGTACCAGCGGACCAGATCGATCATCTGCTGGGTCCCGCTGGCGACGACCCGGTCCGACTTGACGACTCCCTGATAGACCCGCGCGGCGAAGATGTTGCCCAGCGATGAATCTTCGAAACCGGGAACGAAGATCGGGATCCCAGCATCCTTCGCCGCGGCCAACCAACTGTGCTCCCGAGGGACCTGGTAATACTGCTGCAATTCCTCGTCGTCGAACAACGACAAGACGTAATCGGCCGCCGAACGCGTCTTGCCGCGCTCCGCGGCGGCTTGCCACAATTTCACGATCCGGTGCTCGATATGCCGCACCACGGTCTCGGGGATGCAGGTGTCGGTGACGCGGTTGAATCCCGAATCGCGCAGTTTGACTTCGTCGCCGACCGACAGCGCTCGCCAATCTTGGATCACCTTGTATTCGTCGTGGGCGACCAAGTTAAAAAGGTCTTCCTCCAGATTCGCTGCGGTGCAGGTGATCGCATGGACTTTCTTTTGACGAATCATTTCGGCCAGCGAAACACCGATTTCGGCGGTGCTCATCGCGCCGGCAAGGGTCAGCATCATTTTGCCACCCCGCTGGGCGTCGACGAATTGACGATACGCCTCGGCGGCGGCGGTCAACTCGCGAGCATTAAAATGCCGATAATGCTGACGCATGAAGTTGCGCACGGGTGAATCGGCAAGGGGTGAATCGGCGCCGGGCGGGTCGGGACTGGGATTCGAATTCGCTAGCTCACTCACGCTTACACCACCTCGGCGACGGGTCGACTTAAACTGACGGGAAAACGCCCGCACTGTAACTCGCCGACGTTTTCGATCAAAGTACCGTGACGGCGGGTTCCCCGCCGCACCGTAGCGGAACTCGCAGAGAGTTTCGCCGGGATCAACAGGCTCCCGCCCGCGGCTCGCTGCGACGAACAAACCAACCCAAAACGGATCGAGCCTCCCTCCCACACCTCAGGGCAGTACCCAGATGACTTTCCCCATGCGAGTCGGCCTCGGATTCGATACTCACCGATTGGGAAACGGCGGTCCCTTGCGGATCGGGGGGATCGATGTCCCCGCCGAGATCCATTCGATCGGACACAGCGACGCCGACGTGCTGCTGCACGCGATCACCGACGCGTTGTTGGGGGCGATCGCGGAACCCGACATCGGCCGGCTATTTTCGGACACGGCCGAGGAGAACCGTAAACGTGACAGCGCCGACTTTTTGACCGAGGCGGTCCGGCGGGTCCGTCACCACGGGATGGAAATCGGCAACCTCGATTGCGTCGTGTTGGCCCAACAACCGAAATTGGCTCCCTACACCGACCAGATGCGGGCCCGGATCGCCGAGATCGTCGATATTCCGGTCGATCGGGTCGGACTGAAATCGAAAACCGCCGAGGGGGTCGGAGCGATCGGCCATGCCGAGGCGATCGCCGCCCGCGTGATCGTGCTCGTTTATGCGGGTGAAGTTCGCCCCGATCCGCCGGAAGAATGATCGCCCTCGGATTGGTTCCGCTGATTCTCTATACTCGGTCGCCAGCGGTGCCCGAAACCGCCCCTTTCACCTCCATCCCATTGTCGATTCGCCATGAGCCCTGCGACCGCTACCCAAACGGGACCGACCCAACCGCTTCAGCAGCCGGCCGAAATCCGGATCTACAACACGCTGACCAAAACCAAGGAACAGCTCGAACCGCTGCGACCACCGCAGATCGGGATGTACCTATGTGGTCCGACGGTCTATGCCGAATCGCACATCGGCCACATGGTCGGGCCGGTCATTTTCGACACCATCAAACGGTTCTTGAGCTACAGCGGCTACCAGGTGACCTGGGTGGTGAATATCACCGACGTCGACGACAAGCTGATCGCCAAAAGCCGTGAACGGCAGATCCCGATGAGTCAGATCGCGGTCGAGATGACCGCCGATTATCTGGCTAATCTACGCGAATTGGGCGTCACGCAGATCGATCACCTGCCGCGGGCGACCGATCACATGCCGCAAATCATCCGCTTCATCGAGTCGCTCGAATCAAAAGGCTTCGCCTACGAGGTCGACGGAGACGTCTTCTTCGAAGTCTCCAAGGACCCTCACTACGGTCAACTCTCCAACCGCACGCTCGAAGCGATGCAGGGTGAGGGTGGCGAAGCGGCCGGCAAAAAACGGGCTGCGGGCGATTTCGCGCTCTGGAAATCGGCCCGCCACGGCGAACCGGCCTGGGATAGCCCGTGGGGCAAAGGACGTCCCGGATGGCACATCGAATGCTCGGCGATGAGCCACGAGATCTTGGGTGAAACGTTCGATATCCACGGCGGCGGACTCGACTTGATGTTCCCCCATCACGAGAACGAACGGGCGCAAAGCAGCTGCTGCCACGACGCCCCGATGGTCAAATATTGGATGCACAACGGGCTGATGCGGGCCGGCGAAAAGGGGAAGGTCGGCGGTAAGAGCGATCGCCAGACCAGCGACGATGCGGCGGGCAAGATCAGCCGCAGTAAGGGGGCCGGCGGCCTCTCCGACCTGATCCGACGCCACACCGGCGAAAGGATTCGTTTCTTCCTGCTGCGAACCCAGTACCGTTCGACGATCGTCTACAGCGAAGAGGGGCTGGATGAAGCGGGGACGGCGCTGGCGACCTTTTATCGTTTCTTTGAACGCTTCGCCGAGATAACCGGCGAATCGTTTTATGACCTGCCGGCCCCACGCACCCGCGATGCCGGCAGCGTCGATCCGGGCGGCGACCCGACGCTGACCGAAGCGGTCGCGCTGCGCGACAAATTCCTCGCCGCGATGGACGACGATTTCAACACCGGCTTGGCGATCAGCACCCTCTTTGATCTGCTCCGCACCGCCAATCGGTTCATCGATCAACAAGGGTTGGCGGCCGGCGCTGCCGCCGATTCGGCCCCGGTCCAGACCCTCAAGACTCTCGGCGGTGTGATCCGTGACCTGACCGCCGTGCTCGGATTGTTCCGCAAACCGCCGCTCGATTCCGGCGACTCACAAGCCGACGCCGAGTTGACCGAGGCGTTGATGCGGCTGCTGATCGACCTTCGCAAAGAAGCTCGGGCCAAGAAAGATTTTGCGACCGGCGATATGATCCGTGACCGACTCGGCGAAGCCGGGATCGCCCTGTTGGATAAAAAAGACGGCACCTCCTGGGAACGTAAGTCGTGATTCGCCGATGACGCTGATCTTGGGAATCGATCCGGGATTGAATACCACCGGATATGGCGTCATCGATTGCGCCGGTGGCAAGCTCCGCTTGATCGAAGCCGGGATCGTGCGGACCCGCGCCAAGGCGCCGATGGAATCGCGATTGGCCGAACTCCATGCCGGCGTCAGCGAAGTGCTGCAGGCCCATCGGCCCGAGCGGATGGCGATCGAACAATTGTTCTCCCATTACGAGCGGGTGCGAACGGCGATCCTGATGGGGCACGCCCGTGGCGTGATCTGTCTGGCCGCCGCCCAAGCGGGGATCGGTGTGACCAATTACGAGCCGACCCGGATCAAAAAAACACTGACCGGCAACGGTCGGGCCGCCAAGCCGCAGATGCAGTTGGCCGTCAAACTGCAACTCGGATTGAGCGAAACGCCCGAACCGCACGACGTGGCCGACGCGTTGGCGATCGCGATCTGCAGCTTTCATCTCGAACGCAGCCCAGCCGGGACCTCCCTTTCGACTCCTTCCAGGACCATCCGTTGATCGTATCGATTTCAGGAAAACTGCTGCGTGTCGGCGAGGAAGCCGTCGTCATCAACGCTCCGCCATTCGAATATGAAGTACTGGTCGCCGATTACACTCGCCGCCAGTTGCAACCCCGACAGGGTGACGACATCCGCTTGCACACGCTCGATTTCATCGACGGCAACGCTGCCCAAGGCGGCCGACTGACGCCGCGATTGATCGGTTTCTTGACCGAGCCAGAACGGCAATTCTTTGAACTCTTCTGCAGCGTCGACGGTGTCGGCACGAAAAAAGCACTCCGCGCGATGGTCCGTCCGGTAAAGGAATTGGCCGTCCTGATCGAACAGCAGGACACCAAAGCGCTCTCCGCTCTGCCAGGTGTCGGGCCGGCGACGAGTGAACGTGTGATCGCCAAATTGCGCCGCAAAATGCCGCGCTTCGCTCTGATGGTCGACCGTGGCCAAGTCGGCGAAGCGCCCGATCTGTCCTCGACCGTAATCGCCGACACCTTCGACGCGCTGCTCGCACTCGGACATAACGAAAGTGAAGCCCGCGGCTTGATCGACGAAGCGGTCGCTGGCGCGAAGAAGTTCAAAGACAGCGAATCGTTGCTGACCGCCATCTACCAAAAGCGACACGGCTGACCGCGATGTTCATCTCACTCGACGGAATCGACGGCGGCGGCAAATCGACCCAAGTCGCCCGCCTGGCCGCGGCGCTGCAAGCCCGTGGTTACCGCGTCCAGACGCTCCGTGACCCCGGCGGCACGCCGACCGGCGAAGCGATCCGATCGCTATTGCTCGATTCCGAACTGGCGATGCACCGCCGCAGCGAAGCGCTGTTGTTCATGGCCGCCCGCAGTGAACTGGTACACCAGCAGATTCGGCCGGCGCTCGCCGCCGGCGATCTGGTCGTCTCAGACCGCTACCTGCTCGCCAATGTCGTCTATCAAAGCATCGGAGCGGCGACCGCGGGATCGCCACTCGCTCCCGACGACCTCTGGCGGGTCGGCGACTGGGCCGCCGACGGACTTCGTCCCGACCTGACGTTGCTGCTCGATCTTGCCGTCGACGAAGCCCGGCGACGGATCGACCGACCGGCCGACCGGATGGAGTCACGTGGGCCGGAATACCTCGAAGCGGTCCGTCAAGCGTTCCTACAACAGCTGCCCAAGGCAGGAGCGCCCGGAAGCACCGTCGTGATCGACGCCAGCCAATCCCCCGACCAAGTCCACGATATCATCCTCGCCAAAGTACTCGCAGAACTCGAATCCCGTTGATCTTGCATCCCCGCCGAATCAGAGGCGTTGTGCTTCCTCTCACTTCACGTAGGGTCACCGACAGATGTAACCCGCCCTCCGGGAGGGTTTCTTTTGTTCCGCCGGCCGCAGTCCGCCGACAGGTTTAACCTGGGCTGTCAAAAATTCGGGGTTGCGACGAAACCTCGAGTGCGCTGGTTTTTGTCGGTAAGGTGGGAATTAAATTTCCGATGCGGTGGACCGGTTGCGATTAATTCGGCAGATTCCATGCCGCTTATCGGGCTGGAAC
>SKZY01000462.1 GCA_007127095.1 Planctomycetaceae bacterium
ACTAGGCAACTTCTCGACAGCAAGTCTTACTCATCGAAGTGGACGCACTGAACAATGCCACTTTGAACTGAAAAGGCGACACGAGCCCCAGACGTGAGCCAGCGTATTTGACATGACTGGTTCACCCGCTTGCGCTTCGGGCTTCGATACGCTTCAAAGCAACGCCGTCTAGATAAGCTGCCAGGGGGCGATTCGCAATGGGGTTTCGTCAGCGGGCTTGCTCATTGACCAAGACGACCTTGCCATGATCCACCCCGGATTCGATGCGGCGGTGCGCGTCGCCGGCTTGTTCGAATGAGAATCGACGGTCAATGCTGACTCGCAATTTGCCGAGCTCGTAGAGTCGGATCAGCTCTTCGAGATCGTTGCCCGATGGTGCGGCCAACATCACCCTACCCGACTTCGATAGCGGCCAGGTCAAAATCGATACCAGCATGCCTTCGATGTTCGGTTCGGTCGAGACGAAGTGGCCGCCTTCCTTCAATACCGAGCGGGCGGCGAGGTAATGCGCTTTTCCCGCGACGTCAAAGATGATGTCCCATCGCTCACTCGACTTCGTGAAGTCGTCCTGCTCATAATCGTAAAAATGATCCGCCCCGAGCGACAGGCAAAAGTCTCGATTGCGTTCGCTGGCAATCGCGTCCACGTGGCAACCGAAAGACTTGGCGATCTGCACGGCGAACATCCCCACACCACCGCTCGCGCCGTTGATCAAAACGGTTTGTCCGCTGCGGATTTTTCCGTGGTCGCGGAGTGATTGCAAGGCGGTCGTCCCGGCTAAGGGGATCGCAGCCGCCTCTTCCATCGGCATCGCGTCGGGAATTTTGGCGGCGGAACCGACCGCGCAAACCGCATAGTCGGCCAAGGCACCGCCACGGGTGTGATCAAGAAATGCCATCACGCGATCACCTTGGGCGAAACCGCTCCCGCTATCGGTATCGACGACAATGCCCGCCACGTCATAGCCAGGAATCCTCGGGAAACCGAAAGGGATGATGCCCTTCAGGTCGCCACGGCGGAATCGGTAGTCGATCGGGTTGACACTCGACGCCAATACATTGATCAGTAATTGGCCCGGCAGGCGGCGAGGGACGGGGTGTTCGCCGATGTGCAGCACGCTGGCATCGCCATACTGATCGTATTGAACCGCTCGCATCGTGGTGGCGGTCGGGATCCGATCTGAACCGGATGTTGCTCGCGCATTCGGATCCATTCTTGGCCTCATTGATTTTGCGGAACTTGCCCATTCGGAACTTGCCCAAGGGTAAACATCCAGCTTACCAGCGAATCTGGCAGAAAGCACTGCCGCCACTTTTTCTGTCCCTGGATTCGCTCCGCGAGATCTTTCATCATTCCTCGTCGGGTTCGACGGTTCGGATTGCGTCTCCCAGTTGCGCCATGAAATGGTTGAATTCCTCGGAGTTCCGCCGGGCCTGCTCTTTCCATTCATCTTCGGTCAACTGAAACGCCCGCTCGCCGATTCGCTCGACTTCCAAACGGGTGCTCTGGATCATGACGCGACCGTTGGCGTTGCTAAACCACTCCAGGTAGAGACACTTCCGCCAAGTGAAGGGCGGCTTTTCGCCGGCCATCAAGCGATGCACCAATTCATCGTCCGGCAAGTCATGGTGCTTGATCATTTGATCGGCAGTAATATCGCCGACATGACCGGATTGATCGCGGCTGATGCCGGAATAGTCGGCTGGCGCTTCGTCGTCGGATAATTCAGGCTCGATACGGTGAATCCGGAACTTCCAGCCAGCCAGATCAGGATGGCAGTTTCCAGCAAGTTTCAACTGCAAGGGATCGTCGAGGCCGTCGAGTTGCAGCCAACCGATCGTCCAGCCCAACTGGGTATTGTCCAGTTCGCCGCGTTGTAAATACCGCTCGAGTCGCCAAGCCATGACGCCGATCGCCTCCGAAGATACCGAACACTACCAATTCAGCGGGCTCGACCGTCCACTGACAGTTTAGCCGTCGCTCAATGGCTTGCCGTCACCGTTGATCGGGATCAGCGTCAGCTGGTGGATACGATAACGGCAGTCATACGCGCCAACGAACAACGCCGTTTCCCGGGGCGTTTTCCAGTAATCCGACAAGCTTAGGCGACCTGCGTCTCCACTCCAGCGGATGATCTCCACGCCGTCGCAGAGGACCACAACGGATTGTTGGCGGACGGTGCAAACGATTTGCGAGAGCTGGTTTTTTTGCAGCAACCCCGCCCGTAGCTTGGTCTCGTTGCGAAGGACATTTTGCCCATCGATGTTCTCCAGAGCGCTAGCCGGCTCGCCGTCATCCAGGGCGTAGTTCACCAGCACCGCAAAGCGATGCTCTCCGCTCCGCTGTCCCAATAGCAGGCCGTTGGGCTCGTCGAGCGGTTCGACGATCGCACGGAGTTGGTATTCGGCGGGCGGTTGATAGGGGATTTCGATGCGGGCCCCGAACGCTTTGGGCGACTCCAGTCGCTGTTGGTTGAACGACCATTGGCCCGCCACCGCGTGCTGGTCGGGGTCGAGCAGTTCGAGCAGGTCGACCGCTTCGCTCCGCCGCAGCGGTTGCTCGGTACCCACCGCGGCAGGGGAAGCGGCGGCGGGACTGGCGGCGGTGGGGGCGAGCTGCTGAATCAAGTCCGGCTGGGCGATGGCCGCGGGAGTCACCGCCTGATCACGCGGTTGACGCACTTGGAAGTATCCCCACAGTTCGGCTTGCTGGCCGTCCCGCAGTTCGACATCGACGCGGTAGCTGACCGGTGTCGGCCGGTCAAATTGCCCCAGCGAAAGCCGCTCTGGCGGGGCGCCAGGGTCGGAGTCGCTAAACGTTACCGGAACGTCGAGCCATGGACCGAGTAGGTCGGTTTGAATCCGTACGCGGAGCGACTTCAGCTCCGCATCGGCCGGCCACTCAAACACCAGCGAAGTCGCTTGATCGGGCTGGGGCACACGTGGGTCAGCGACCGCCTGGAAGACGCTGAACAGATCGGTCCGCTCGACCGGTTGCTGACGCTTCCAGCCAAGCCGCAGCTTCTGATCGTCATCGAGCCAAGATTGGTTGATCCAGCCGCGGTATTGCCCCAGGCTCATCACCGAACCGTTGCCGGGTTCCGGATGCGGTAACCCCACGGTGTGCCCAACGCCTTCGTGGTAGACCACGCAGTCGGACCCGGAGTAGGGCACGCGCCAGCCATCGGCGCTGACCAAGCCCCAGCCGACGCCGCGTCGCGCCAGGTACGTGGCCCGGGCGCCACCCGACTGGGCGCCGGGGAAATGACGACCATCGTGGTAATTCCCCTCGAACTCGAGCTTTCCTTCGCGAGGGCGAAGTCGGTAAAAGTCATCCAGCGGTCGCCAGTTGATGTCGCTCAGCACCAGCAGGATCGGAAACGCCTTTGCACGGTCCTGAGCGAACTTCAACTCGGCATCGACTTCCCGCAGCGTCTTGAAAAAAATGGCATCTCCATCGCCCACCCGCAGCTGATCCGTGGTCGATGCCGAGCGAAATGGCTCGGGATGAATCTGGGTACTGAGCGTCGACTGCCCCTGGAACTCACGCTCGTGAAATTGCTCGATCCGTCGACAGAAATAGGCCACCCGGTCGTGCCAATCAGGCAGCGGAGTGCGATCGGGAGGAACGAAATAGACGACTCGGACCTCAATCGATTCGATCGAATGCCGGCCATCCCAGGTCACAGGCTCAGCGGTCGCGGTGGCTGGGATCGCCAGCCAGAGCAAGGCGACCGCGAGCCAACGACCGCTTCGGTGTGTTATCATCGAGATCCCAGATTTCCAGAAGACAGACGAACCAACAGCCCATCCCGCACGACGAGCCTGTCTCGGGCCAGCACGGACATTCGCGCCGGATCGGAGCTGAGTCCGGGAATCCGCGAACCATGCAATGGCCTGAATCACAGCCTCAGCGTCCCGAAAGATTAACCGAAACTACCGACGGTGTCATTGGAAAATGCCTGACTTTACCCCGACCCAAGGTCGCTACCTGTCGTTCATATTGGCCTACACCGAGGGATTCGGATTGCCGCCTGCCGAGTCGGAAATTGCAGACGCGCTAAAAGTCTCACCGCCATCGGTCAATCAGATGATGAAAATGCTGGAGAAGAAAGGGCTAATCGAACGACAACCTGGCGTTGCGCGTTCGATCGAGATCCTGATCGACCGCAGTAAGATTCCCGAGTGGTCCGGAAAACGAATCAGGCGAACCGTCATTGGTTGGGTGCCGACGAAACCTATCGTGGAAAAAACAGGGTCTGCCCAGCAATCGGGAGCAGGTCAAACGGTCTATCAATTCAAGATATCGCTCCGTGGTATCAATCCGCCGATATGGAGACGCATCGAAACTTTGGACGTTACACTCGCCAAGTTTCATGAGGCCATCCAAACTGCAATGGGTTGGACCAATTCGCATCTGCACACGTTCGAGATCGGTCGAGTCCGCTACACCGACCCGCGAATGCTTGACGAGGGCTTTCCTGACGCGTCCGAAAAGTCGTATGCGAAAATAAAGATCGCCGACTTGATCGACAGCCATGGCCCCAAGCTGAAACTCAATTATTTATACGATTTCGGCGACCATTGGGAGCACGATGTCAAGCTTGAGAAGACAACGGATCGACTTCCAACAGTACAGTATCCACGTTGTCTAGCCGGAAGTCGAAGTTGTCCACCGGAGGATGTGGGTGGGATCCACGGTTACAAACACTTCCTCGATGCGATTGGCAATCCAGAACACGAAGAGCACGACGACTTCGTGGAGTGGGTTGGCGAATTCGACGCCGAAGCATTCGATCTGGATGAGACCAACGAAGCGATGCGTGCCGGGCTCCCGTCGTGGTGACCCCCGTTTTTCTGACACAGCCTAGTGGTCGGAGAACGAATTAACCCTGCTTGGAAAACCGACTAAATCATAACCCGAAGCGTCAGCCAGGTGGATTTCCTCGCTGACGCTTCGGGTTATGAAAGCAAGCGTTCCTCGTGCTCGAACCATGAGTCACCAGTTGAAAGAGTTCACATGCAGGCTTACCAAGTACAATCCGCCGCTGGAATCGACGCGATCGGGCAAGTGGAGCTTGCCGACCCGCAACCTCAAGCCGGCCAAGTGCTGGTGCGAATGCGGGCCGCTAGCCTCAACTTTCGCGACTTGATCGTCACCAAAGGTGGCTACGCACGGAACGACCGTTGCCCCGTGATCCCGTTGTCCGATGGCGCCGGAGAAGTCATCAGCATCGGTGAGGGCGTCACTCGCTTTCAACCCGGCGACCGCGTCGTCAACTGCTTTTTCGAGGATTGGGAATCGGGCGAAGTCACCGAGGAACAATTCCGGACCGCTCGTGGGGGAGGCATCGATGGAGTGCTGGCCGAGCAGGTCGTGTTCAGCGAGCGAGCTTTGCTGCCGATTCCCACGCACCTCAGTTTCGAGCAAGCGGCCACGCTTCCCTGTGCCGCCGTGACCGCTTGGCAGGCGCTGGTGACACTCGGCCGCATCCAAGCTGGAGACACGATCCTCACCCTGGGTACCGGCGGTGTCTCGCTCTTTGCGCTGCAGTTGGCCAAGCTCCACGGGGCGACCGTCATCATTACCTCCAGCAGCGACGACAAACTGGAGCGAGCTCGACAACTGGGAGCGGATGAAACGATCAACTATCGCTCCACTGCCGATTGGGAAGTCGCCGTTCGCCGACTCACCGACGACCGTGGCGTTGACAACGTCATCGAACTCGGCGGCCTGGGTACACTGGCCAAGTCGCTCTCGTGCACCCGGCTCGGCGGCCGGGTGTCGTTGATCGGCGTATTGACGGGGGTCGAAGGAACCGTCAATCCGTTACCCGCGCTGTTCAATCGGCTCACGATCGAGGGAATTTACGTCGGTAGCCGCAGCATGTTCGCAGCCATGAACCGAGCGATCTCCGCCAACTCTCTCGAGCCGGTCATCGATCGCGTCTTCGGGTTCGCCGAAGCGGTGGACGCTTATCGCTACCTGCGGACAGCGAACCACTTCGGAAAGGTCGTCATTCGCATTGGCGATCACTGATCCCAAGGATGCGTCGAAGTGTGACTACCGACGAAGACCGTTACGACGCCACGCGCAGCGACTGAAGGCGTGTGGGGTGGGTTGGTTGCTGGGCGATTTGGAGGTCGGCAGCGGCCATCGAGTTGGATCGTGTGGGCCGGATGTCGCCGAAGTCGTCCACGGTGCTACCATGGAGCCAGGGTTGCTTCGCTCAGCTCCGACCCCTCATCGCATACCAATTTGGAGAGTCGGGGTAACCGGAAAGGCCACCCTGACAGCTGGCATGGTGCGCGATCTCTCTTCATATCCCGGTTCCCCTGGCACCGCACCGGACCGATTGACGCCCCCCGTCATGACAGCCGATCTGGATGCGTCCGCATCAAAAAACCAGTGTTTTCTGGGGTGAAGTGCTGTTCGAGTCCCGACCGTCTGGCAGGGCTCGGCGACGGTTCACACGAACATCGCGAAAAAAATTAATTAAATCTTAACATTTCGAGGCGTTGATCCCGATTCTACCGGTTGTGCGGATTGCCTCTACCGAGTTCGCCACAACGAAGAAGGTCGTCGCGCTGCCTATCCGAAAATCGTGAGCCAAACGTGCTAGTTGCGGGGGGCTCGATTTTCGGAAAGGTTCGAAGCTAAATATCGGACAAATTCGACTCTTGCACGTGAGACGATCCAAACCCGCAACCGCTACTGAACAACAATGTAGGCGATTATTTTCAATCCTTGGGATTCTTGGCTTTCATTTGCTGTTCGGTCTGGATGGCTGGCCAGCATTGGGGCAGTCTCCCGAGACTGGTGGCTTCATCGCAAACGGGAGTTCCTGGGGGCCCGTCGTCGTGGCGGCCCCTTCGGTTATTGAGTCGTCCGAATCCACGATGCTCTCCCAATCAGAAATGCATCATGGGGAGTTTCAGGCCCTGAAAACGCTGCTCGAAGAACAGCAGAAGCAACTCGATAATCTATCCGCGTCCGTCGATCAGGCGGATTCGGACAGCCGCGTTGTCTACGGCAGCGATGGCTTTGAGTTCGAAACGGATGACGGAAAATTTTCGTTAGCGATACAAAACCGCCTTCAGTCACGCTACGCGACCCCGTTCGACCGCGACCCTCGCCTGCTAAGCGATTTGGATCGTAATGAAAACTCCTTCATGGTGCGGCGGGCGCGTACAAAGATGAGAGGGCATGCCTACTATCCCTGGCTCGAATATTACTTTCAGTATGACTGGGCTGACCCGATCTTGCGAGACTTCAATGTCTCGATCGCGAAATACAAGTGGGCTTCCGTGGACATCGGTCGGCAGAAGGTGGTTTTCAATGACGAACGAAAGACCTCGTCTGGCAGGCAACAATTCGTAAATCGATCAATCGTTAACGATATCTTCACCGTCGACCGTCAACAGGGGATTCAGGTCTATGGCAATCTGCTTCCAGAAACCTGCGTCGATACCACCTACTATCTTGGCGTCTTCACGGGTTTGGGGGTTGGCGAGCGAAGTAACGACGATGACAATTTAATGTACAACGCGAGGTGGCAGTGGAATGTGCTGGGCGGAGAACTGCCATTCTCTCAATCCGATATCGCGTTTCACGAACATCCGGCGCTCAACCTTGCATTTGCGGCAAACACGAACCGGAGTCGATGTTTGGCATTTGAGACAAGTGACAATAGCTGCCGCCCATTGCCCTGGGCGCCGTATGACACACTCGGATTGCCTGGTCAGTACAGAATCAATCAGCTGATGGGGGAGGTTCGATTCAAATGGCAAGGCTTTTCTTTGTTGAGTGAGCTTCACCTGAAAGAGATCATCGACACGCTTGCCGAGCAAGATGATCCGTTCAAGGACACCGAGATGGTGGGCGGTTTCATTCAAGCAGGCTATTTCCCCCATTACCTACTTCCGTTTGTGCCGCGGAAACTGGAGTTTTCCGGGCGATATGCCTTTGTCGACCCGAAGCTAGCGATCGGCAATATCGAGCAACAAGAGGTCAGTGGGGTCGCGACTTATTTTATCAACGGACATGAAAACAAAGTGAACTTTCAAGTCAGTCATTTGACTCTTGGCCCTGACGATGCCCCGAGTGAGTCCGAGCAACGCTACTGGTTGCAATGGGATATCTCTTTCTGATGCGGGATTCGCGGCGATTGAGTTGTCGGAATAATCTTACTCGGGCGATCGAACGGCATCCGCACGTCTTGGTCTTCGATAACCGCGAACTGAGTCGTCCGTACCGCGTTGTCGACCAGGAACAACTCTGTCGTCCCATCTCTCCGAGCCGCGAAGCTGGCGACAGGCAGTAGCCCCGGGTAAGCGCAGGCTCGCCTTGCGAGCCAAGCGTAACCCGGGGTTAAAGAACTCGGCGACGAGCAGATGATTCACCACATCGCTCGATTCAACCGAGTCGTAACCGGCAAAACCGACGACTCGCAGCCCGCATCCGTTGGATTGCGACTCGGCGGATTGATTCGGTTTGAAAAT
>SKZY01000105.1 GCA_007127095.1 Planctomycetaceae bacterium
CATTGGGTGACCGCGTCCGGGGCCTTACGGCCCCGGCAGAGATGTATCGCCCTCCGGGCTGTGACCAACGCAGCATCCAAGGCTGCCGAACGATCCATGCTCTTCGGCTACGGCAACTGGCGTTGACGTGATGATCCCACGCTCAGATTTGGGACAAAAAATTGTCAACGCACCGGCCCTGTTTTAACACGTCAATGCCGAATTTTTGACAGCCCAGGACAGCCCCCCCCTCCGTGAGGGTGTCTTTCGTTCGGTTGACGCTTTGCGCCGAGTGTCGATACCGATGCCCGCGAGAGCGCGAAATCGACTCATTTGCGGTCCGAGTTCCCTCCCGCCTGATCACAGTGAGAATTCCGACCACTTCACCAACAAAAATGTTACGATAATTGGCTGGTCGCTTCCTGCGGTGGCATCTCGGTTCCGCCATTCGATTCCACCTGCCGTCGGCCGTCCACTTCCTGGCCTACCCTATCTGAGCGAGTCCCACCGATGCTTTCCTTCCAAGGCGCCCCCGCGAAAGACCTTTGTGACCGACACCTCGGACCGACCCGCCGTGACGTGTTGCGTGTCGGCAGTTGTGGTTTGTTCGGGATGTCGCTCGGATCGCTGCTGAAACTCGAAGCGGCTGCCGCCGATTTACCCGCTTCCGCTGGCGGGCCCGGGTGGGGCAAGGCGAAGAGCATCATCTTGGTTTACTTGCAGGGCGGACCGAGCCAACTCGATCTCTGGGATCCCAAGGAAGGCGTCCCCGATAACGTCAAGAGTGTCTTCAATCCGATCAGCACCCGGATCCCGGGCGTCCAATTCACCGAGAATCTGCCCAAGCTGAGCCAGATCAACGACCGTTTCACGATGATTCGCTCGATGTCGTACACGCCCAACGGGCTGTTCAATCACACCGCCGCGATCTACCAGGTGATGACCGGCTATACGACGGACAAGGTCAGCCCGTCAGGACAACTCGAACCACCGTCGCCGAAAGATTTCCCCAACTTCGGCAGTAACCTGGTGCGGATGCGGCCGATCGACGAACCGATGCTGCCGTTCGTGATGCTGCCGCGACCGCTGCAAGAATCGAACGTGATCGGTAAGGGCGGTACCGCCGGGTTCCTCGGCAAATCGTTCGATCCCTACACGCTCTATCCGGCCGGCGACGACATGGATATGGATAAGATGTCGCGGATCAAAATCGATGATCTGAAGCTGCGTCCCGAGGTCTTCAGTGTGCGGCTGCAACGCCGCGCCCGACTCCGTGATCTGCTGAACCAGCAGATGCCAGAAATCAATCGAGCCGTCGAATCGTACGAGCTGGACGAATACTACGATCGCGCCTTGTCACTGATCGTTTCCGGACGTGCCCGAGACGCCTTCGACCTCGCCGCCGAACCCGACGATCTCCGCGACGCCTACGGTCGCAATACGTTCGGCCAAAGCTGCCTGCTGGCCCGCCGATTGGTTGAAGCCGGGACCCGTGTGGTCGAAGTGATTTGGCCCAAGGTCGCCAACAGTGATAACCACTCCTGGGACCACCACTCAGGGCTTTCAAAACGGATGAAGGACCAATCCGCTCCGATGCTCGATTCCGGTCTGTCGACCTTGATCGAAGATCTCGACGACCGCGGCATGCTGGAAGACACGATGGTCGTCGCCGTCGGTGAGTTCGGACGCAGCCCGCAACGCGGCGTCAGCACCAGTGGCAATAACAACAGCGACGATGGCCGCGATCATTGGCCTTACTGCTACACCGCCGTGATGGCCGGCGCCGGAATCCGCCGCGGCTACGTCCACGGTAAGAGCGACAAAACAGCCTCGGCACCGATCGATAATCCCGTCCACCCCAACGAAATGCTCGCCACGATCTATCACGCCTTCGGTATCCATCCCGAAACGATCGTCTACAACCACCTCAATCAACCCCGCGAACTCGTCAAAGGCGAAGCTGTTACCAAGCTGTTCGCCTGATCGGCCTTTGCCCGAACGGTCTGTTGCGGCGTTTCAATCGATCCACAACTCGGGCCTTGTCTCACGCAAGATCTCCAAGATTGCTCGCCGGTCGTTCTGCGATAGGTGATTGAATCGCTCCGATTTGTCCGAACCGTCCAACACCGCGGTCAGCTTGCTCATGATCCGACCGCGAACCTCGTCCGGTAACGCCGCGAACGATTCCGACCCGATCAGGTAGCTGCACGGGTATCGGAACAATCGCTCGTTGAGATCAAAATCGCGCAGCGAACGACCTTGCGAATCGCGGAGTCCCCGGGCGGCAAACTCGGTCGCGAACGCGGTGCTCCCTCTGACCGGATTAGTTAGGCGAAACTCGTCACACATCAACAGATGGCGGACGACCCCGTCAGCCACCGCCTCGATCCGCCGCTCGGCGCTGTCGCTGATGAACCCCTCGGGGCGTTCCAACAGCGAGTTCATTTCGAACGATTGCAACAGCGCCAGCCGCGTCTCATAGTTGGCGGCGGTGATCGCGTTGTGCATCTGCGTCTGATGTTCCAAAACCATCAACGCCACCAAGTCGCTGTGAGGCGTCAGGTAGGTTTCGGTCGTGAAGAACGGATCGAGCGACTCGACGTCGGACGACGTGGCGGTCGCGGTTTGCCGCCGATCGTCTTTGGCAAAGATGCGGTTCCCCAAATGATGCATCGCCCCCGCTTCTCCGGTGACGTACCAGCCTCCCCACCGCTCTTCAAACGGGCTGGTGTGGTCGGTCGTGAACGTCCCGCTGCCCAAAATCGGATAACCCGCCGCGTCGGCAAATACGCTGCGAACCAGATAGCCGGGAACGTTCTGTGTCCGTGTCGACGCGTGGCAGGTCAGACAGGTACCGCGGTCGCGGATAAAGCGTGGCGGCTCCGCTCCATCGGTCGCTGGCGATTGCTCCAGCGTATAAAAAATCGCCCCCTGCTGCGGATCGGTCGAACCGAACTCCAGCACATCGCCGCGCTGACACCAACCGACATAGACGTCGTCGTTGAAGTACAACGCGCGCGGTCGCCGCGGCGAAATCCGCTGCAATTGCAGACTCGTCTTCGAAAACACCAACGTCTGTGAGCTGATCGGGATCTCCAAAGCGGCCAATACCGATCGCAGATAGCCGTGACTACCGTCGAACTCGAGTTCGACTTCACCCGCCTCCAGCCGCTCCGCCAACCGTGCCACCGGGTCGTCCACTTCCGCTTCCAGATAATCGATCGGTGGTCTTTCGAACGAGTTCACTTGCCCCCAAACCGTCGTCGTGCCGAACAGCATGCTGGGCAAAATCAGCCCGCACAACGAAATCAGCGAGACGATAACGCTGTCGATTCGTTGGCGAATGGGAGTCGGTCGGTGGGAGGTGGGTATCTGCACAGGGGCCCCTTCGAGGTGGGTGTCGAGTTCGTCGCAGGCCCGCCCCGGCGGCGCCGCGTTGTCACTGCCGTGACAACGCCCTACGATTTCATCGCTCAACCTACTCTATCGCCGCCGAATATGCACGTCAAGGTATATGATTGGCGAGCGATGAAGTTTCCGGTCGGCAACCAGTGGTGCAGCGGCATCGCGGCCGGCCTTCAGCTGTGTGCGAGAGATCCTGCCGATGTTATCTAAGACCGCCGAGTACGCTTTAAGGGCGACCGCCTTTTTGGCCGCCCGTCCGGGTAAACCTGCTTCGGCAGAACTCGTCGCCGAAACGACCAAGGTGCCGCGTCGCTACCTGCACCGTGTCCTCCAGGATCTGGTAGCGGCCCGAATCGTCCGCTCGCGCCCCGGGCCGGGTGGCGGTTATGAATTGTGCAAATCGAGTGACGACCTCACGATCTTGGACGTCGTGACGGCAGCCGGGCCGCTGGAACGGATCCGCTCCTGTCCGCTGGGTCTCAAGACGCATCTCGAACTCTGCCCGCTGCACGCCGAGCTCGATCGTGCCTATGCCGCCACCGAAGCGGCATTTCGCGGCGTCACGATCCGCGATTTGCTGAACTCGACCAGCCCGATCGTGCCTCTCTGCGAGGCCGAATGAAGCCTTATCCGGCCACCGTCGTGCCACGGCAGCAAAGTTTGCTCGAGCGTGGCCGATCCGCCTCGACGCTCGCCGACAGAGTGGCCAGTCGATCCGATCCAGCTGAACGGAAGCAACAGCTGAACGGAAGCTTTTACGCCATCGCCAACGGCAATCGCAAAAACGGAAAAAATCAGTCTACACAGCCGGCTCTGCCGTTTGTTAGGGTCGATCGTCCCCAGGCGACGTCGACCGACTGCTGGCTTGAATCGGAAACGATTTGGCTGGCCGCTGGCGACCGTCAATCGCGGGGAAGTCACTAGGTCGAATCCCGAATACCGAACCGCATCAGCCGATTCACTTACAGAGAGGTACCCGCATGTCGCCGCTGAGCAGCGCGCAACGAGCCGACTCGCCGTGCCGCCATTCGCCTCTGCGGATCGGTTGGGGGACTGCACTGGTTTGCTTTGCAATCATTAGCAGCAGCGATTCCGCGACAGCACAAACACAGCACATTTCCGATTCCTACCCGGAGCCGTTTCGCGCGGCCGATTCCGATGGTGATTTTCCTGCGCTGACCCTCGGTGATCTTGTTTCCGGCGCGACTTCCACCGAGGACCCGGCCGCCGTCGATCCGAATGCGACCGACGAACTCAACGCACCGCTGCCGAACTCCATTCAGATCGCCGCCCCGATCGAAGCCGCCGACCAACTTGAACTCCGCGATTTCCTTGAACGCCCCTGGGTCGAGCTTCCCATTCGCGACGTGTTGCCGCTTGACAGCTCTGAGGACACACCCGAACCGATTGAAGAGAAAACGAAACCGAAGCCGACGACAAATATTTCCATCGAAATCCAGAGCGACTTCGCCTGGTTCAGCCAAGACGAAGACAATGTCGCCGCGGTCGGGGAGATCCCTGACGGGGCGTTCTTTCGACGAGCTCGGTTCGGAATATTCGGAGAGCTTTATGAAACATTCGAGTATCGCATCGAGTTCGATTTTGCGGAACAAGCCCGCCCGCGATTTCTCGACGTCTGGATCGCGATGACCGACTTGCCGCTGATTCGTAACCTGATCGTCGGCCACTACTTCGAACCGTTCAGCTTGGAACGTTATTCGCCCAATCGCTTCATCACCTTCAACGAGCGGTCGCTCGCCGATTCGTTCGCCCCTGTTCGAAATATGGGCGCTATGACATATGGCCACGCATTGGAAGAGCGACTGACCTGGGCTTTCGGTTTTTTTCGTTCCAATAGCGACGACTACGGCGAGGACGTGTCATTCGAAGACGGCTACGCTTCGACCGCTCATGCGACCTTCCTGGCCTGGTTCGAAGAGCTGAACGAGTACCAACTCAGCTTACTGCACCTCGGTGGGTCATTCAGCTACCGACTACCAGGCGACGATCCGGTACGCTACGCAGCCCGGCCAAGTGTTCGTATGAGTCAACAAGGCGTCGGCGGCGTTCCTAATTTCGTCGATACCGGAGACATCCTCGATGCCAGACATACCCTGCTCTACGGTGTCGATACCGCTTGGGTCCATGGCCCCTTTTCCATTCAAGCCGAATTGATGCAAGCCGAAGTCAATCGGCGCCAGAACGACAACGCCACGTTCCGAGGCGGGTACATCTTCGGCAGCTATTTCCTGACAGGAGAGAGCCGCTCTTACAGCCCAACGAGTATTCTCGGCCGGTTCCGTGAAGGAATCTTTCAACGGGTTACACCCCGTAGTAATGTCTTCGACCGTACCACTGGTACGGGATGGACCGGTTGCGGTGCCATCGAACTGGCAACCCGCTGGGCCTTCATCGACCTCAACGATGCCGGTATCGAAGGCGGTTATTTAGAAGACATGACCTACGGTGTGACCTGGTATCTCAACCCCTACACCAAGGGAATGTTCAACTACGTTCGTCCAACGCTCAAAGATCCCAAAAACGGCGAAAGCATGGCCGATATGTTCTCCGTCCGGTTCCAATTCGAGTACTAAACCGGTCAAGCCGCACGGCTCACGCCGTTGCGGTAAGCGAACCGATTGCATTACCTGGGCCGGCGGCTGACGCCGTTCCGCTCACAGAGGCCACACTGCATGAACTCGTAACTCTCCCCTCCTCGCTCTATTTTCCGATTGCTAGTTCGGCAGTGCTTTCGGGCTCGGTCCAGTCGACGGTGACGCTGGGCTCGCCGTGGATCAGGCAGCTGATTTGTTCTTGCAGCTCTTCGCTGCGTTCGATCAGCAGTTGGAAGGCGGCGTTGGCGTCGGTGGCGTGTGAATCGCCGACCGCTTCGAGTCGGCCGACGTTGCGGCCGTCGACGCTTAACGGCAACTTGATCCACATTTGCTGCGATTTTTCCGGCATCATCGGACGACGCCAGGATCCGTGGTAGCCTTCGTGAATCCAGGCGATGCCGATGTCCAAGCGGATTTCCGCGAGGCCGCGGTCATCGGCAAACTCGACCATCGATTCCCAGATCTTGTCCCAGCCGCGGTAGCCTTGCAGATGAACAGAGCGGTGAGACGGTTGTGAGGCGGTGCCGCGACGGGCGCCCAACAGCGAATCGCCGAACCGCGAAGTTCGCGACGCTAGCATCCTCAGTTCGGCATGCCCAAACGAGCGGGTGAAGACCAACAAACCGATGACGAACAGCGAGCCGATGATTGCCAACGAGGGCATCGATAACCAAACGCTGAGCACGGCCGAGGCGGTCGAGATGCCGCAGAGCCCGCCGAGTACGACCAGCATCCGCGGGTGCGAGAAGCGATCGAGCAATTGATGATGGATGTGTCCGCGATCACCGGCGTAGATACCGCGTCCGGTTAAGACTCGGCGTAAAATCGCGATCACCGAATCGAACATCGGCAGTGTCAGCACCATCAGCGGCGCGTAGGAGGCCAGCGTCGATTCCTTCACCGAACCCCAGATCGAGATCACGCCGATGAACAGACCAACGACCATGCTGCCGGCATCGCCCAGATAAATCGTCGCTGGGGGGCGGTTGAAGACCAAAAAACCGAGCAGCGATCCGGTTACGGCGGCGGCAACCGCGGCGCCGAGCGGGTTGCCGGTTTGGATGCAGAGGATCGTCAAACCGCCGGCGATGACCGCTCCGGCGGTCGACGCGACTCCGTCGGCTCCGTCAAGCAGGTTGAGCGCGTTGATCGCTCCGAGAAGCCACAACACCGTGATCGGGTAGGCAAAAATGCCTAGGTCGACGGTGCTGCCGAAGATGCCGATCCGTTGGACCACGGTGTCGGTACCGACGACCATCGCCACGACGACGAATTGCAACAACAGCTTGTGTTTGCCGCTGAGCGGACGGATATCGTCGACCAAGCCGATCAGCACCAGCACGCCGGCGGCGAGGAAAAGCGTCAGCCATTGCTGTTTGATCTTGGCCCGTTCGCCAGCCGTCAGCAACCGCTTGGCCGGGGCCAGCTCGTCTGCTGCGACGGAAACTCGCGGCGTGAACCGAGAATGTCCTTGCAGGCTTGTCGAATCGGCGGGAACGACTTGAGACGACAATCCCAATTGCCGTTGGCCGAGGAACCGGTCGCCGCTGAGCACCAGCGCCGAGGCGATCACGATCGAGAAAAAGACCGCGATGCCGCCACCGAGCGATACCGCGTCGCTGTGCAGTTTTCGATCACGATCGGGGTTGTCGACGATTCCCAAACGCCGACAGCAGGCCCGTACCAGCGGTACCAAGCAAACGGCGACGAAAAACGCACAAGCGACGGTGGCGAAAAGCAGCAACGGCATGCTGTGAAAACCTTAATTCGAAATCATGGAATCTTCCCTGATCGGGGCCGAACCGGCACCGTGGCTGCCTCGTAAAACTAAAAGCAAAGAAAAGCGAGTGACTCTCTTTTAATTTCGTCTCCAGCTATTCACCCCGATCGGTATGACCGGACAAGTCCGGCCGCAGCCGAAAAACTGCGAACGGGAAAGAAACGACCGCTGATCCTGTTTCTCGACCGACTTGCGGGGCAACTCGCGTCGGAACCGACGACCGCGACAGTTCCGCTGTCGCCGTGCCCACACGACCGGTCGAACCGCCACAATGCCCTCTCGGTACCCGGTACAACGTTTACCGACGCTGTAGTGTACTTGGAAAATAGGCAAGGCAGGCAAGAAATTGTTGGCGCAAGGAGGCGTCCCCCCCATCTCAACGCAACGGCGCGAGCCGTGTGGCCCCAGCGACGTCCCGCTATTGGCGGGTTACATGCACCTGCTTTCGATCAACGATCTACTGACGCAGACTGACGTCGATGTCGGCGAGCTCATGAAAATCGCGAAGCGGACGCTCCCCTTCGAACTTGTGTAGATACCAATGCCCGGAGGGAGGGTGTCTTTTGTTCGACTGGTGCTGGTACGACCTGTGTAGATGTCGATGCCCGGTGTGCGGCTGTTCGGCGATGGGCCGTTAGGCAGGGAGTCGCTGTGGTTCGCTCAGCCGAGCGATGCTCTCCGG
>SKZY01000027.1 GCA_007127095.1 Planctomycetaceae bacterium
CGATGACGACGAAATCGACCCCGAATTGGCCGCCTTGCTAGCCGACTTGTAGAATTGCCCGGAACGGCTTTTCGAACCGTGTGTCAAGTTTTCGTTGTCAGCCGCCTTTCGATTTTTGAAGCCGTTCGCCAAAGCCAAAGGAGTCTCGATGCGCGATAAACTCGATGGCCTGAGACACATAATGGTTAAGCTCAGTCGGGTACCTGGGCTCGGTTTTCTCGAGCGGCAAGGCGATTCGCTGACGATGCTCAAGCATCGGGTGGAAGCGCACATCAGTTCGCTAGAGGCCAAGAAGCAGGGCCTCGAGGATGGGGCGGAGGTCGTCCGCGACACGTTCCGGCGGAAGTCGAAGGACACCGATGCGGGCGGTAAGCCGGTCGCGGCGGGTACGAAGGCGGTCGGCGGCGGGCGCGAAGGCGATGATTCCGCTGCCGATCAGGAGCAGCAACTGGCGGGAAAACTCGGTGCAGCGCGCCGTCAAACGGACGGGAAGCGGGTCACTACCCCGCCGGCGGAGATCCGCTCACAAAAGAAGCAACTGATGCGTAAGCTGAAACGCTGACGGCATCGAAATCCGGCCACACCCCTTAGCCTAGGTAAATGTTTTGGCGATCGGCTATCAACTGAGCACCCCGCTGGAGTCGGGCGACTTCGTCTTTGCCAAGTTGTTGGCGAGCGACCGGTTGGGGGAACCGTTTCGGTACGAGTTCCACTTGTTGAGCCGGTTGCCGCAGATCGACTTCGACAAATTGCTCGGCCAGTCATTAGCGCTGACCGTCGACCAAGGCGAACCGAGTGAGCGGCATTTCGGCGGCTTGATCACCCGGATCGAGCATGCCGGACGAGTCCGTGCCTACGAGCATTACGTCGCTACTGTCCGGCCCAATCTGTGGCTGCTGAAGCAAGCCGCCGATTGCCGCATTTTTCAGAACATGTCGGTCCCCGACATCATCAAGCAGGTGCTGGGCGACGTCGGCGTGGTGATCGAGGATAAGCTGATCGAGAATTACTCACCGGTCGAGTATTGCGTGCAGTACCGCGAAAGTCATTTCGATTTCGTCAGTCGCCTGATGGAACAGGAGGGAATCTATTACTTCTTCATCCATTCGGCTGGGCAGCACAAAATGGTGCTCAGCGATGCTGGCAGTTGTCATGAGTACATCCGCGGCGGCAAAAAGCTCCATTTTCAAAGGACCGGCGGTGGCGGTCGGGGATTGGAGCACGTCTGGGACTTTCGCCCGGCCAGTTCGGTCACCAGCGGGACGACGGAGCTGACCGACTACGACTTCGAAACACCGCGCGCGGCACTGCAGGTCCGCTCACAGATCCGTGGCAGTTACGATCTGGAACAGGGCAAGGTCTTTGACTATCCCGGGAAGTACGTCAAGACCGAACTCGGCCAACGCTACTCACAGGTCCGGATCGAGGCACTCAACGCGGATGAGAAGCTCTGCCACGGCGAAGGCAACGCGAGCGGTTTGGCGACCGGCGGCTTGTTCACCCTGACGTCGTTTCCCCGCCAGGTCGACAACACCGACTATCTGTTGGTTTCGACCGATATCGAAATCGGCGCAATCAGTCTCGACGACGACGATTCGGAGCGGGGGCGAGCCAACCAAGATGCGTCTCGCAAAGGCTTTTCGGCAAAGTTCACGGCGATTCCGGCGAATGTGCCGTTCCGCAGTCGTCGCAAAACGGCCCGGCCCGTGGTCGGTGGACCGCACACGGCGGTCGTCGTCGGCAAAGCCAACGAAGAGATCTGGACCGACAGCTACGGTCGGATCAAAGTCCAATTTCACTGGGATCGACTCGGCAAGAAGGACGAGAATAGTACCTGTTGGTTGCGTGTGGCTCAGGGGTGGGCGGGGGCGCAGTGGGGCAGCGTGTTCATCCCTCGGATCGGCCAAGAAGTGATCGTTCAATTTCTGGAGGGCGACCCGGATCGACCGTTGGTGACCGGCAGCCTCTACAACGCTGACCAGATGCCACCCTACGGCCTACCCGAAAACATGACCCAAAGTGGGATCAAAACGAGGAGCAGCAAGAGCGGCACCGATGAGAACTACAACGAACTGCGGTTCGAGGACAAGAAAGACAGCGAAGAGATCTACATCCACGCGGAACGCGATTTCAATCGTGTCGTCGAAAACAACGACACCTTGAAAGTCGGCTTCGAAAAGCAGACAGACGGCGACCAAACGATCGATATCTACAACAACCGTTCGGTCACACTCGATCAAGGCAACGATCGGTTGCAAGTCAAAAAGGGCAATCGGACCGTATTGATCGACGAGGGTAACGCCGAGTTGACGATCGCCGAAGGCACGCGGACCGAGACGATCAAGGGCGACGATTCGTTGACGGTCAATACGGGAAACCGAGCGGTCGAAGTCAGCTCCGGCGATCATTCGATCAAAGTGACCGCTGGCAAAAGTGAGATCGAAGCCGCGCGGGAGATCCTGTTAAAGGTCGGTCAAAGCAGCATCAAGATCACTCAAGACAAGATCGAGATCACGGCGATGAACGTGAATATCTCCGGCACGATGGGAGTCAAAATCGATGGTGGAGCGAACTTTTCCGCGTCAGGGGTCACGTCGACCTTGGAAGGCCAGGCGATGACAACCGTCAAAGGCGGACTCGTCAAAATCAATTAGGATCGAGCGGAAAATAAGTGCCTGACACTTTTTCCCCGCATATTGCTTAGTAATGAATGGGGCTGCTGTGCGTGTCGTCATCGAGGTGCTTACTGGACCGTCACGGGGTCAGCGGATCCGTTTGCAAGACGGACTGGTCGTCCGCTTCGGCCAGACCGAGTGGGCCGATTTCAGCTTTCCCGACGATCCCACGATGGCGGAGTTTCATTTTTTACTCGATTGCCGTCAGCAGGCCTGTGTCCTGCACGCGATGGAGTCGGCCGAGACGCAGGTCAACGCGGCCCCGGTCAAACGCCATCCGCTGGTCAGTGGCGATCGTGTGCTGGCGGGCGAAACCGAGTTTTTGGTTCATATCGACGGGGTCGAGGCCTCGGTATCGACCGAGGATCGTAATCGGCCACGCGATCCCGTCGCGGTGGCGGCAGCCGGGATGACGGTGAATGAACTTTGCCAACGCCTGCGGCTGAAGGGAGATGCCCCGCGGTTAGCGGGAGCCTGTTCGACACCCGACGAGTTGGTTGCCGCACTGATCGGCGAAAAGGATTATTTCCAGGCGCTGAGGCTGCGCGGTTTCACACTCGGACGCCGCCCGGCAGTCGCTTGGGGCTGTTTGTTGGTCGCCGAAACCTTCGCGCAAGCTCTCGATGCAGCGCAGTCCGATGCCGTTAGGGCCGCCGCCGCTTGGGTCGCTCGGCCCGAGGAGCCGACCTGTCGTGATGCCGAGGTGGCGGCGAATCGCTGCGATCATTCGGGACCGGGTGGTTGGTTGGCCTTGGCGGCATTTTGGAGCGGTGACAGCATCGCTCCGGCCGATTCGCCTCAACCCGTACCGCCCGATGATTCGCTCTCGAGCCAAGCCGTCGCGGCGGCACTGACGCTAGCCGTGCTACATTTTCCCCCGGACGATCGTGACTCGCACTGCCAAGATTTTGTATCCCGAGCCGATCGCATCGAATCGGGAGAACTGGTGCTCTATGAAGCGTGATCACGGCTTCGTCGGACGAAGGGGGATGGCATGACCGAAGGCCAGGGTTGGCGTGATTTACGGAGTCGTTCACGCGATCGCGCCCGTGGTTTCAAACGGTTGGCGGTGCTCGTCGCACTGACCGCTTTGGTGGCGGTGTTCGTGTACGCGCTGACGGCTCCCTTCAGACACCCCAACACGCATCTGATTTTTGCGGTCGGTGGTGGCGATGCCCGGCGCTCGATCGAGTCCGCCCCGTTTTCGCTTGAACAATACGCCCACCTGACGCCGCTGAAAGCGGCCCTCTACCAGGGTGATGCGTCGGCACCGCTGCCGCTCGTCTCGCCTGCGGAGATCGATCAAAGTTTGCTGAGTTCCGGCTCGTCCGCGACGGTGGTCGATTCCGGTGATACGGTGATCGTTGTGCTGGCTGCGCATGAGGTTCGCGGTGAATCCGGGCCCGCACTCCGCCCCAGTGGCAGCGACGATCCCAGTCGAGACCTTTCGTTCGACGAGGTCATGCGGAAGGTTAGCGGTCTTCCCGGCCGAGCGAAGTTGTTGGTCCTCGACACGACCCCGCCGCTGTTGGCGGCCGATGGGCTACTGCTGCCCGATGTGATGACCCGCGAAGTGGAAGCCGCGGTCCGTCGCACCCAAGATCCGACTTTGTGGGTGCTGACCTCCCGTTCGTTGCTAGAACAGACCCACCACTCGCCGGCGCTGCGACGCACGGTCTTCGGCTACTTCGCCGGTCGCGGACTCAAAGGGGATGCCGATCTCAATGGCGATCGAGTGATCTCGGTCGGCGAATTACTGATCTATGTGCGTACCGGCGTCGCTCGCTGGAGCGGTCGGGTGACCGACGGGTTCGCCGTTCAGACGCCGCGATTGCTCTGGGGTGGTGGTGTTCCCAAGCTGGCCGATGCGGCGGTGCCGATCATCTCCGTGATGCCGCTCTCGGACGACGCGCGGGAACTCGACGTTCAACAGGGAATCAGCGAAACCAAAACGGATCGCGAGCACGGTAAGTGGGAAAAGGTCTTCCGTGAGCGGGCCGCCAACCGGATGCTGCCGATCACCAATCCGATCCGAGATCAGTTGATTCAGGCGCGAGTCCCTGAGGCGATTTCGGCGGCCGATGGGGTCCGCGACGCCAGCGGCCGAAACACGACGGAGACCGATTCCGCTGACAAGGAAGCTGAGCAAAGCGGGGCCACGCAGAGCGACACGGCGGAGGTAGCAGAAAACCCATCGGATCCCGGCTCATCCTCCGGCGGTTCACCAAACGCTGCTTCACCGCCTGATGGGAGTGAACCAGCGGTCGGTGGGGGCGGCGATTTCGTGATGCCGGTCAATCCGCTGGAGCAACCGGCACTTCAGGAACGGTTGGCCGAAGCCTGGCAGATTCATGATTCGTTGTTGGAATCTCGTGACGGACTCCCGCGACCGATCGATTATGCCCCCGACCTCTGGTGGGCCTATCAACGTCAATTGCTGAGCATCGATGCGACGATCCGGGGCGGTTGGAGTTTCGAGACCAAGCCGCTGATCCGTTTTTTTGACGAACAGCTGTTGCCGATGAAACGCCTTCTACGGCCACGCGATCCGACTTTGGAGACTTCTTCGCGAAATCGTGGCGGTAGCCGACGATCGGGTGCCGGGCGATCGGGTGCAGCGGCGACGTCGGAATCGTGGGTCGACGCATTTCAGACGCGGCGTCCCGCGTTGGCGTCTGCCGACCGATTGCACTCGGTCGCGATCCTGGACGCGAACGATGGGCTGCGACTGCGGTTCGACAGCGACGCGGTCACGGCATTGAATCGGTTCGGCGACTTGGTCATCGGAGAGGACAGCGCGGCGCTTCGCGAATGGTTCGACAATTCGTGGCGTCCGGAGTTTTCGGAGCTCACCGAATTTCGTCTGGCGGGGCAAGCTGCGGTAATCGAAGCTGCGGATTGGCCGCTGTTCCACCGGTTGTGCAGAGCAGGCTGGCTAGGCGAACAAGCGGCGGTCGCTGTGGCGTCACGCGAAGTGCTACAGCCATTGATCCTCGATGCCGACCGACTGCGGCGAGACGGCGAGCGGTTCTTTACCGACCGTGTCCGTCCCGATTGGCCCCAACTCGCGACGGCCCGGTCGGAGGAGGCGGAGTCAATCTATTCGCGGGCCTTGGCCGCAGCAGCAGCGATCGTCAAGATCGAACGGCTGGTCCATGACTTGTTAGCGGCATTCCCCTACCACGTCGCATTGCAGATCCGCGGTCAGCGGCATCCGGAACTGCCCTTCGCGACGGCCGCCGACCTCGATGAATTGCTGTCGCGAGTCGCGAATGCCCGTGATTTGGTCGGCCGCCCGCAGGTGTCGGTCGGGCAATTGCTGGCGACGGCCGACGGGCTTGAACAGCTGCTGTTGCGACTTCGGCCATTCGCACGCCCCGAACAGGTTTCACGGTTGGTCGACGGTACCGTCCGGCCGGCCGACGCGTGGTTCATCCGGTTGGCGTTGCAGACGCCGCTGGTACCGGTTCGTGAGCGGATGCAGTTGATCGCGGCGCTGCCGGAGGTCGAGGCGGTTAGTTTGCGTAACGAGACGTTTTCGAATGTCGCCGCGGCGGCGAAGGAGGCGGTGCTTGGTCTGACCAGCATCGACGGCCTCGAGGACGCGGGACGCCTGACGCGTACTGCCACCATGCGCCAACGCTCGAACGATTGGGTGCGTTGGCAATCGGGAATCCTCACGCTGGCCGATTACTACGGCCGATCGGTAACCCCCTTCGTCCCCGACACATCGCTGACACGACTGACCGCCTGGCCGACCGACTCGATTTCGGCGGATACTTTCCCGCTCGCCTATCAGCAGTTGCGGGGCCGGGTCATGGCCGATCGCCAGCAATGGCCGATCCGGTTGGAAACCGTTTTTGACGAATCCGCCGATCTGCGAGATCGTCAATCGCGGCCGATCAGGATCGACCGTTTGCACCAAATTCGACTTTGGAGCCGACTGATCGGGTCACCGATCGGGGCTCCCTACAACCCGCGGGCGGTTAACGATCGACTTTCGTCGGCGCAGCGGTACGACCAGCTAGCTTGGCTCACGACTCGGCAACAATTGGCACTTGACGATACGCCGGCCAGCGACCGTGAACCGCTCTACCGGGCGATCCGTGACTATCAGGCGCTAGCACAAACCGAGCCCCTGCAACCGTCGCTCAATCCGGTCGCTACGCCGGCGATCGAAGTCCGTGGCCCCGCAACGATCGGCTTCGGGCCCGATCAAACGACTGCATCGGCTGAGGCGACAGTGATCAACCGTGGTGGCGAAGCGGTCGATGTCTGGATCGCCGTCGGGAGCGATCGACGCTTTCTGGATGTCGAATCGGCCGACGGCGCCCAGATTTTGGTGGAGCACGATCTGCAGGATGAGCTCCGGGCGCTCGCCGACCAGGCCGAAACCGAACGGTTGCGACTGATCCGCGCGGAATCCGGTACCGGAAGTAAAGGGAGCGAGAGTGGCGAAGCTAGCAAGAGTGATAAGGGTGGTGAAGGCAGCGACCGGGCGACGCAGCTGAAGCGAGCCGCGACCTATCCCTATCGCCCCGACCTAGCGGGTCTACCGGCAACGTTACGGCTCGAACCGGGCGATTCCCGCCGGCTTTCCTTTACACTGACCCGAACCGATCGACTCAGCCGGCAAACGAAGGTCATCTGGCGTGGGTTGACCGCGGGCGACGCCGTTCGTTTCGAGACCGAGGTCCGCCTGCCCGATCGTTCGGCCGTGGAGCTCGCCATCGACGGCCAGTCGGGCAGTTGGAGTGATGACAATCAGGGGCTACGCATGCTGCCCTACCCCAATCGACCGACCTCCTATCGGTTATCGATCAAGAACATTCGCGGGCGTGACCTGGCGGCTACGGTAACGGTCTTCACGCCGCAGCGAACGCTTACGCAGACGCCACCCGATTCCGCATTGCCGACGTCGATCGCCGACGCCTGGCTCGACCGGGCCGGACCGTTGACCCAGGTCGCTGGCCCTCGCGAGGTGACACTGGCCGCCGATCAGAGTCCCGTAACGCTCTTGCCGCCGCCCAAGAAATCGCCTGACGAATCGTCCGGGGAGCCGTCAGACGAGCCACCGAACGCTGCTGAGCCATCGGCGACGGAAGCCGGTCCTGAAAACGGCGCGGGCGATGCGGGGTCGCAGGAGCCGCCTGGCATCGACGTGACCCATGGGTTGCTGGTCGTCGTCCGGGAGGAGCAAGCCGAGGTGACCTCGATTCACGTCGTCGATGTCGCGCCCCAGCGGCCACGACGCTACGTCGATGTCTCCGCCGGCTACGATGCCGCCCTTGGACGAATGACCGTTCGGGCCGAACCACTCGACGGTGTGACGCTACCGGCGGCTGGGATTCCGATCGCTGTGCGGCTATCCGACGATGCCGCTAATCCGCTCGAACTTTCGTTGGCCGGCAGGCTCACTGTGTCGCAGAGCCGCGTCGGTCTGACAGCCAACCTGGCATCCGACCCTGGTCGTACCGTGATCGCCGAAGTCGACATCGACGGATTCCCCAGAGCTTTCTTGTACCGATTTCGGCCCGGCTCCAGCCAACCACGGATCGACGAATGGGTGATGCGAAACCGGATTCGAATCGACTCACCGGCGGCGGGAACCGCCTTCGCTTCGCCGTTGGAATCGGTCGACGTCACCGCCCGTGTCGACGCGCCGGTTGGTTCGTTTCTCGATCCACGCGACGAGCTGAAGATCGGTGTGGATGCCAACCGCGACCGCGTCTTCCGCGATGAGTTTCCGCTGACACTCCGAACCGACCGGCAGGTCGAAGTCCGTTTGTTGATCGGCGAGCCCGAGGATCCGGTCGAGCTGGTCGCGAACGTCGGTGATTTCCGCTTATCGGTTCCCGCCGGTCCGGTCACCGACAGCCGCGTCAACCTGCTCGGCCAGCTCCGCGCCGGCGGGCAGGACAGTTGGAGCGAACCGGTTGAGGTGATTTTCGACGGTCGACCGCCACGACTGCTCGCCAACCGCATCGTTCCGGGACGTCAAATCGTGGAGGGTACGGCATTGCAAGTATCCGTCAGCGTTGACGACGACGGATTGTCGGGCGTGGCCGGTGTGAAGGTCGGTTTTGCGGCAGCCGGGACCTCCGAGTTCGCCGTCGAACCGCCGCCGGTCGAGGCGGCTTTGACCGCCGGAGGGACTTGGTTTGCCGAACTGCCCACCGAAATGGTGAAGCCTGGCCCGCAACGACTGTTGATCCAGGCGATCGACCGTGTCGGAAATCTCAGCGCGACCGATTCGGTCGCGATCGATCTGCTCTCGACCGCAGAGATGCTGGCTGAACAGAATCGGCCCAAGCCGATCCGCGGCGTCGTGATGCACGGCAAGACGGCGGCCAACGCCGCTACCGTGGAGCTGCATTCGACCGATGACGAGCCGCAGTTGATCGCCAAACGGGTGACCGACGAACAAGGACGGTTCGACTTTGCCCGAATCGCACCGGGCAGCTATCGGCTATCCGCTCGAGGTGTCGTCCGCAACACGCGACGCGCCGGCGAAGTCGAAGTCACCGTCCCCGAGGGCGACCGTAAACTCCAGCCGATCGAATTGAAGATCGAATGAACGGGCACACGTGTCACGCAAGACAAGAAGTTGCCGGTTACCGCACGGAAAGGGTGTGGCCGCATAATCGATACAACCGATCATTCAGATGAGCTCGGTGTCTGGTGGCATCGTCGGATCGGCAATGGTTGCCGGGGCGGGTAGCGTGATTTCGATGGTCTGAGAGGGAAAGCGGCCGTGAATCGCAAGCGAGTCATCTCGCACTGCTGTTTGGCCGGCGTCATTTGTTGGCTGGCAAGCGGCTGTGCCTCGACGCCGGTATCGACAACTCCTCAACCCCCGACGCCGCAAACCAGCGCCCAAGTCGGGGACCAGACGATCGTCGCCATCATGCCGCAGCCGGCGGCCGGACCAACCTTGCCGAGTCTGCCCGAGTTTCTCGGCATCCCGCAGCTGTTCAAAGGCACCTTCGGGGCTTTTCGGTTCTTGCGTGATCGGATCACCGCCCGACTCGGCGGTATGCTTCCGGGACTCGAGCCCCGGCCGCCGTTGAAGCTGCTGGCCGACCCGGCCAACCTCAGCGAGGACGCGCCGCCGAGCGTGCAAGCCGCCGCCAAGATCAAACAAGAGCAAGACGCCGGTGCCCAGAAAGCGAAGGCCGCCGCCTACCTCGCCACTGTCGGCTGTGGTTGTTACGAAGGGGTCGCGGAAGCCCTGGCCGAAAATCTCAACGATTGTAACGAAGAGGTGCGGCATGCGACGGTCAAGGCGCTGCGAGAAATCGGCTCGAAGGCGACCTGTGCCTGCGGAGGAAACAGTTGCTGCACCGAGGAGGTCCACAAAGGGCTGATGCGACTCGCCTGGGAAGTCGATGACAGCGGCTGTTTCGTCGAGCCGTCTCAACGGGTTCGCCGGTTGGCGAGGCTGGCCCTGGAAAACTGCTGTATGCCGACCGCGAGTGAACCGACTCAACCCGAGGAAGGGCCGGAACTCGAAGAAGGGGAACTGCTTTCGCGACGAGCCGACAGCCGACTCGAGACCGCGCTGGGCGGCTCCGACCCGACGGTTGCTCTGCGGGCCGCGACGGTCGGTCGAGTCGAGCCGACCGCCGGAAACACCGAATCGCCCGCCGGTTCGGTGTTGGCGACGGTCAACGGTGAACCGATCCGATACGAAGATCTTCCCTACTCAGATCGTCAGCGGCTCACCGAATCACAAAGCGTCGGCTGGGGGCAGCTATCCGAGGCCGAGCGGATGGAGATCCTGGCCGCTACGATCGATCGTAAAATCTTGGCCCAAGCCGCTCGTGACGTTTTGTCTGCCAGCGTTCAACGTGAGGTGCAACAGCAGATCGCTCGGACAGCCGCGATCGCACCGCAGTCGCCGTCCGTCGTACCGGTCAGCTTTGCTGAAGGCGATTCGGCGGTGGAGCTCGAACACGGCTATGCCCGAGAACTGCTCCGCCGTCAGGTCGATCACGATCCCTACCTGTCTTCGCGTGAGATCGAATTACACTACTCGTCGAACCCGCAGCGGTACCGCGATCCCGACCAATATCGTTGGCAACATCATCGGATCGACCATTCGCGGCTGACCGATCCGAGTCAGGCCGTTGAGTTGCTGCGGTTTGCCCGGTTGCGGGCGACCGGCTTTCGGACCCAACCGCCGGCCGGGTTGATTGAGTCGGCGATCGAAATCGATCACCATGATTGGAAGACTTTGGGCGAGATCGAATCGCCGTCGCTACGCTCCACACTCGAGAAACTCAGCCCCGGCCAAGCCAGTGAGATTCGTTCCACCTCGACCGAAACGTCGTTCGTGATCGTCACCGAAGTCCGTCTCGGTGATCAAAAGCCGCTGCGAGACGTCACGAGTCGCATCAAGACCGATCTGCTCCGCGAGCGACGCCGCGCGGCTGAGGCGGCGTACGTTTCGCAACTGCGGGGCCGCGCCACCATTCAAGTCATGCCCGACGGCGGATTGCACTGAATTCATGACGACGATCACTGTCAACGACGTCCGTACCCGACTGCAATCGAGGCGACGCATCCGCGGCGTCGCCGTCGGGCTGTTGTTCCTGTTCGTCGTCGGCCTGACCTCCGCCTGGGTTTATCAGCTCGCGTTTCGGCCTCGGTTGACGCCTCTGTTCGCGGCCACTGTCACCGGTTACGACTGGCCGGTCGACCCAAATGCCTGGGCCCAAGAGGACTTGGCGCGACTCTCATCGTTGCATCAGCAATCGCTTCGCTTGGTCGATTTGTCGGCCGATTGGCGGAGTCGCGAATTGGCGCTGCGTCGGCTCGACAACGATCTGACTCTGCTCACCGAATCACGGCAGCGGACCGACACGGTCGTCTTTTACTTCAGCCTTCACGGGGTGGTCGATTCGCAAGGCCAGCCGCACCTGTTGCCGGCCGACGCCTCGCCACTCGACTCGGCGACCTGGTTGCCCGTCTCCGAGATCGTCGGATTGATCAATCGCAAGCTGCCGGCGACCACTCATAAGCTGGTATTGCTCGATTCGAACCGTTCGGCGGCCAATTGGCGAATCGGGATGTTGCACAACACCTTTGCCGATCGACTGACGTCGGTCATCGACCCGCAGACGCATCCGAATACCGTGATCGTCAACAGCACTTCGCCCGATCAGGTCGGCTGGAGCAGCCCCGCGTTGGCCGGTAGCCTGTTCGGATATCTCGTCGGCCGCGGTCTTGGCGGCGAGGGGCGGGGCCCCAGCGGTCAGGTGACACTTGCCGGATTGGTCGAGTTCGTCAACCGTGAAATGTCTCGCTGGTGTACGAATTACCGGATACCGCCGCAGCGTGTCAGCCAAATCCCAGCCACCGCCGAGGACTTCGCGATCACTTGGCCGCTCGCCGCTTCGACGCTAGGCCGCCTGTTCGATCAGGACAAGCCACCCGAACCGCCGGCGACGACGCCGATCGAGCGCGACGCGTTATGGCGGCAGGCCGGCGAATTGCCCCGCCGCTCACTGCTCTCGGTCGCGCCGGAAACGCTCAACGACATCGAGCACCAGTTGCTGTGGTTGGAACGTTTGTCCATTGCCGGTGCCGCCTATGATCGCCGAGCGGAACTGCAATCGGCCTCGATCCGACGGCGGTTGGCGACGGTGACCGACGTAATGACCGCTGCCGAGTCTCGGGCATCCCCGCTGGCGATTCACAGTGTATTGGCCAAATCCGGCGGATCATCTGGTAACGGTTCCCAGTTTCAAGGGGCGGTGATTCCGTCGCTGCAATTAGCGACCACGCTCGGTGGGGTACCGGCCGATACCGCCGAATCGGCGGCGAGAAAATGGGCCGAACTGGTTGCCGGAGTGGCCCCCGAACAACTCGAGCAAACGATCCGATTGTTCGACGCGATTTCGCGACCCGGCGAGGCCGAACTCCGCGGAACGATGAAGAACGGGCCCAGCGATAGCCGCTTCGACGACGCTCAACTGTTACGACTGCTGAATCGATACCGAGTCGTCTCGCGGTGGGCCAACCGCGATCCGATCTCCAGGACTCTCGCTTTACGAGCTGACGCGGATCGATTTTCGGTAATGCTATCCGCCGACGACACGCAGGAACTTCGTAGCCTCGCTTGGGTTGGCCCCGTACTGAAGCAAGCTGATCAAGCCCGGATGCAGTTGGAAGATCGGTTGCTGGCCGGACCAGACGCGGCGGCCGACTTCGACGCCCGCTTGGACGAGACCCGTTCGGCCTACGATCGCGTCGCTCAACAGCTTGGTGATGTTTCGCAAGCGATCGCCACGGCCGATGACGCCACTCATCGTTTGCCCTACTTGGCAGGCGCGTTGGCCGTACTGATGCCGTCCGCGGACGCTTCCCCCGATCCGGGCAATCCCGCCGATTCGGTGGTCACCCGTGTCTTGCCCGCGATGCGAGACGCCGGTTCGCTCGCCCGCCAACTCGACCGGCCGCCAACATCAGCGACAGACTCCGCTTCCGTCCTTCCGTTTTTGGCCACTTCGACGCGGCTGCGGGAGGTAATGTCGCAACTCGACGAGGAACTCGACGCTTGGATCAAAACGAAATTGGCTGAAGCCGACAATTCCGGCAGTACCTTGATCGAACTGCGGGCCGTTCTCGATCTCCCTTGGCTCCCTTGGCAACAACGTCGCGACCTCCGCCAGCTTCACGATCGCATCTCGCAGTCGCTAGCCGCACCGGCCAGGGCCATGGCTGCCGACAGTCCGGACCAGCCGCGAAGCGGACTCGCGCGGCGGGGCCGGGCCGAAACCGGCAATCGAACCCGCGCGTTGACGACGCTCGATCGGATCTTGACCTGGTCGGTCCACCCCGCGGTGCTGGCGAGTTCTGGCGAGCCTCGCGGCGATGCCGATACTGATGCCGATCCGCTTCCGACCTCAACGGTCGCCGCCGAATCGGGGATCGAACGTGTCGAGCAGATGGGTTACCGCGTTCGTCAAATGCTGGCGAACTGGACCGGTGATGCCAAAGCGACGCCGTGGGACGACCCAACGCTTACGTCATCCGGCTGGTTGTCGGTCGCCCGATGGCAGCGCCGCAGCCTGCCGTTGGTCGGCAGCGTGCCGACCGATTCGCCACTGGAACAGGTGTGGCGTTATCGTGTGCAGCAGACGCTGTTGTGGCACGCCGACCGCCACTTGAATGCCTTTCTCGGGCCAGACCGCACGGCGATTGACGTCAACGGCGTGAAGCCCTTTTTTGATTCGGCCTGCGACAACTGTCTTGAATTGATCGATGTGGTCGGGCCGGCGAGCGAGGAAATCCAGGCTCGCCGTGATGCCGTGCGATCACGACAGATCACTCGCCGCCTCGCCGCCCGTTCCGGCATCGTCACCAGCGTAGCCAATTCGCCGCTGCCACCGGCGGTCGACAACCCGAGGATCGATGTGACCGTCAGCCCGAGCGACGGGGCGACCGACGGCGACCAACCGTTCCCGGTCGGCAGCCCCAGCGTTTGGTTACGTACCGATGGCGGTGATCTGGCCTCCGACGTGGCGCTGCTGGCTCTGCCTCTCGCCGAACCGCAGCAAGTCGGTCTCGCCCCCGCGGCGATCGCCACCGCAACCGATTCGGCGAACGCCACCGACTTGCCCAACCAGCCTTCGCCACCGCCTGCCGCGGAGACTCTCCCGACCGATACGCCTCCGCCACCGCCGCCGACCGTCAAGCCGTCGGGTACGCCGCCGTCCGTATCACCGCGTCTCAATGCTCTGACCGTCTTTCGTGGCAACGAGTTTTCGCAACCGTTCGTCATCAACCGACTCGGCGGTACCCTGGTCGATTATCGCCCTCATGAGTACGGCGCCAGCACGATTACGCTGCTCGGCGAGCGTCGTAAACGGGCGTCGATCGTTTTCGTTCTCGACTGCTCGCGCAGTATGGAAGACCCCTTGGCGGGCGAATCAGCTTCGCTTGTCGGGCCGTCGCGTTTGGAACTGGCAAAGTCGGCGTTGGTCGAAATGTTGGATCAATTGTCGCGACAAGACGGGACTCGCATCGGCGTGATCCTGTTCGGCCATCGGATCGCCTGGACCCGATCCGATCCGCCACGGCTCAGCAAATCGCCTGGCGCCGGGGTCGATATCCCTGACGGATTGATGCCCAGTCAAGACGTCGAGACCGTGCTTCCGCTTGGGCGCTTCGATTCCGGACGCGTCTTGCAACGACTCGATAGCGTTCTGCCCTGGGGACAAACGCCGCTCAATCTCGCCTTGATCGAGGCGATGCGGGCCTTCGAAAACGACGACGCTGACACCGAGAAAAGCATCATCGTGATCACCGATGGTCGCGACTATCAATTCACGCCCAACCGCAGCGACATCCGACAGCCCACCCGGGTCACTCAGTCGGATGTGTTGGCCGCTGCGGAAAATTCGGGGGTGCCGATCTATCTGCTCGGTTTCGGCGTCCCCGCTGACGAGCGATCTGCCGCTGAAAGTGAGTACCAGACGATCGCGACCGCGACCGGCGGCGAAGCGATTCCGGTCGATGTCGCCGGCGACTTGCTGCGGCAGATGAAGGCCAAGCTGGCTCCAGGCAGTTTCACCGTCGGCGGTGAATCGCCACAGCTCAATCAGGCCGCCGACCCACGATCGGTCACCGCGACACTCAATGCGACCGTCAAGGTCGACCCAAAGCGGATCGACGGCTCACCGTTTCGCCTGTCGTTCGAATCGTTATCGTTGCCGATCCCACTGGCCGGCGGCGAGGCCTTGCAAATTCGCCTCTCGCCAGACGGCCGTGAGTTCCTTCCGATCCCCTTCGATTGGCAATTCCCCTCAGTCACACCATTGGTCGACGGCAACGGCCGCCCGACTCCGTACCAATTCCGCGCCCACCGGCCGCAGCGTCAAGGTCCCGACGTTCGATTCCCGGTCTCGGTGCAATCGACCCGCGACGCGGTTACCCCGCGACCGACCGAATCTTGGTTGACCGTTACTCCAATTGTCGACGGCAGCGAATTGACGGCTCACCAATACCACTTTTTCGATACCAATTACGAGCCTCAACAACCGGTCCCGCTGTTGGAATGGGATGCCCGCCAGTGGCCTGCCGAATCACAATCTGCCCGGCTCGATTTTTGGTGCAAGTTCGAACCGACCTCGCCGATAGCGGAGTTCCCGATCGGTGCCGTGATCGACCGCAGTGACGATTTTTCGGATCTCGCCTTGGCCGATTTTCCCTCGATCCGGCTGCAGATTAGCGTCAGCGACCGATCCGCCGGCGATGAACGCTACGTCGTCAACGTCATTCAACGTCACACGTCGCCGAACGCCGACTTAGGCCAGGTGAAACTCGATTTCCAGACCGCAAAGGCATTCCGGCCGCTGCGCGTGACTCATCGGTTCGACCCGGAACATGGCGTCGCCTCGCATACCTTTACCTTCCGTGCCGCCGATGCTGCCGGAATCGAGCGGTCGCAACAATCTCGAATCGTCGTCGTCGCTCGCGATGCCGCACGGTCGGGTGCGCTCAGTCCGGCGGGCGGACAGGGGGTGCGGGTCGATCTGTACAGCCCCAGCGACGTGATTTCGCTCAGTCCGCCACGTTAGAATCAACGCGCATTCCGTTTGAGTACCCGGATTGGCCTTGATCCGAAGCCGCCATTTTCGCTACCGGCAATCGGTCGAGTTTAACCGATCCGATCTGCTTTAACGCGGGAGACGGTGGATGAATACCGCGACGACGTTCCTGCTGTGGCTGTCGCTGGCGATCTCGCCAGCGGCTTCCGGCGATACCTCCGGTCCAATCCTAAGCCAGCGGGTCGACCTGATCGAACTGAACCACTTCGTCGATTCCGACGGACGAGAGGTTTTTCGCCAGGTTCTGTTCTACGACTGGTCGCCTCAACACAAACGGTTCATCGTCCGGGCTTGGCGACTCGTCAAGACCGACTCACTGATCCCCAAACGCCGCTGGGCACCACCCGGTTATCAGTGTACCTGGCACGATGACGGGGTGCTGCGACAGGTTTCGGCCCCTCAGTACCGCGAAACCTGGACCCAGCATGACCCCGAACGCCTCAATCGGTTGACGGTCGCCGAGGACGACCGCCGACCGCTGCTGCAACCCGGCAAACGCTGATGCTAAATCAACGTGTAACCCTCTTCACCGTGCTCAGTGATATCGAGCCCGCGCTGCTCGACTTCAGCCCGAACCCGTAATCCCATCGCGGTGTCGATGCCTTTGAGTAAGACGTAGCTGCCCACAGCGGCGAAGGCGTAGGTGATCAAGACGGCGACGACTTGGCCGATGATCGTTTGCGAGTTCCCCTCGATCAGACCGAGCGGCTGACCGTTGTTGATGTCCCAGCATGCCCGCGTCGCAAACACGCCGGTCAAGACGGCTCCTAAAGTCCCGCCGACGCCATGCACGCCGAAAGCGTCCAACGCGTCGTCATAGCCGAGCCGGTGTTTCAATGACGAACAGGCGAAGTAGCAGAGTACACCGGCGGCGGCGCCCATCGCCAAGGCCGGCATCGGCTGCACGAAGCCGGCTGCCGGCGTGATGCACACCAATCCGGAAACCGCACCGCTGCTGGCACCCAAGACCGTCGGCTTGCCGTTCAACAGCCACTCGGTGACCGCCCAGGCGACCGCGCCGGCCGCGGCGGAAAAGTGTGTCACGGCAAATGCACTGCTCGTCAAACCGTCCGACAAGAACTCGCTGCCGGCATTGAACCCGAACCAACCGAACCACAACATCGCCGCACCCAACGCGGTGTAAGTCAGATTGTGAGGCTGATGCGGCTCGGTCGGAAATCCCATCCGTGGTCCGACCAGCAACGCCGCGACCAAGGCCGATACGCCACTGCTGATGTGGACGACCGTCCCGCCGGCGAAATCGAGCGCGCCGCCCATGATGCCGTCGGGTCCATAGGTCAGCGGCCCGTCAGCCCACACCCAGTGGCATAGCGGACAGTAGATGAATGTCCCCCACAGGATCGAGAAAACGACGATCGAACTGAATTTCATCCGTTCGGCAAAGGCGCCGCAAATCAACGCCGGCGTGATGATGAAGAACATCCCTTGGAACAACATATGCGTCAGTCGCGGTAGCCCATCTGCCATCGGCGTGATCGCGACACCCGCCGAGGCGTCCCAATAACGCTGGACGTTGTTCATGAACAGGTACTCGCCGGTGCCGATCCAGCCTCCATCACCCCCGAATGCGAGCGAATAGCCATAGACGGCCCAGATTACCGTCATCAAACCCATCAAAAAGATGCACTGCATCATCACGCTCAGCACGTTCTTTTTACGCACCAAGCCGCCGTAGAACATCGCCAAGCCGGGGGCGGTCATGAACAGCACCAACGCCGAACAGGTCAACATCCACCCGTTGTGCCCCGCTAACGCCGCATCCTCGACCTCTTGACGCAGCGCCGCCAGTTCCGCCGATTCGTTGCTCGACGCCCCGGTGTCACCTCGCCTATCGGCGTCGGTCAGCGAGCCGTCGGCTAGGGCGCTTTCCTCGACCGCCGCAGCACTGTCTATCCCCGTCGCTTCCTGCGCCGTCGAAAGCAGCGATTCGCCGCCCAATACGACCCAGCAAATTGACATCAAGACCACAGCCTTGAGAACGGATCCAACCACGGCGAAACCCCTGCTTGACGAGGATATGGGATGGGAATCACAAGCGGCCGACAACTCGTGGCCGCGTTGTCCGGTAAAGTAACCCCCCTCGTGCGACCTGAACAGATAGCGTGGTCCCTTGCGGGGCTGGGACCCGTCGGCATAATCGGGAATATTGAAACGTCATCCGCAATTCGACATTTGAAGGAATCTGACCATGGCTCTCGTACCGCTCCGCGTCGTCCTCGACCACGCCGCCGAAAACGACTACGGCGTTGCGGCTTTTAACGTCAACAACATGGAGCAAATCCAGGCGATCATGATGGCCGCCGAGGAAACCGATTCGCCGGTGATCATTCAGGCTTCCCGCGGTGCCCGTGCTTACTCCCAAGATGCCTACCTCCGTCACCTGATGTTGGCGGCGATCGAACTCTACCCGCATATCCCCACGGTGATGCACCAGGACCATGGCAACAGCCCGGAGACCTGCTTGTCGGCTATCGAGAACGGCTTCACCAGCGTGATGATGGACGGGTCTCTCGAAGAAGACGGTAAGACCCCGGCCAGCTACGACTACAACGTTCGCGTCACCGCCGAAGTCGTTCGTATGGCTCACGCCCGTGGCGTCTCCGTCGAAGGTGAACTCGGCTGCCTCGGGTCACTCGAGCACGGTGAAGGCGAACAGGAAGATGGCCATGGTGCCGTTGGCAAGCTGAGTCATGACCAATTGCTGACCGACCCCGAAGAGGCCGAACGGTTCGTCGCCGAAACCGAAGTCGACGCCCTGGCTGTCGCGATCGGTACCAGTCACGGTGCCTACAAGTTTTCCAAAAAGCCGACCGGCGAGGTCTTGGCGATGACGCGGATCGAAGAGATCCATGCCCGTCTTCCCAATACCCACCTGGTGATGCACGGCAGCAGCAGCGTGCCTCAGGACCTGCAGGACATCATCAACGAGTTCGGCGGTCAGATCAAACAGACCTACGGCGTCCCCGTCGAAGAGATCCAGCGAGGGATCAAGAGCGGCGTCCGGAAAATCAACGTCGATACCGATTGCCGCTTGGCAATCACCGGCGCGATCCGCAAGTTGCTCGCCCAAGAACCCTCCAAGTTTGACCCCCGTGATTACCTCAAGCCGGCCCGCGAAGCGATGAAGCAGGTTTGTGTCGCTCGCATGACCCAGTTCGGGCAAGCCGGTAACGGGTCCAAGCTCCGCAGCACCCTTGCCACGACCGCCTGATCCGGCGTACCGCGTTCGGCTGATCGATCTTGAGTCGTTCGACGACCCATCCTGAACCACACCGTCCCGCCCACCCGGCGAGGACGGATCATGTGGGGCGTTCATCGGCCGCTAATCCGGCTGCCGCAGCTGGGTCGTTGGCGACAATTTGGCGGTCGCATCCGCCCGATCGACTCGCCGTGATCGATTGTCCTCCCAGTGGGCTCGTTCGCAGACTTCGCTGGGGCGACTTGGCCCCACGGGTCGATCGAGTCGTTCAACACTTGTTAGCCGCGGGATTTTGTCGCGGCGATCGGCTCGCCCACGCCGCCGGCAATTCCCTCGATGCCATCCTGCTGATGTTGGCGGCCTTGGACCTCGGCCTGATCGAAGTCCCGCTCGATCCGCTCGCCCCCGACGCCGACCGACAACGTCTCGCCGCTTCGGTCGGTGCGAAGCGCTGCGATCTGCCGAGCGAATCGTCGCAACCTCATCCGAACTCAGCCGGCCTCTCAAGATTTCTCGCCGACTTCCGTCACCCGCCTGCGGCTGATGATGCGGCCTTGATCTTGTTCACCAGCGGCAGCAGCGGGACTCCCAAGGCGGTCACGCTCAGTCACCGCAATCTCGCCTCCAACGCGGCTGCCAAACTCGCCGCCCTGCCGCAGAGTGCCTCCGATGTACGACTTTGCTTGCTGCCGATTTGGCATGCCTATGCCCGTACCTGCGATCTCGGTACCTGGTTGATCAGCGGCGGAACGTTGGCGATTTCGCTCGGCTGGGAAGGCTGGCAACGACTCGCCAACCGAGTCCGCCCAACCTTGATCAATACCGTTCCGAGCCTCGCCGAGCGAATCGTCGACGACGCCGATTCGACCGCCGGACTCTCGCGGATCCGGGCGATCGGTTGTGGCGGTGCGGCGCTGTCCGCCGCCGCATTCGCGAAACTTCACCATACCGGCGCAGCCGTGATCCAAGGCTATGGCATGACCGAAGCCTCCCCCGTGATCTGCTCCGCAACACCCGATAACGCGCGCCCAGGCGTCGTCGGCAAACCGGTCGCCGGCTGCGAAACGCGGATCGATTCAGACGGTCGGTTGTCGGTCCGCGGTCCCGGTGTGATGCTCGGCTACTGGGACGCCCAACTCCAAGCAGCCAAAGCGAGCCCGGATGGCTGGCTCGACACCGGCGACTTGATCCAGATCGATCCCGCCGATGGCCAGTTCCGAATACTTGGCCGAGCAGATGACCGCATCACGCTCGCGAATGGCCGAAAAGCTTACCCGCTGCCGATCGAACAGCGGGTCGCGGGAATCGCCGGAATCCGACACGCGATCGTGATCGGATGCGGTCGACACCTTGAACTCTGGATCGAAATCGATCGTCCTGCCGAAGACCAATCGGGCCGCGACGGCGAATCCGGTGACATCGCTTACTGGGAGCAACGTGTGCGGCTGGCCCTGCACGACCTGCCGGCGTGGCAACAACCACGACGCGTCTGCCGAATCCCCGAATCGCTGGAGCGGATCGCTGGTGCCCTGACCAGCAAAGCGACTCCGGTCCGTCCGCGAATCCTAGCGCTGATTCGAAACGACTGGTCACGGTCACCCGATGCGGTCACCCGATGCGACCGATCAACGCTGAGCGATCAGTAGCCATTGAGTGCTCGACCATCTGCGGACGATCAGCCGCCCAACCAGGCCGAAATTTCTGGCCATACTTTGCTGGTCGCGGTGTAGTACGCCATCGCTAACAACGTCAGCAGCCCGAAGGCCCCTAACAGGTTGATCCCCCAACCGTTGCGGTCAACACCCATGACATCCGACCGATTGCACAGCCAAAGCAGTACCGCAGCAACCAGTGGCGATGCGATCACTGTCACCGCTTGGCCAAAGACGATCGCTGGCATCGGCTTGGTTCCCGAAGCGATCGTCGCCAGTGCGACCAACATCCCGATCAGCAAGACGGCCGTAGTCGCCAACCTGGGTGCCAGCTTTTGAGGATCGCTGGCAAACCCCAAGCCGTCCGAAAGCACGAAACCGCCGACCATCGAATTGACCAGAAACGAAGAATAAGCCGCCGAAAACAACCCGATGCAAAAGACCACGCGGCCAAAAGTGCCGAAAATCGTCAACCCCGCAGCGATATCCCGAGGCGCATTGATTTCCACCCCGCGGAGCGCTCCCGCCGCGGTCGAAATCAACATCAGCGTGATCAGCATCATCAATATCGCTCCGACGCGGGCGTCCAATAACCCGCTCGCTAATTCCCGCTTCGTCCACCCCTTCTGGCGAACCAAATAGGCTTGGAAGTAGGCTCCCGAAATCACCAACGTCGTACCGACCAAACCGAGTAACGACAAGTCGATCTCGGCCTCGCCACTCGATTCACCCCACAACGCCCAAACCGGTGGAATCAACCCACTGCCCAGTTCGATCAAATTCGGACGGGCGTAGGCCAAATTGATCGCGAAACTGATCAACATCACCCCTACGAACATCATCATCAAACGCTCCACCGCCCGGTAGAGGTTTTTGAACAGGAACAAAAAAGAGATCGCCAAACCATTGAAAAGCAATACCAGATGCCACAACTTGAGGCCGGGTACACGAGAAATCCCCTCTTCGAACTCCTCCATCGCCGCGTAGATTCCGAGATTGTTGCCGAACTGGAACGCCGCAGCGATGAAGAAGACCCCCAAACTGAGAATCGCCGCCAACCAACGGCCGGCGTGTCGCGTGATCAAAGTCCCCGTCGACGCGCCCGAGACAACGCCCAGTCGTGCCGCCATCGACATGAAAGTCAGCATCATCACGACCGAGATCACCACCACCCACAGCGTCGAATAGCCGTACTTGGCTCCCACCTGCGAACTCGTCGTGATGCTGCCAGGTCCGATCACGACACAGGCCGTAATCAGCCCTGGACCGATACGCTGATACCAGCGAGGCGTGGCAACCGGAACACCTACCGGTTGTCCCTGCCCCCCTGGCGTTCCAGAGGCAGCGGCGCTAGAGACGGCGGACGGAGCGGGGTTTGACATGGCGGCGGCAAGTCAGGCGGGTGGGATCAGGGCGGCGGCTACAGCAGCCCGACCGGCCACTGGCACCGCCTATCTTTGCCTCGGCAAACCGACGCCACAACCCAGCGACTGAGCGGATTCAGATAAGGCAGTCTCCGACAACGCAAATTACCAGATGGCGGATTCGGATCAACCGTCGACGAACTCCGACGTCACCAGATTCGACGAGCCGTAATCAGGCGTCGCGCCATCAGCCATCCCGCCCGCCAAACAGGCACACGCGATCGTCACCAACGCGATCAAAATCCCGCGCACCACCCGATAAATCAATTTGGCGGCGAATTGCTGCGAAACTGATGCGTTGTTGATGTTGGGAAATGTAATCATGCGCTCAACTCCCTCCGATTCGTACGTCCGCTCGACGTGTCGGACCAAATGACACAAGTGTCCTATCGATCATCGGCTGAACGATCGCGTCGCTGAGAACAATCCGTATCGATCCGACAGCCAGCGCAACCGCCACCTCACCACATCCCGAATGATCGGAAAACTCAACCCATTCGATCCAACCTAACCGTGAATTATTTCGGATTTGCCGCGAAGGCCGATGATGGCAGCGTCGTCGTGGCCAGCGGACAGAACGACTGCAACAGTACCGCGACTGAAAAAAAGTACAGTAACTGGCTGCTCAACAACCCAAGGACAACGCACCACAGCGTTGCCGCGCCCCAAGCCGTCCGTCTGGTCCGAGCATTCCAAAGCAATATGGGCGCGAGCAAACCGACGGCTACGATCGCGTGCGTCAGCGGCTCGTGAACCCAGGGCGAACGGAGCGTCTCGACCCAGTCGGTCAGTCGATCCTCAACCGGCGCGACCACGGCGATCACACCCGTCCCATCCCACCAAACCAGCGACGACAGCATCGTTAACCCGGTCACGGCGATGACCCAGCTGACGTGCAGCTGAATCAAACGCCGCGAAAACGACGCGGTCCAGTGCGGTACGGCGTCGGCCGGCGCGATCGCTAAATATCCCAATCCCCAACAGAGCACCAAATCCTCGAGCCCTGAGATCAGTAGCGAACGATTCGCCAAGCCGACTACCACCAACCACAACAAGATCGACACGATACGGCTCCGGGTCACCACGACCGAGGCGACCGATAACAGCATCCCCAAGGCTAAATAGCCTCGCAGCCAAAACGGATGATCGACCCAGTACAAAGGCGACAACCGCCAATTGACCGAACGACCGAGATCGGCGTCGCGAAGAAAACTTGCCAAACCCTGCCGGCCGAGCACGCCGTCACCCGCGAACCAGTAGCCGATATCCGACCAGTGGGAGGCGAAATACCAAAACGCGGCGATCGCCATGCCCAGCTTGAGCACGCGAAGTAACCGTGCCGTCTCCGCCGGAGATACCGGGTCGATGAACCAAAATCGGCCCCAAGGGCCGATCTCATGATCGGTATCGTTCGCGGGCATTAGACGATCAACAGGGGGAGAAATGAAAATGTTCGCAACCGGATCGTACCGGCCTATTGCGGCTAATCGCTAGCCCAGCCGGCTCAAGGAACCGCAGCCGACGTCAGTCGCGGCTGTGGGACTCGGGCCAAACGCAGACGATCGCCCCGACGGACGATCGCCGCCGTGTAAGGCGGCGGTTCGGCGTCCTGTACCACGTTGGTCATCACGTTCGGCAGTCGGACCACCCGTACCGCCGCCGCTGCTGGCTGGTCGCCGACCAACGGCAACACCAAACGCGCCGCCAAAGCGTTTTGGTCATTGCCCCCCAACCCGGCGATGAAGGCGTAGTAACGACTGTGACGCCGCCAGCGGACGCCGCCGGGCGTACCGCGAACCCGCCCCGTGACCCAATCCCCGTCAGCCATTGCAGAACTCGCGGTCGCCGAACTCGCGGTCGCCGAATCTGCAGCCGACGAGCTACGTAAGAACTGCAGTCGGTAGGCCCGGTCTTCGCCGTCACCTCGCGCCAAAAAGAATGCCGTACCATCGGCCGTGGCATCCTCCGCCGCGTTGCCGTCAGGGGCCAGGTGCAGCAACGACAAATAGGACGAAAATGACTCCAATATCCGCCCCTGTAGGCTCGATGAGCGGACCACGCCGATGTAGGCGAACACGATCAACGCCGCATGCAGGCTGACCGCCACGCTCAACCACCGCGCCACACCCTCGGTCGGTAGCGACAAGTTGCTCGCTCGACCATCGGCGGACGATTCCGCCACCGCCCCCTCCGCCCGCCTGCGAAAATCGGAACCTTTGTTAGCCACGATCACCCACATTTCTTGATTGAAAACCGAGACTTGCCCCCACCACGCTGGCAGCGGTGACCAACACCACGTTCGCGGATATCCGCCGCCCCCGCATTGCCGACGCTATCCTAATCCGACCCCCGAAAGCAAGTCAGCCCATTGCCAGTTGACCGCACAACCAGCGATAGCTAAATTGCCGCTTGATTCGGTGGGTGTAGCTCAGTTGGTTAGAGCGTCGGATTGTGGTTCCGAATGTCGAGGGTTCGAGTCCCTTCATCCACCCTGCAAGAAACCCCGAAAAACCGCGTGTTTTCCGGGGTTTTTTCGTGTTTTGTCCACCTCGGAGAAGTCGGATGAACG
>SKZY01000330.1 GCA_007127095.1 Planctomycetaceae bacterium
ACCGTTCGCCTCGGCGGACGACCTTGCCGGTCGGACTGTCGCCGAAGAACACCTTGCGGTTGCCGATCCCTCGGCTTCCCTGGGGGTAATGAGACAACATCGATCGCCCCGAATCGCCGAATGCTTCACGGTCGACAAGCGGCCCCTCGGTCTCAGAATACGATTGCGGCTCGCCGTCGAAATCGTCGTACCAGACCGTCGCTGAGTGACTCGCATGCGGCTGCGGTACCGACATCACCACACTATCGATCCGAGGCGGCCGCGACGACGATTGTTGGGCATTGCTCGATGCGGGTGGCCAGCCGATCAACACCACCAAATGGAGCAGAATCGAACCACAACGGGAGCGGGCGGAGAGGTTCACGGCAGGGCCTCAAACGAAGAAAACGGGTGCCCCGACGCGGTGACGGGATCATTTACCCATTTTAATGGTACTGAGTCCGCCGTCGACGGCGATCGTCTGTGCGGTGATCCAGGATTGATCGGGCGAGAGCAACCAGAAGATCGCCGAAGCGATATCGGCCGGTTCGCCAAGGCGTCCCAAGGCGTGCATGGCCCGAGAGGCTTCTGCCCCTCGTTCGTTCGCCCAGACCCGTTCGGTCAATGGTGTGCGGGTCAATCCCGGAGCGATCGCGTTGACTCGGACGGCGGCCGCGGCGTAGGTCGCTGCCGCGGAGCGGACGAGCCCCTCGATGCCCGCCTTAACCGCGGCGATCGCCTCATGGTTCGGAAGTCCGATCGCCGCGGCGCCGCTGCTGAGCAGGACGATCGAACCGCCACCGCTTTTCCGCATCGTCGGTGCCGCGGCACGGACCAAGCCGAGTGCGGTCGTGAGGTTTTGGTCGACGGTTTCTCGCCAATCTTCGGCCGAGGTGAGGTGGGCCGGTTTGAGGATCAGCGAGCCGGCGAGGTTGACGACTCCGTCGAGTTTGCCGAATTCGTCGACGCAGCGGTCGACGGCGGCTGAGGTAGCGTTCCAATCGGTCGCGTTGAAGACTTCGACCGGTTGTTGAAGTTCGGCGCCGAGCCGCTCCAAAGGTTCGCGATTGCGGCCGCAAAGCAGAACGCGATGTCCCGCGGCGACGATTCTTCGTGACAGGTCATTACCGATGCCACCGGCGGCTCCGATGACGAGGAAGTTTTGCTGCTGAGTCATGGGGGGAATTGCTTGAGCGGGCGGTTGAAAATCCCCAGGCCGACACGACCGCAACGGCGGGGCAGTCCGGGACGTCGGGGTGTGACCGCAGGATTTTTCTGGGATGGTATGGGGCGAGGCAAGTCGGCGAGCGTTACAACAAAGGAGCCGGCGCGGTTCGACGGTCGGGGCAGCAGCGGTAATTCGGCCACGAATCGATCAGCGAATCGAGGCGTTTTCGCGCCCTTGTCGGCAGTAGCCTGTGCCCGTAGACACAACCGTCTGCCCCACTGCCCCCAACTTCCGCAGGATTCTGTTTATGAACTCGTTGTTGATCGTCATCGCGATCGTTGTCGTCTTGTTGGTTCCGATTCTGGTGCTGTTGATGTACGGCATCGGGATCTTCAATCGATTGGTCACGTTGCGGAATCGCGTCGACAACGCCTTTTCGCAGATCGAAGTTCAATTGAAGCGGCGGCACGACTTGATCCCCAATCTGGTCGAGACCGCGAAGGGCTACATGGCTCACGAGCGAGACACGCTGGAAGCGGTCATCAAAGCGCGAAATCAGGCGGTCAGTGGGCTGCAGGGGGCGTCGGGCAAGGGCGACGATCACCAAGCGATGATGGCGATGGCCGGGGCCGAAAAGGGGCTTTCCGGGGCCCTCGGCAGGATGTTCGCGTTGGCCGAGTCGTATCCCGACTTGAAGGCGAATCAGAATATGATGCAGTTGACGGAGGAATTGACGTCGACCGAGAACAAGATCGGTTTCGCTCGTCAGGGCTACAACGATTCGGTCACGACCTACAACACGTATCGCCAGACCTTCCCGCCGTTGCTGGTCGCCAACTTTACCGGTCACACCACCGACCGAGATCTGTTGGAGTTTGACAGCGAGGCGATCGCCGAATCGCCGAAGGTTTCGTTCGGCTGATGTCGACTCAGTTTTTTGAACGCCAGGACCGGGCACGAGCCAACACGGGTTGGCTGGTCACCTTATTCACTGTCGCCGTGGTCGGGTTGGTCGGCGCGTCCGCCGCGGTCGGCTTGGCGGTCGGCATGGTATTGGCCGAAAAAGGTGCCCGCGAAGCTCAGGCTCGGCAGGTCGGTCTGTCGCGGCCTGATAACTTGTCGCGGCCCGGCAGCCCGCAATCAACCGACCGGCGACCGGTCGACGCGGGTTCCGCTCAGGTCTCTCCGTGGTTGATTTCGGCGGCTTTTGCTGGGACGACTGCCGCAGTGATCCTGATCGGGAGTTTCTATCAGGTGACGTTGCTCCGCTGGGGCGGCGGGACTCGCGTCGCCGAAAGTGTCGGAGGCACTCAACTGACCCCGGACACGAGCGATCCGGCGGAGCGGCGGTTGCTGAACATCGTCGAGGAGATGGCGATCGCCTCGGGGACTCCGGTGCCACCGGTCTATCTGCTCGACGAGTCAGCGGTCAACGCGTTTGCCGCCGGCTACACGCCCGGCGATGCCGTGATCGGCGTGACGCGAGGCGCTCTCGAACAGCTCAACCGCGAGCAGCTGCAAGGCGTGATCGCTCACGAGTTTTCGCACGTTTTCAATGGCGATATGCGGCTGAACATCAACATGATCGGCACGCTGCATGGCATTTTGCTGTTGAGCCTGATCGGTCACATGTTGTTCCGGTCGATCTACTTCGTCGGCGGGTCACGCTCCTCGCGATCGGATCGCGGTCAAGGCGGTGTCGTGATCGCGATGGCGGCCAGCGGATTGGCGTTGATCATCATCGGGGCGGTCGGATCGTTTGTCGGTGGGCTGATCAAGGCCGCGGTCTCCCGTCAACGCGAGTATTTGGCTGACGCTTCGGCGGTCCAGTTCACTCGCAACCCCGCGGGGATCGCCGGCGCCCTGAAGCGGATCGGCGGATTTTCTCGTGGCGGGCGACTGCAGCATCCCAACGCGTCGATGGCCAGCCACATGTACTTTGCGCAAGGGGTCTTCGAGGGGCTGACCGGATTGCTGGCGACCCACCCGCCGCTGGAACGCCGGATTTTGGCCTTGGAGCCCAATTGGGATGGCAATTTCCCGGAGGTTTCGGCGGCCGAGCCGAGTTCGGAGCCACGGGTCGCGGCACACGCAGTGGCGGGTCTGGCGGGTGCCTCAGGATTTGCTGGGGCTGGCGAATCGCAGCCGGCGAGTCAGTCGGGAGCGTCGCGTCAGTCGGTTTCGTCGGCGGCTTTGATGGCGGCAGCGTCGGAAGCGGGTCTGGGCGGTGTCGACCACCAAGAACAGGCGAGCGAATTTTTGCGGCGACTCGATCCGGTATTGCTTGACGCGGCCCATGAGACCTATTCGGCGCGGGCCTTGGTGTTGGCATTGTTGGTCGATGAAGACGAATCGATCCGCCGCAAGCAGTTCGCCGAATTGGAGCGGTTGATCTCGACCGACGTGGTCGAGTTGACGCGGAAGTTGTTGCCCAAGGTGACCGCGATGTCCGACGCGGCGCGATTGCCGCTGGTCGACCTCGCCTTGCCGATGCTGAAGATGATGACGATCCCCCAGTATTCGACCTTCATCGCCGCCTTTGAGGCGTTGGTCAAAGCCGATGACCGCTTGAGCGTCTTCGAGTGGACCTTGTCGCAGGTATTGATCCGGCATCTGCGGAGCCAGTATGTGGCCAGCGGGGCGACGGTCACACTGTATCACCGGCTGGGGAAACTTGGCCACGAGGTATCGGTGTTGTTATCGGTTTTGGCGTGGACCGGGCAACGCGGTGACGAGGTCGGGCCGGCGTTTGCGGCCGGTGCGGAGCGGTTGCCGGGGGTTTCGCTGCGGTTGTTGGAGCGGTCGGAGTGCTCCTTGGCGGCACTCGAGCAAGCGTTGACTCGCCTGTCGCGGGCTTCGGGCCATCGTCGCTGGGAGGTCTTATCGGCCTGTGCCGCGGTGGTTTGTGCGGACGGCATTGTTAAGGTCCGCGAGGCCGAATTACTGCGTGGGATCGCCGACCTGCTGGAGTGTCCGATGCCGCCTCTGGTCGGTGAAATCGAACACAACGTGCCGTCCTGAGACCCCTGGCCGGTTGCCGGTAGGGAGCGGTAAACTTCAGGCGTCCGGCAGGTAATGCCGGTCGCGTGCGTCCCCGTTCCTCCGACCGACCTGGAGTCTGATGGTCAATCAAGGTAGCCATCCCGGCGATCCCTCATTGAAAACTGCGTCGAGCGGATCGGCCCCTGATCAGGGTGATCGATCGCCTGCGGTGGCCCAGTCCGGCGGGGTGATCGGTGACTACAGCCTGACGCATCTGCGGCAATTGGAAGCCGAGAGCATCCATATCATCCGCGAGGTCGCCGCCGAGTTTCAAAAGCCGGTGATGCTTTATTCGATCGGAAAAGACTCGTCGGTGTTGGTGCAGTTGGCGTTGAAAGCTTTTTATCCGGCCAAGCCGCCGTTTCCGCTGCTGCACGTCGACACGACCTGGAAGTTTCGGCAGATGATCGAGTTTCGGGAAAACTATGCCCGCAAGGAACTCGGTCTCGAACTGTTGGTCCACATCAACGAAGAGGGTGCCAAACTGGGTATCCCTCCTTGGGAGGACAGTGAGCGTCACACCGAGATCATGAAGACGGATTCGCTCAAACAGGCGCTCACGAAGTACGGATTCGACGCCGCGTTCGGCGGTGCCCGGCGTGATGAAGAAAAGAGCCGCGCCAAAGAGCGTGTGTTCAGTTTTCGCGATTCGAAGCACCGCTGGGACCCGAAAAACCAACGTCCCGAACTCTGGAATCTGTTCAACGGCCGAGTCAACAAGGGCGAGTCGATTCGGGTCTTTCCGATGAGCAATTGGACCGAGTTGGACGTGTGGCAGTACATCCATTTGGAAAACATCCCGATCGTCCCGCTGTACCTTTCCGAACGACGCCCCGTCATCCGCCGCAACGGCGTGTTGTTGATGCGGGACGATGACCGGATGCCGCTGTTGCCCGGCGAGACGGAGGAAATGCTGAATGTCCGCTTCCGTACGCTCGGCTGTTACCCGCTCAGCGGCGCCGTGGAATCGGACGCCAACACCCTGCCTCAAGTGATCCAAGAGATGTTGCTGGCGAAGACGAGTGAACGGCAGGGACGGATCATCGACCAGGACGAAGGTGGGGCCGGGATGGAGGAGAAAAAGCGTCGAGGCTATTTCTAGCGGCGTCCCGACTTGCCACACAAACGTTCACCCGAAATCCAGAATCGACACCATGTCTCATCAGTCCGACCTGATCGCTACCGACATCGACGCCTATCTCAAGCAGCATGAGCGGAAGCAGTTGCTGCGGTTCATCACCTGTGGCAGCGTCGACGACGGCAAGAGCACGTTGATCGGCCGCCTGCTGTACGACAGCAAGATGTTGTACGAAGACCATCTGACGCAGTTGGAAGCCGACAGTGTCAAGCTGGGTACCACGGGAGGCAAGTTCGATCCGGCTTTGGTCACCGACGGACTCAAGGCCGAACGTGAGCAAGGGATCACGATCGATGTGGCCTACCGCTATTTCAGCACCGCCAAACGCAAGTTCATCATCGCCGATACGCCGGGGCACGAGCAGTACACCCGCAACATGGCGACCGGTGCCAGTTCGGCCGACTTGGCGGTGATCCTGATCGACGCTCGCCACGGCGTATTGACGCAGACACGCCGGCACAGCTTCATCGTCTCCTTGCTGGGGATTCGGCACGTCGTCTTGGCGATCAACAAGATGGACTTGGTCGAATTTAGCGAGCAGCGGTTCAACCAGATCTGCGACGATTATCGTGGCTTCGCGGCCCGTCTCGACCTGCCCGACCTGCATTTCATCCCGATCAGCGCCCTCAATGGCGATAATGTCGTCGACCTCAGCGACCAGATGCCCTGGTATCGCGGGGCGACCTTGATGAGTTTTCTGGAATCGGTTTATATCGACAGCGATCGGAATCTTCGCGATTTCCGTTTCCCCGTTCAGCTGGTCAACCGTCCCAACCTCGATTTCCGTGGTTTTTGCGGCACGATCGCGTCGGGTACGATCCGGCCCGGTGAGGAAGTGATGGTATTGCCGAGCCGGCAAACGTCGCGGGTCAAAGAGATCGTGACCTTCGACGGCCCGCTCGACGAAGCCTTTGCCCCGCTGGCGGTGACCTTGACGCTGGAGGACGAGATCGACGCCAGCCGTGGCGACATGCTGGTCCGCGCGGGCAACCTGCCGCGGTCAGCCGATACCTTCGACGCGATGCTGGTGTGGATGAATCAGGACGCGATGGTGCCCGGCAAAACCTACCTGTTCAAGCACACCACGCAGACGTTGCCCGGTTCGATCGAGACGCTCGCTTACCGGATCGACGTCAATACGCTCCATCGGTCGCCGGCACCGAATCTGGAACTGAACGAGATCGGCCGCGTCCGTGTCAGTCTGAACGCACCGATCCATTTCGATCCCTATCGCAGCAACCGGACCACCGGCGCCTTCGTCGTCATCGACCGGTTGAACAATGCCACGGTCGCGGCCGGGATGATCCTGGACCGGGAACCCGACCCGGCCCGTCGTGCGGTTTGGGATGACGAGCCGACGGACAGCCGCGACAGCGAGCTGCTGGAAACGTCGCAGGTGTCGAGTGAAGAGCGTCGCTCGCGGTTCGGCCAAAAGGCCGTCACGGTGCTGTTGACCGGCTTGACCGGCAGCGGCAAGACCGCCATCGCGGTCGCGATCGAAAGGAAGCTGTTCGACGCCGGCCGGGCGGTGACGCGGATCGACGGTGAACAGCTCCGGCGCGGGCTGTCGAGCGAGTTGGGGTACTCGGTGGAAGACCGTAGTGAAAATCTCCGTCGTGGTGCGCATTTGGCATCGGCCTTGAATGACGGCGGATTGATTTGTGTCGCGTCGTTCGTCGCCCCCAGTGAAGCGGTGCGCCAGCGGGTCGGCAACACGATCGGGCCCGACCGATTTCTGGTCGTGCATGTCGCCACTCCGATCGAGGTTTGTCGCGCCCGCGATACCAAGGGGCAATACGCCAAGGCCGACGCCGGCGAATTGACTCAGTTTCCCGGCGTCACGGCGATCTACGAACCGCCGACCGAACCGGCGCTGGTCCTCGACGCCGGATCGGCTTCGATCGATGCGTGTGCCGACAGCGTGATCGAATTGCTGCGAGAGCGCCAGTTCATCCGCTAGACTGGATGAAGCGCTCGTCGTCGCATCGTACCCCTGCCCACCAACCGTCCGATGTCATGCTAGCCGGCAGCCTCCTGCTCGGATTATCCGTCATGCTGGTCGCTGTCTGGCTGGAGTACCACGATTCGATCCTATTTGTTCGGCTGGCGAAGCATTCGAGTTCGGTCGACCCGGTCGGTGGCGATGCGAGCCGGTTTACCGAGGACCGCTATCGACGGGTGCGGCGGCGCTGGCGGATGGTGATCCACGGGTTGTTAGCGATTTGTGGTGGGTTGATGATCGGAGCCGGTTTCGCCGGACTGGGAGCGTTTTGGATCGCGGCCTGGACCGCGATCGCGATGCTGATGTTGTGCATCGTCGGGTTGGCGTTTTGCGATGCCGTTCGCACCCACCACCATCATTCACGGATACTGAAGGAATCGCGAGACGAAACCCGGGCGGAAGCGGTGCGCCAACTCGCCCGCCGTGATCACGAATGACACGATCAAAGGGGACGCGGGACGTTTGGAGGTCCGTCGAGTCGCAATCCAACGGATGCGGGTTGTCAGTCGCCGGTCGCACCAGCAGAGTCGCTGGTCTTGCCGGTTGCGACTCGGTTGAATCGAGCGATGTGGTAAATCGCTTGCTCGTCGCCGAGCGTCATGGTTCTTTTACCCCGGGTTACGCTTGACTCGCAAAGCGAGCCTGCGCTCACCCGGGGCTACTTCCGGTCGCCGGCTTCGCGGCTCGAAGAAATGAGGCGACGGAGTTGCTCTTGGTCGACGCCTGGGTTCTGACCCGCGGCGTTCGATTTTGGTTCCAAGCATCGATTTTGGTGCCTCACGTCGATAGTTTCCGCAATGAACGTTCAGGCCGAGAAGTTTGCTTCCAAATGCCGCGAAGCGGCCATCGGCAGTAGCCCCGGGTGGAGCGATGACGAGCTCCGCGAGTCGAGCGGAACCCGGGGTTCGCGAGTACAACAGCGCTGGCGACGAGCGATCGATTCTCAAACCCAATCGATCCCGCCGAGTCGCAATCCACCGGATGCAGTCTGCCAGTCGCGCCGGCGTCGTCGGTTTTACCGGTTGCGACTCGTTGGAATCGAGCGACGTGGTGAATCGTTTGCTCGTCGCCGAGC
>SKZY01000455.1 GCA_007127095.1 Planctomycetaceae bacterium
GCCCTACTTCACAGCCGGTGGGATCAGATCAGCTCACTCAGCGAGGCGAGTGCGACCGGTTCCCGAGTGGAAAACGGCTCGCCGAAGCGACGGTTGATCAACTTTCCCCAATAAGCCGCGTCATCGCGAAAGCGATCGACTAACGTCGGCGACGTGGTTTCGCGACCGGTGATGAATTGGCTGCGATAGGCGACGATCGCGGCCAACTTGGCATCCCATTGGTCGCTGATGTCGACGATGAAGTCCGGCCGAACCGCCAGCCGCAGATGGACGCAGTGATAGTAAAAGATTCGCTCGGGATGATGAGGCAGACCCGGCAGGTCGGTCTTGCTCAGCTTCGCCCAAAAACGCGCCGCTTCGACCAACTCAGTCGCCGCGACATGATCGGGATGAGCGTCCTGCCAATACGGTGCGAACAGCCAGCGGGGGCGGAGCTGACGAAAGTACCCGGCCAGTTTCGCCCGCGCCTCGAGCGTCGGTTGCAAGCTGCGGTTGGGCAACCCCGCGTTGCCCCGCCAGTTCACCCCCAGGATCTCGGTCGCGGACGCCGTCTCGGCCCGCCGAGTGGCTTCGCTGCCATGCGGAGTCGGCTCGCCACTGGTCAAGTCGAGAATACCGACCCGCATCCCCGCGGCCAACATCTTTATGATCGTGCCGCCCATGCCGAGTTCGGCATCGTCGGGGTGCGGCGCGACGACCAAGAAGTCGAGCGGTTCGGGCGGTTCAACAGGCAGGCTCATTCCGCCACACCGGAATCGCGGCCGTCCGATTCCGCGTCATCCGCGGACGGCTCCGAGCCAACATCGCCGCGATCTGACAGCCGGAAACAGACCGCTTCGCTGTCGTTGCGAACCAACAGATAACGACCAGCGATGGCCGGAATGTTCCAGGTCTTGGACGTCAGGGCCGGCGTGACGGCGAGTTCCACAAACCGGTCGCTGCGGGCTTCCACCCAAGCGACGTCGCCTGCTTCGGTCTGAACCACCAACACGTCTTCGACCAACAGCAGTTGTCCGTGGCCGTAGCGATTACCGCGGGACTGGGCCCACATCCGTTGACCGTCTTCCAGATCGACACACTCCAGCGTCCCATCGGATAACCCGTAGGCGAACCCGTCGCGGACGCAGGCATGGGTGAACTTCGTCTTCAAGACACGAGACGATTGCCAGCGTGTGGCTACTGAAAAATCTCGCCCCGCCGCTTTCCCCTCGGTCTCAATTCGGTCCGACGAATCGGCAGTCGCCGGCTCGATTTCGAAAACCGCCGACCCGGTTCCGTAGGCCTTGCCGACCAGCAAAGCCGACTCATCGACCCGGATCGCGGCGGCGCAGTTGGCACTGCCACTGCTACTGCCCGGCCACGCTGTCTGCCAGAGCATTTGACCGTCGTCGATCGCGTGGCCACTGACCGAGTTCTCATTGACGATCACGATTTGGTCGACGCCGGCCAGACTCATTCGAATCGGCGAAGCGTAGCTGATCTGGTCGCTGCCGGCCGTCCAGCGGATCGTCCCATCGACCGCATCCAACGCGATCAGACCGCGACCACCGCCGGCCACAACGGGTTCGTCGACCGCAAGATCATCGTTGCCCTCTCCAACGTTCGTCAGTTGCGGCATCGATTCGGGGCCACCGAGTGGCAAAACACAGAGGCCTTCGACCAGCAACGGAGACCCGGCCCGCCCCCAAATGATCGACTGTTCGGATTGCGACTGAGTCCAGCCGACGAGCCGCATCAAGTCCTGCCGCCAAATCGATTCACCGGTTTCCAGGTCGAGGCAATTGACGATGCCGGTCGCCCCTTGCGTGTAGACCTGATCGCCCACAATCGTCGGTGTCGAGCGCGGTCCGATGCCACCGAGACGGTTTTCGTGACGCGCCCGTTCCCGGTGAATCCAGAGCAATTCACCGTCGGACAACCGGTAACAGCTGACGCATTCTTCGTCACCTCGTTGTTCCAATGTGACACAGCGGTATCCCGCGATCGCGAAGCCCGACCAGCCTTCACCGACGCCGCCTCGCCAGATCAACTCAGGCGCTGCCACGTCGGGGACCGCGAAATCACGACTGGCGATCACGCCGTCGCGTCCGCTGCCGAGAAATTCCGGGAAATCGGTCTCCGCGACCGGTTCGCTTTCCGCACCGCCGGCGGCGTCGCGCAGCGGATCAACGCGGAGCGATTTGGCGGCCGTGAAGCGAAGCTCAACCTGAGGGATCATCTCGCCACTAAAGCCGCGGATACGAAACAGGCCGACCGGCAACAACAGCAACGCCAGCGTGACGACCACGGCGAGCGATCGAAAGGTAGCCGCCGCGAGCATCCGATAGGTCCAGATGAGCGTTCCGACGAAAGCCACCCCGGCGGCGATCAGTGAAATCAAGTTGCGGACCGAGTTATCGTTCAGCACAGTGACAAATTGAGCCGCCACCCCGATCGCTAGGCAGCAAGCCCAGAGCGTCAACAATCGACCGATTCGGGCCATCGGAGTCGCCACCCGCGGGACGGCCGGTTCCACAGCGGGCGCCGGTGGGTCGTAAGAGTGATGCTCTGTCATCGGGCTGGTCTTAGGATCGAGCGGAAAACAAGTGCCTGGCTACCTTTCCTGCGAAGCACGCGAACTTGTGTGCGAAGCACTCGCAGGGCGAGGTGATCACAAAAGGTGCCTGACACTTTATTTACCGCACGTTGCTTATTCAGAATCACGATGGGCGCGAGATACCCAAACGCTGCACTCGGCATGACGCAGCACGTACCGCGTCACACTGCCGAGAAAAAGTTGGCTGAGGGCACTCCGGCCGGTATCACCCAACAGAATCAGGTCGGCTTGTTGGGCTTTCGCAAAGTCGCTGATCACCGGCCCGATCGCATCCCCTTCGAGCAGATGAGTGCTGACCTCAGCAACGACGGGACGCAGCTTTTCGACGACACCTGCGATCAACTTTTCCCCTTCGCGTTTCGCAGTCGCGACATCGACGGCGACGGCCCGTGAAAACAGCGAAGCGTGGGGCAATACGTGAACCAATTGGACGTGGCACTTCGGCCCCCACGAACTCGCCGCGAACTCGTCGATCGCCGCTTCGGCAGGCTTCGAACCGTCGTAGGCGATCACCACCCGCAACGGGCCGACCGGATCGGGGACGTGATCGGCCCGGACCGCGAGCACTGAACAACCGGCTTGAGTCGCGACAAAATCGCTCGTACTGCCGAGTAGCACGCGGGCGATCGCGGTATGCCCCTGAGCCCCGATGACGATCAGGTCGGCGTTGATCTTGCGGGCTTCTTCCGCAATCGTGTGCCCGACGTGACCGTGGCAGATCATGTGATTGGTGACGACGTCTTCACCTTGAAACAGGGCCGCGATCTTTTCGAATCCTTCCTTCGCCCGCGCTTCTTCGGTCTGGATGAACTCGGGCAGCCAAGCATACGCCATCCCGCCCGAATCGTCGGGCGGCATGTAGATCACCGTTAAAATGTGAACTTCCAACGGGCCACTGTGCGGCAATCGGGAAAAGAGCTGCGCCGCTTCGAACGCGTTTTGTGATCCGTCGGTGGCGATCAAGGCTTTCATCAAGGCGAACTCCAGGGTGCGATGTCGGGGTTCCGACTGTGGGGAAATGGGGAACCAGGGTGGTGGAAATCAATAACAAGAAGCAGCAATCATTCGGCTGGGGGCCCCGACCGGGGCGTCAGCTTGGTAAGCCACGTCAACCCCTGAGACTCCTCTTCTTCATGTTGTTCGAAAGCGTCGACGAACAGGCTCACTTCGTCGATCGCCTGCTGAAACGAATTGAACGGCGGATCGAGTTCGCTCAACTTGGCGATCAATCGATCGAGCCGCTCGGTCAGGTGAAGGTGGTCACTCGCCGCCCGCCGCCGCGTCGCCTCGACCTCGACACAAGCGTGCGACAGATGCATCTCTTCGCCGAGCTTGTCCTCACGATCGAAATGCTGAAGCATGCGATCTCGGAGATGCCTCAACCGCTCAGCCAACTCGCCGAACCGCGGCACGCCTAATTGGCTGACCTCACCGAGCCAGCGAGTGATCTCGGTGATCTTTTTCGACAGCTCGGCGTGTTCGTCATTCCACCGCTGCATGACGTCATTGAGTTGCTGAGGCGTGGGAGTCGAATCCATGGAATTTACCTGTGACGGGTACCGAGTCCTATCGAAACGGATCGCAAGATCTACTCAGCAACAGCTTACGGAATTTGAACCTGGCAAGATAGCAAGCGGCATCGAAAACCGACCGACTTCGACCGCTGGCGAGCGAGCGTGAGCAACGATCGACGCCGGGGCACGAAAGATCGTTGGGGTGGAAATCGATCGCAACCTCCTCTATCGTGTGATCGCTGGAAGGCGAAGCAATTTCAGACTTTTTTCATTCCGGGTAATTAAATTCGGGGCGCGGGGCAGATTGTGGTTCCGACCCGAGACTTGTCGTGGATGGTTCAGCGACACGACCGCAAGGGAGCGATGGTCGGCGTGAGACACGTTGGTTGGTTCTACCGCTGCGCCTTTGTGCCGCAGCGGCGATCCTCGGCTGCGGCTTGATATCCGCCAGCCATTTCGCCTCGGCCGACGAACGCCCCCGATTTCACTCCGACGCTCCCGACCGCGGTGGCGAACCGATCGATTCGATCGGTCCGCTTCGTGAGGGTTACACAACGCTCTGGTGGGACCCGACACCCGACGCGGCGGCTTACGAGTTAACCGACGATGCGGGGACGACGATCTATCGTGGCCATCTTCCGCAGGCCTTCGTGTCGGGACTCTCCGACGGGGAGCACGTCTTTACTGTCGCCCCGATCGATGAAGATGGCGAATGGTTGGCCAGCGACCCGCTGTCGATCACAGTGACGGTCGAGCATTGGGGGCTCCGGTTCGCGCTGCTGTTGTTGACTATCGGCGCGATCGTCGTCGCGGCGTTGGTCGGTGTGCTCGCCGTCGGTAGCTGGCTGTCACACACCGCACGTCGTTCACACGAAGCCGCGGCCAATCGCTCAGCTACGAACCCGGGGGCTTCGGCATGATCGCCGCGATCGAACCGATCTTGGATGCGAGGATCGGTTACACACTGTTGGCGCTGTTCGGCATCGCTTGGGTCGGTCTGGGAATCTGGCTCGGTCGTCATGCGACGACGTATGAAGGGTACGCCGTGGCCGGACGCAACGTCGGCTTGGCGATGGGGACCGCAACCGCCGTCGCCACCTGGATCACCAGCAACACCACGATGCTGGCCCCGCAGTTGGCGCTGCAATTGGGGGTTTGGGGGATGTTGGCCTATTCGACCGCCAGTTTTGGGTTGTTCGCCTTCGCCCCGATGGCGACCCGAATCCGGCAGCTGATGCCGGCGGGATACACGGCGGTGGAATTCATCCGGCGGCGCTACGGCCGGCCGGGCGGAATCCCCTTTTTCTTGGTTTCGGTCTTTTACGCGCTGACCTGGTTGATCTCGATGGCGATGGCGGGCGGCAAATTATTGGAAGTCCTCTCGGGCATCCCTTACGAGACCGGATTGACGGTCGTGATGACGGTCTGTGTCCTCTACACGCTGTTCGGCGGGATGTACGCCGTGATCGGGACCGACTTTATCCAGAGCGTGATCATCGTGATCGGACTGGTCGTGGTCGCGTTGGCGGTGTTGACGCGGGTCGAGTTCGGCGAGGTCCATTCGACTTTGACGCGTGAACGCCCCGAACTACTCAATGTCCTGTTTCCCGCGGCGTTGATGGCGATCTTCAATAACATGCTGTTCGGCTTCGGCGAGATTTTTCACAGCAACGTGTGGTGGAGTCGGGCTCTGGCGATCCGGGAATCGATCGGTGGCCGAGCCTTTCTGCTCGGCGGCGTGATCTGGCTTCCGATCCCGATCTTGGCCGGTTTTCTCGGGCTGGCCGCGCCGGCTTTGGGAATCGGGATCAGCCAACCCGACGCGGTCGGCCCATTGGTGGCTGCTCATGTGCTCGGCGGCATCGGTGCCGTGGTGGTCTTCATCATCGTCTTCTGTTCGCTCGCCTCCAGCATCGATAGCCTGCTGGCCGCGACCGGCGACCTGTTGGCCCACGACGTGATCCTGCCGACCTTGCGGCGCGTCGGGCATCACCCTCTCGACGCGACCAAACGGGCGGCGGCAGGCGGCTCGGTCGTCGCGTTGGGGCTGATCGCTTGGGGAGTGGCGATGCTCAACAAGAGCGACTTGGCGAGCGTGCTGTTCTTTTCCGGTCCGCTGGTCGCCAGTTGCATATGGCCGATCCTCGGCGGGCTCTATTTCCGCCGCCCGGGGCCGTGGGCAGCCGCCGCCGCAATCGTGCTCGGCAGCGGCATCGGGTTGGCCGCCTACTTTACAATCGGATGGTTCGTCGCTTCGTTGGTCGGCGCCGCAGTCAGCGGGATCGTCTTCGCCACGTTGACGATCTTGGCACCGATCCGGTTCGATTTTCGGTCGCTCAGCGAACTCGACGATTCGCCGGGCTGGACCGATCCGGCAACCGCTGGGGAGTCCGACCGATGACCGTGTTTCCGTTACCGTTTTTGAAAACCTTGGTGTTCGCCAGTTTGACGCTCTGTGTCATCGGGGCGGCGTCGTTGTTGATCATGCTATTTTTGGACTATAAGAAAAGGCGAATGTGGTGAGTCTCTCGTCCAGTGACGCGGGCGCCTCGGCGCCACGTCCCGACCGATCGTCGGCGACCGAACCGACCACCGGCCCCCAAGGCTTGTTTGCCGACGGGCCGTTTTATACCAACAGCAAGGGGATGAAGTTGCCTTCTTCCCGGCTGCTCGATAAGCTCGGCGCACGTCTCGACCGTGAATCGCTCGAGCAATGGGCGGGCGAATCGATCGTGAATGCTCGACAGTTCGACCGTCGCTCGGTCGTCGCCTTCGCCCAATTGGCGGCCCTGCTCGAATCGGCCGACGTCGAAGCCACCAAGCCGCTCGACGGCAAGATCGCCATCACCGCTTTCTTCGAAGCGAGTACCCGGACACGCCTGTCGTTCGAGAGCGCCATGCTGCGACTCGATGGGAAAGTTCTGTCGGTCCCCGACGGCCAGGTCACCGGGATCGCCAAAGGCGAATCGCTGGCCGATATCGGCGAGATGTTCAATACCTATGGCGACGTGATCATCATGCGGCACCCCGATACCGACAGCGTCGACGAGATTCGCAAGAATCTGCAGCGACCGCTGATCAACGCCGGCAACGGTTCGGGACAACACCCGACCCAAGCGCTGCTCGATTGGTATGCGTTGTTGAAATGGCGGCCAGAACTCGCCAGTCCCGATTGTCCGGCGGATCGCCAGATCCACTTGGGCATCATCGGGACACCGGGTTCGATGCGGGCCGTGAAGAGTTTCCTCCGCCTGGCGCTGCTGTTCACCGGCGCAGTCAAAAGGATCACGCTGATCTCCGAACTCGCCGACCCCGTCGGTTTCGACCTCACCGGTCCGCTCGAAGATTCCTCGATCCCGCTGACCATCACCAACGACGCCCGTGATGTGATCTCCGATCTCGATGTCGTCTATGTCAACTCGATCGCATTTCTCGGTGACAGCTACCGTCAACTCGACATCCGCTACAAGTTGACTCCCAAGAGCGACCTGAAGCCGAACGCAGCGATCCTGCACCCGTTGGCTCGCCGCGACGAACTGTCGGTCGAACTCGATGACACCCCTCACAACCTCTACTTTGCCCAGGCCGCCGGCGCCGTTTTCATGCGCCAGGCGGTCTTGACCGCGGTCCTCGGACGGATCGACCGGATCTCCTCGCTGTAACCCCACCCGTCCGTCGCCACCGCGTTGATCACTTGCCCCCAACCCCGGATTGATTGAGTACCGTTTATGTGTGGAATTGCTGGTTACTGGTTTCCGCGTCGCCAAGCCGGATCGGCCGACCCCGGCGTGATCCAACGAATGCTCGATACGATCATCCATCGCGGTCCCGATGACCGTGGCGTCAAGCGGTTCGAAGACGCGGGTGTCGTGATGGGACACACCCGGTTGTCGATCGTCGGACTCGACCACGGCCACCAACCGGTCGTCTCTGGCGACGGCCAGGTCGCCGCGACGGTCAATGGCGAGTTCTACGGCTACAAAAAGATCCGGGCCAACCTGGCGCTGCAGGGTCGTCGCTGCGAGATCAAAAGCGACAGCGCGATCGTCGTGCCGCTGTACCAACGCGACGGCATCGATTGCGTCCATCAACTCCGTGGCGAGTTCGCTTATGCGTTGTTCGATCAGACTGCCGACCAACTGGTTCTGGTCCGCGATCGCTTCGGGGTTAAACCGCTCTACTACGCCATCACCGACGGCGGGATCGTGTGGGGTTCCGAGGTCAAGGCGATCCTGCGACACCC
>SKZY01000344.1 GCA_007127095.1 Planctomycetaceae bacterium
ACGAGATCGGTTTGTCTCAGCAAGCGGATCGCCGTCATCCGAATATCGGCGTCGTCATCTGCCAGCGCCGTACGGACATAATGTTCGGCTCGACCGGATATTTTTCCTAGCAGCCACAAGGCCCTCGCCCGCAATCGCGGATCGGGATCGGCGTAGAGGCTTTGTAGAGCCGGTTCGGCGTCTTTTCCCATCGCGTGCAGCGCCATCCAGGCCTTGTACCGGACCGCCATGGTCGGGCTGCGCAGCGCCGCCGTAGCGTTCTCGGGTGTGGAGTAATCGAAGGTGGGAACCTGATAGCCGGTACCCGGCGGAGCGATTCGGTAGAGTCGTCCTCGTTTGAGATCACCCTGGTGGTGGCCACCGACGCCGGGGTCGTACCAATCGGTCATGAAAACCGAACCGTCGGGCGCGACGCAGACATCGACGGGACGGAACCAATTGTCGGTCGATGCCGTGACCAGCGGTTCGATCGTCGCCGAGTAACCCGCACCGTCGGCTCTGACCGGGTAGGCTCGGACCACTCCCGGACCGGGATCACAGTGGACCATTTCGTTATGAAACCGAGTCGGCAACAACCGACCTTCGTAGATCGTCATGCCCGAAGGTGAACCGGCGCCGGTCTGTAACAGGTTGGGCACCACGCCGGGATCGTTGAGGTGCCAATGTCGCAGCGGGATTTCCGGTTCCAGATTGATCCGGTGGGCCTGCCAATTCGCCCCGGTCATTTCGTCGCGGTAGCCGTAATTACCGTGTTCCATCACAAAGTTAATCCGCGTCCCGCGATGGCCGTCATCGTCATTATCGCTTTGCCACAACGCGCCGAAGGAGTCGATCGCGGTTTCCCAATTGTTGCGGAAGTTATGCGCGATCACTTCGAAGTTGCCGCCGTCGAGATCACAGCGGAAAACCATACCGCCGAAGAACGGCTTGCCGTTATCGACCACGGGTCGGCCATGGATATCGATAACCGTCTCCCCGGCAGCGTCTTTGACATGCTGGCCGGTATTGCCGAAGTTCCAGTAGAGTTTGCCGTCGGGACCGAAGATGAAGCTGTGATTTGAGTGATCGTGTTGGGGTTGGCCGGTTTGCGTGAACATCGCCACTTTCCGATCGGCGACGTCGTCGCCGTTGTCGTCGATCAACCGCAAGACATACGGTGCCGCCGAGACGATCACCTCGTTATCCAGAACGCAAATCCCCATCGCCGAATTGATATCGTTGCCTTGGTAGAACGTTTTCACGTCGTCCATGACGCCATCGCCGGTCGTATCTTCCATCACCAGGATCCGATCGCCCTCGGGCCGACTGCCATTGTTTTGGCGGTAATTCATCACATCGCAGACCCAAACCCGGCCCCGGTCATCGATGTCGAGATTGGTCAGGTTACGGACGTTCGGTTCGCTGGCCGCCAACGTCAGTTCCAGTCCCTCCGCCACTTCGAGCCCTGCGATCGCGTTATCCGGATGACGAGGTGATTGGGGAGCGTCGGAACCGCTGGCGGCCGACCGATCGGAGACCAAGGTTTCCTGACCCGACGTCGAAATTGCTGGCGGAGCGGTCACGGAAGCCTTCAAGTCATACTGCTCGGCAGTCTCCTCGGGGTCGAAACGCTCGGGTGTCGGAAAATCTTGGTCTTTCAATAATTCCTGGACACCCAACGGCGCCGCATCGACGCCTTGGTCAGGTACATCGAGTCCGGTGCTCCAGAGGATCGCATTAGCGACCAGCTTGCGAGAATTGGCATTTCCCCAATTCCAGTGAAAGTGTCCGCCGGTGTATCCGAATGATCGTCCGCCGTCGGGACGCTCGAACGCCCAAGCGACCGTCTGACTATCGCCCGCGGCGACCGACTTGCGGACTGCCGGATTGCCGCTATGAGGGCCATCGGGACGCCGCATCGTCGATTCCGGAGCGACAGCCGCCAGGATCGGGGTGACATCCGCCGGCGGTTCGGGAAACCGCATATGAAAATACCATTCGTCCTGTTGTTCGAACGGTTCGACACCACGGGTGATCGGGTGATCGGGCAATTGTTCGAACCGGGCCAACCAATGCGGGTTGACAGACCAATTGGTTTCGAAATAGCCGCCGAGGTAGTTCAACCAGGCTTGCCCCGCATCGCCCGGTGGGACTTCGACCGCATAGTGCAGGCAGACCAGACCACACCCGGCGGCAACCCTTTGCCCCAGCATTTCGAGATGAGGCAGCGCAGGATGTCGACCGCCGCCGTCGGAATAGATAACGATCGAGTCGGCCGATTCGATCGTCTGAGGGTCCTCGGGCCAGCCACGAATCACTTGAACGTTGAGGCGGTCATCGCCGGACGTCAGTGTATCGGCCAAGATTCGCAGTCCCGCGTAGTGCTCGTGAGACCCGAAGCCGTGGCTCGGGGCGCCCGCGATCATCAATACCTGCTTCTTCGCAGCCTCCTGAGCGGCAGCGGTCGATCCGCCGGGGAGACAACCGAACCAACAGATCACTAAAACCACGATCGCGAGCAGCGGTCCGCGAATGAGGCTCCTTCGCTTCGAACCGAGTGGTTTGATCGCGGGGGATGCTGGGGGCAACGGTGATTCAATACAAGACGCGTCGGCGGGGAAGTGGCGGGGCATGATGAGTACCACAGGAGGGCTGGAGGGTGGGGATAAGAAAGCGGTGAATCAAACGGTACGTCGCGGCAATTCGACCACCAATTCGGCGATCGCGGTTCTCAGTTGGCGAACCTTCAACGGCAATTCGAGCAGTTTGCGATGGGGGCCACGCCGGGCTTGACTGATGATCCTTTGTTGTCGGCGGTCGGCCAGCAGAATGGTCGGAATTTCGGCGGTGTGTTCGTTGTCGGCGAACAGGTTATGGGCCTCCAAAGCCAAGTTACCGAGGTCGGCTGCGGAGAAGATTACCAAATCGACCGGCGGCGGTTCGCCGGGGGTGAAACGCTCCAACGCCCGGTGTGGGTTGGAGATGATCAGCACCCGATAGCCTCTCGACTTGAGTCGATCGCGGACGGCGTTTTGCAAACCGGGTTGGCTCTCGACGAGCATCACGACACGGCCTTCTCCCTCGTCGGTCACCCCTTCTTCGTCGTCGGGGTGCGGCAGCGTCGCGGTCCCATCGTGATCGCTTCGTCGACTGGTATCGCCCTTTTCGAGCCGTTCGATCGCCTTTTTGATTTCGGCCTGCATCGCGGCGGCGGATTGGAACCGCGACTCGGGATTGACCTCCATCGCCTTGTTGATCACATGATTGACGACCGGGGGTGAGTCGGGGGTTAACTCGTGGATCGGCTTAACCTCATGAAACCGGCTGACATTCAATCGCGCCAACCGGTCACGGGTTTCGGTCAATGCGGCTTGTCCCGAAATCATGTGATACAACATGCTGCCGGCGAAGAAGATATCGCTCCTCGGGTCATCTTTACGGACCCCGGTGCCGCGTTCGAGGGCGGCATAATCGATCGCCCGGGCGTTGGGGCAGTCGGCCACCTGTTCGGGGTTATTGCGATCAGCCAACGCAGCCAGGCCGAAGTCGACCAACTTGGCGCGTCCCTCGCCACTGACCAGGACGTTGGAAAGTTTCATATCGCGGTGCGAAATCCCCAGCGAAGCCGCATAGGCCAACGCCGAGCAGACGTCATGCATCAGTTTCAGCGCGGTCAAGGGCTCGAGCTTACCCTGCACCCGAACCAATTCCCGCAGATTTTGGCCCTCGACGAACTCCATCACCATGTACGGATTACGGATATCGGGATCGACGTCATAGATGCTGACGATGTTCGGATGGCGCAATTTCAGCCCCATCTTCGCTTCACGCAAGAACTGTTCGAGTTGATCGGTTTGGTCTCGAAACCGTTTCCGCAGCACCTTGATCGCGAAGGCTTCGACGTTATCTTTGGCGGCCCGATAGACACGGGCGAACGTCCCGGCACCGATCAGGTAGAGCACCTTATAGGGGCCATAAAAGAAGCCGGTCCGGTCACCACGAAGGATTTTTTCGGTCTGCAGCGTGGTCAGCACGCCGTGTCGTTGCATCACCCGGATGACATCGGGTAATTCGGCGTCGTGTCCGCCGAGCTCGGAACGAGCCTGTTCGACCGCCAGCGGTTCGGCGAGTCCGGCACCGACAATGCGTTGTAAGAATTGGTCGGGAGTGAGATGGTCGGGCATGGCGGGTCAGGGATACGTAGCGATCGAGAAACGGGCCTGCAACGGGAAACCGGGCGATCGGACCAGCCGACCGTCCGGCCTCCGCCGTCTATCGATGTGCAGAGCCCGTCGGATCGGAGGCCGGTTCCGACCAATTGTAACCAGCCTCCATCCGGATCGCACGGCAGAATGCCGTCGGAATCAGTCGGCCAGGCGTTTGAGGGCAGCCAAAGCGCTCATGGCGTTGTCGATACCGCCGAGTTCCTTCACCAGGCCCTTGGCGCGGACCAGGCTATCGATCGTTACCGAACCGCCAGCCTTGACGGCGGCCGGTTGGGTTCCGCGAGTACTGGTGGTCGTCTTGGTGGCCCGCTTGACCCGAGGGCCACGGGTCGTCTTGGGGCCCTTTTTGCCGGTGGTCGACTTGATCGTACTGACGAATGCCGGGGTCACGACGACCCCTTTGGCCGCCAATGCTTCGACGACTTGCTTCGGCTTCGCGTCGGGGTTCTCGACATAGTAGTCGCGGATCTCTTGTGACTTGTTGGGACCACTGGTTTTTTTCGCCATCGATTCGACCTTTCTCGGGTACTGCACAGGACTGTGCTGTTGAGTAAACAAACTAACTGGGATTCACGCTTTACCGACATGGAAAGCTAACCACACCAGTTAGATAACAGCTCAATATGGTTTATGCAAGCAACAAATAAGGTAGCACCGCAAAAATTATCCATAAAGGTACCGAATGCTTTCCCCGCTCGACCCTCATCACATGCGTGGGATGACCTTGATACCGAGCAGCTCGAGACCTTGTCGCAAGACCCGGGCGGTCAAAGCCACCAGTACCAACCTCGATTTCGTCAACGTCTCGTCGCCGGCCTTCAGCACCGGACAACTGTCATTGAAAATCGCGTAGGCCTTGGCGGTGTCGTAGAGATAATCGACCAGGAAGTTCGGCGCGTAGTCGGCACGGACCTGCTCGAGACACTCCCCGAACCTCAACAAGGTCAGTGCCAGGTTGCGTTCGGCCGGGGCGTCGAGAACGGGGGGCTTAGCATCGTCGGCGATTCGTTCGATATCGACGCCTCCTTTGCTCATGATGCCATTGACCCGCGCATAGGCATATTGAACGTAGGCGCTGGTGTTTCCCTCCAGTGACACCATCTTTTCCAGATCGAACCGATAGTCGCTCGACCGGTGGTGGGCGAGATCCGCATACTTGATCGCGCCATGGCCGACGGCATCGGCGATCGATCGCAGTTCGTCGGCATCGAGTGGCGGAGTCAGTTTGGCGGATCGTTCGGGGTCACAAACAACCGCCGAGGCACGCGCCACGGCCTCGTCCAATAGAGACTCGAGGCCCACCGAGGCCCCGCTGCGGGTCTTAAAGGGGCGGCCGTCGGCCCCTAAAACGGTCCCGAAGTTCACATGACGCAATCGCAGGTCGCTCAGTCCCAAACGGTCTGCGACGGCGAATAACTTCTCGAAGTGCTCGCCCTGACGGGTGTCGACGACATAGAGAATTTCGTCGGGCGAGAACCGTTGTTGGCGATAGAAGAGTGTCGCGAGGTCGGTTGTGGCGTAAAGGTAGGCGCCGTCTTTTTTCTGAACGATCATCGGCGCGTCAAAGCCGTCAAGGAAGACGCAAACCGCTCCTTCACTGTCGCTAGCCAGCCCGGCCTGACGTAGTCGCGTCACGACACCGGCCAGCATGTCATGATAGAAACTCTCACCGAGCGTGTGATCGAAGTCGACATCGAGCCGACGATAGACTCGATCGATTTCATCGCGGCAATGTGGCAGAAAACGCTGCCAAAGGGCGAGGTTTTCGCTGTCGCCGCGATGCAGCTTAGCCGTTTCGGTGAGTACGGATGTCGCGATTTCGCGGTGCGCGGAGGCCAAGGCGATGAATTCGGTATCGGCCCTGGCCACTGCCAGCGAAGCTTCGATTTCGGCGACTCGGGCCGTCGTGGCGGATTCTTTGCGAACCGCCGCGGTGAGTGCTTTTTGGTTTTTCTTGGCCGCAGCGGGTTCCCCGCTGGCGACGGCTTGCCTTGCCGACTCGGTCGCCGCGGAGGCCTCCGCCGCAGCCTGGCGGGCGGCCGGCAGTTCGGCCACCGCGTTGTGGTATCCGATCACACGATTGACCAAGCGATAGAGCCGTGACAATTCGGTGACCGGGTCGGTTTGCAGTGATTCCTCGTCGCCGAAATGCTTGAACCCATAAATCACCATCCCGAATTGGGTACCCCAATCACCGAGGTGATTGTCGGTGATCACTTCATGACCCATGAAGCGAAAGGTCCGGGCGAGCGCATCACCGATGACCGTACTACGGATATGCCCGACGTGCATCGGCTTGGCCACATTGGGCGATGAAAAGTCGATCAAAATCCGCAGCACAGGGGAGGCCGGACCAACCCCCAAGCGTTGATCGCCGAGCATCCTGAGTGCCGACTCCGCGATGAACGGGTCACGCAACCGAAGGTTGATAAAGCCGGGGCCGGCGACTTCAGGGGGATGACAGAATTCGTCGACATCCAATGCCGTTACCAAAGCCGCAGCGACCTCCCGCGGCGGCTTGCCGAACCGCTTCGCAAGCGGCATCGCACAATTGGCCTGATAGTCACCGAATTGGGGGTCGGATGTCGGCCGCACCATCGAGGCATACGATTCCGCATCTGCCTTCGTAAAGGCTGTCTCGGCTTGCGAAAGTTGCCCGGCGACCAGTGACAAGGCGGCTTGAAAACGCTGCCTCAATCGATCGAGAATCATCTAGGTGCGATTGCTTCGGGGTGAAATCTCGGCTGCTGTGAGTCCGAGATCGGTGAGGGCGACCGGTTTCGCATCGGCCCACAACGATTCGAGATCGTAGTACGCGCGGGCTTCTTCATCGAAGAGGTGAATCACGACGCTGCCGTAGTCGAGTACGATCCAGCGACTCTCCTCGTAGCCTTCGATCCCCATCCGGGTGTCGCCGAGATCCTTTTGCAGGACGTCATCGATTTCTTCGCTAATCGCGTGCAATTGCCTGCGGCTGGTACCGGTCGCGATGACGAAATAATCAAACAGCGCCGTTTGGTCACAAACATCGAGCACCAGAACGTCGCTGCCGTTATTGGCGATCGCGGTGCGGGCCGCTGCCGCCGCCAATTGACGACTACGATCGGTGACCGCGGGTGACCGTGGCGATTTGACGGTAGCGTCAGGTTGAACCGGCGAACCGGACTCACTTGTCGGATTGGGATTATTCATAGGTCGGTTTAGTCTACTGTTTTCAGCGTCGGTGTCACTCCCACACAGCCGAACGGTCGATGATTCTTGACCGGCCGGCCTTCCCCAACCTCCAACAGGTGATAAGCAGCATGTCTGAATGGCTCGAAGCAGGCGACCAACTACCGAAGTTCTCGCTCCGCGACGACGCGGGCAACCAAGTCGAATCGACCCGCTGGTCCGGTCGACCGCTGGTCCTTTATTTCTATCCCAAAGATGACACGCCGGGGTGTACCAAGCAGGCCTGTGCGTTCCGTGATTCCGCTTCACGGTTGCAGGAAATGGGAGTCGCGGTAGTCGGCATCAGTTGCGATACGGCCGAGAGCCACGCCAAGTTTCGCGATAAGTATTCGCTCAATTTCCCGTTGCTGGTCGACCAGGATCACCAATTCGCTGAGCGGCTCGGGGCTTGGCGAGAGAAAAACATGTACGGCAAGAAGTCGATGGGGATCCAGCGATCGACATTTCTGGTCGATGCCTCGGGGACGATCGTGAAAGTCTGGAAGCGGGTCCGAGTCGACGGGCATGTCGATCAGGTCTTGGCGGCGATCGAAGAGCAGCTTGGCGGTGCGTCCGACGGCTGACCGTTTCGAACTCGGCTTAGCAATGCGAGGGGAAAAAGTTGCGCTGCGACCGCTTCGGGATGACCACCGTCGAGTCTATCCCGATCCCGAGGCGCTCGCCGCAATCCATCGCACAACCAAGCCCCCTTCATGCATCGTTGCGAGTAAACGCCCCAGCGATCTGGTCGTGCCCAAAGGAGCGTCATGCTGGGCTGTCAAAAATTCGGCATTGACGTGTTAAAACAGGGCCGGTGCGTTGACAATTTTTTGTCCCGAATCTGAGAGTGGGGTCATCACGTCAACGGCAGTTGCCGTAGCCGAAGAGCATG
>SKZY01000333.1 GCA_007127095.1 Planctomycetaceae bacterium
AACGCTGCCCCATGTCGGATCGACGGCCCGTACGGCCCGTGAGCCTCAGCCTGTCCACCGCTGAATGCCGCTCCGCTGATCATGACCGCTCCGGCCAACAATAATTTCTTTAACATCTTCTTCTGCTCCAAGGCATCGACGGTTTGAATGTTTCTCGCGGCTCAAACCCGATTTCAGGCTGCCGCGACGAAACCTTTAAATTGCACTTTTGGTGCCAAGGCCTTGGTGATCGTTCGTGTTTGTCCATTAAGTGTCTCCGGGTAAACGATTTACGGATTTTATGGCGGCAGCCGTTCGTGATCGATGGAACGTCGGGGTGTAGTCTGTTTGACTGCACGGTGTTTCGAATTGATGGCGCTGTGCGACATTCCTGGTGGGACTGACGGTGGTGACGCCGATGACGGTTTTGCCTGGAAGGACAGGGTCACGTAGGTTGACTGCGGGGCAGGGGGCTGAGGGGCCGATTCGAACGTTGGGGCGGAAGCTATTTTCGCACATCGACCGAACGCAACGCTGACGGTTTCTTGGAGGAACCGACGAAATGCCAACCACACGATTTTTTGTCGCTGCCGTCATCGTCGCTTCGATCGGTAGCTCTGTTACTCAAGCCGGTGGCCCGTTTGGCGGTCGCTTGCTCGGCGGTCATCGCGGGGCGACCGCGGGGGGCGAGGTGATCGTCGACAGCCAGGTCATCAGTGACGTCACCGTCGGCGGCAGTGAGGGCTTCGTCGGCGACATCGAAAGCGGAGCGATGGCTGGTGGGATTCCGCGGACCTATGGTTATCCCGATCTGTTCTACAACCATTACACCCAGGGCAGCGCGAACGCGACCAACGCCCAGATGTACATTTCGCCGGTTCCGACGCCGCCGAACGTCGGGCACACGTTCATGACTTACCAGCCGTTTCAGCCCGAAGAGATGATGTACTGGCACAAGAACCGGTACCACAATTACTACGACGGCGGCCGTGGCATGAACCATACGAAGGTCCATTATTACGCTCCGCCGGTCCGCACCACGGTCAGCAACCTATATTGGAATTATCTGCGGCTTCCCCGCTGATCCGACTGCTGTTGAAAACCCTTTCATCCGAACTCGCTTGAGGCACGTTCCGAGCATGAATCGAATCCAGAAAATCGCCGTCGCGATGCTGCTTGGTAGCGGCTGCCTGGTCGCCAACCAGGTTTCGGCGGGTAATCCGTTCAACGCTTGGTCGGCCAGGCACGCCGACCAGCGGGCTTGGCACGGAGGGTATTACTACCTGCCGTATGGTCAGCCGACCGCCTTGGTCGTGCCGCCGAACACCCACATGCGACAGACCTATTCGTGGGGTGTCAGTCAGAACTTGACCTATCCGCTGACGCACCAGTACGGTCGCAGCGCGAGCCAACCCGGTGCCTTGCCGCCTGGTTCGTTCCGGGCGGCGCCGCATTGGCCGAGCCATACCGACCAGTTCGGCGTCTATTACGTCCGAGCGCCCTGGTAGTGATCGCCGGCGAGCGATGCTTGGCGACTGGAAGACGGCTCAGGGCGACTCGTCGGGGTCGCGGGCCGGCTTCTCCGCGTCGGGGTCATCGTCCAGCGGTTGGTCGGACGGTTCCGGCGGATCGGGGAAAGCGTCGCTGATCAGCCGAGCGATTTCCTGGTCGGTGATCGGACCGAGTGAATCGTCGACGGCCTCGTCGTCATCCTCATCGGGTTCGTCGTCTTCACCGGTATCGAGCAATTCCTCGGGCGGCTCGTGACCGTCTTGCGGAATCCAGCGAACGGTCGGCCGCGGCGGGTCGGCCAGCGCGTCGTCGCACTCGAGCGCTTCCCAATTCACCTTGCCGGGGCCTTCCGCGGTGTCGCCGTCGACGAAATCGGTATCTTCGCGGAGCGAAAACATCGATGCCTTGCGGAGGAACTCCTCGACGTCGCCGAGGGTATAGGCATCGGTCCGGAAGACGGCCTCCATATCGGGCAGATCGAACTGGCCGTTGCCGACGACGTCCATCAATGACCAGCCGTCGCCGGCCTGATAGAAGCGGACGTTGGTCCAGACATCCAGCGGCGGGATGTCGTTCAGCCAGGCGTGGTTCAGTCCTTGGCGGAGCGTGGTGGCATCGCGGAGGACTTCGCCGCCGGGATTGAAGTAACAGATCACGCCGGGCAATTCCATCAGCGGCGAGATCACTCGCATCAAAAACTGCAATTCGGCGATCGAATCGTAATCGTCCGGCAGCAGTCGCGTCTCTTCGTCGTCGTCGCCACTATCCGATTCGTCGTCTTCGTCGCGTCCGATGACGTAACTGGTCAGCACCCGGACGTGAGCGGTATGCCGTGGCGGGGCGTCATGCCCACCGGGCCACCCGTGTGACTGTTCGCGGGCGCGGGCCAAGCAGCCGGGAAAAGCCAGTGGGCCGTATTGGCCTAGCGACCAGGCGACGAACAATTCGGCCGACTCTTCCGGGTCGCCCATATCGTCCGGCCACGGGCGGGTCGATACCGACACGAGTACATGGCCGGCGACTTCGGGCCGGAACTTCAGAACCAACGTGCAGGTGGGATCTTCCACGTCGGTCGCCTCGTGACGACCGACGATCTCAAAGCCGTTCAGTACCGATTCGATCTGTGCGGAATCGAGCGGCCGCTCCAGCAGCAAACAGATCCCTTGGGTGAATAACCCCTTGGCCATGCCAACCTCTTAAGAAAAACGTAATCCCGCATCGTATCGCGGCGGACGATGACGGGGGAGGGTGGATGCTGGGCGTTCAGCGAACCGGTGATTGGGGCGTGCGCGTCGTCACGGGGACGCCTACCGCCGGAGCGTATCGTCGCCGCGGAGCTGGGCCAACCTGGCCCGCGCCGGGTCGGCGTGTGGCAAGTGGGCGAATCGCGACAGCAGCGCCGAATAGCAGGTCGCCGCGTCGCGGGGGCGGTTGAGCCGTTCAAACGACTTGCCGGCTTGCAGCAGCGCCGCGGCGGCCCAGTCGCCATCGGCATCGAGGTTGTCGACGCGGCGGTAAGCGTCGATAGCGTCGGCATAACGCTCTTGCAAAAAGTAGGTTTCACCGATCATCCACTGAGCCCGCGGCCGTAACTCGGCAGCCGTCTCGGTGCCGCGGACGACAGCCGATAAGCGATCACGGGCTTCGTCCAAACGGGCCGCTCGGATCGCCAATTCGGCTTCCAGCATCTGGACCAGTGAGAGCGAAAACTCGTCTTCGGCGACTTCGTGGGCAGCGGCCAGACGGCGCCGTGCGACATCGATCTCGGCGTGCGCCACGGCGGTTTCCGCACCTCGCAATCGGGTCGGGAAATCGTCGCAGTCCCAGACGTCGAGGATCGCGGCCCACCAAGCCGTCGCCTCCTGACCACGACGAGTTTGCATCAACGATTCGGCTAGCAACCGGTCGATCGTCACCCCGCGGAGCGGTGTTAACTCGGATACTTCTAGCTCGGGCGGGGCGACCTGGTCAGCGACCAAGGTCAGCAGCGTCCAACGATTCGTCAAGCCGGCCCAGCGACAAGCCGATTCGCAGGCGGGTGGAAGACCAGTGCCGGGTGACGCTGGGTCGGAGCTGGGCGCTGATCCGCCCTCGTGGTCAACGATCAAACCGAGCAGCTCGATCGCCAGGTGTTGTGCGACATGGGAGTGTTGGGTGCCATCAGCAGCATCGTCACCGCTGACGGTGGCCTCATCGCCCTCGCCGCTTAACGCGTCGAGGATCGTGATCGTCAAATCACCGTCGCGATCGACCACCAGCAATGCGTCGCGGGTCGCCTGCCAGAGGTCGTCGTGACCGCTGGACAAAGCGGTCACGAACAACCCACGCCAGACCGCCAAAGGAATTGGGGATGCCGTCGCCTCGGACGGCTGCCGCCGGTTGGCGGTGATCGCCGCCAACCGATTCAGCCAAGCCTTACCGATCGGCTCGGGCAGAGTCGCCTCGGTCGCCCCGAGAATCCAATCGTCCAGCACCGATTCGACGGCCGTGCTATTGCCGTATTCGCTGGCCAGTCGGATCCGAGCTTCGGTCGCTCGCTCGGCGTCGCCGAGGCTGTCGAGCAATTTCGCTCGGGCGGCGATCACATAGGGCGCGTCGTGGTGATCGGGATAGCGTTTTAGGAAATCGGCGAGTTGTTGTTCGGCCTGGCGAGGCGGGACCGCTCCGTTGGCCGCTGCCCAGGCGGCACCGAGTTCGGCGTCAGCCACCCGGGGGCCTGACGGTGTCAAGTCGAGATAGGTCCGGTAGGCGTCCAACGCGACAGTCGGCTGACGGGCACGCAGCCCGGCCGCCCCGAGCGCCAGCGTCTGGTCACCGACAAAGCGTTCCGCTTGTCCCGCATACGCGTTGTTCAGCCGACGGGTTTCGGCCAAAGAGCGAGCCAGGTCGCCGTCGTGGCCGAGCGACTTGATCAGCAGTTGCCAGACCGCCAGTCGCCGCGCCGTATCCAAGCCGCCGGACGAGTCCTGCAGCAACGCGTCGGCAGCGGCGATTACCTGTTCGTGTCGTCCCAGTTGCCAAGCCGCCGAGCTGATCCCGAGCCGGGCAGCGGTCCGACCGCGGATCGTCTCGGCAGCAGCCGGATCGGGTGCCGAGACGTAATGTTCTGCGGCGGCGATCGAGAGTCGCAAGGAGATTTCGAGCTCGCCTTGTCGCGCCGCAAGGCGGGCGGTCTCGAGCAACTGCCGGCCGAACTCGGGGGCGACCGGTTCGGATTTGGGCGCAGCCGCGGCTTCGAGTAGCCGGTCGGCGACCGTGGCTAGCGGAGGCGGTGCATCGCGCGTCGCTTCTTCGGCGGTGGCGGTCGCCACAAGCGGATCGGACGCGTATCCCGGTGCCGGCGGGCCGACGACCAGGAAACCGCAACCGACGCCAAGTCGAATGACGTTGCGGCCGATCGTTCCAAAGACGAACCGAACTGTCGCCCGGGGATTTGCAATGCTGCCTGGCGAAGTCAATTCAGATTGCCCCTTGCTTCGGTCATCTTTTGGGGTTCGGTCATCGTTGGGGCCCGGTCATCGTTGGGGTCCGGTCATCGGTGACCCGCAGGGACGGTGGTTTTCGATATCGAATCAACCGGTCGGCTGGGCCGAAACCTTGTTCGCCCGCACGTTGGCGATCATGTTGCGAAATTTTCGCCGCAGGTTCCCGGTCTCGAAGATCAGATACGCATTGCCGACCAGCGAGATCAACAGGATAAAATTGAAGAATGGTTGAGCCGCGACGCTGCGAGTCCGTGGCTTCTCCGACACGGGGGCTTCCGCGGCGAGCGGTTCGGTAGTCGGGGTTTTCGCCGCCAGCCGGTCGTCGGGCCTGCGGCGCGGCTGATCGCTCAACTGCCGGTCGCTGGCACTGGCGTAGGCTTCTTCTTCGTCCCACCATTCGTCGCGTGCCAGTCGCCTTGGGGCCGCTTGCTGGGCCGTTCGCCGTGGTTCGCGGGCACTATCGTAGGCCGGCGAGTCGTATCGGAGCGAATCGTAGTTCACTGTGTCGTTGGTCGCCGGGCGTCCGGCGGCCGGGTAGCCGGTCGCCGGATAATTTGTCGTTGGGTAATCGGCTGGCTGATAGCCGCCGTTTGATCGGTTTGTCTGCTGGCCGAATCGCCCGCGGTCGTAATCGGGTTGGGCGGTTGCCCCTTGGCCTGCCGCGGTCTGCCAATTTCGGTTGTCGATCGTTGCTCCAGCGTTCTGGCCGGCCAGCGGTGGTTGCAACGACGCGTTGGCGGGCGTGCCGTGGCCGGTTTGACCCGGCAGCGGACGGCCGAACCGATCGATCTGGCGACCGTCTTCATCGATCCAATTGCCGCGATTGTCGACCAAGTTGCCGGAATCGGGGTCGATCAGTCGCCCCAGTTGGTCGACCGGCCGCCCGAGGCGGTCGAGCAGATTGCCGGCTGCGTCGCGAGTCGGCGCAGCCCCACCGTCGGCGGCACGATTCGGATCAGCGGTTGCTGCCGCGCGGTCGGCGTTGGTCGTGGCGAAGTTTTCCATCGCGCCAGGGCGATCGGATCGCGGTTCGTCGGCCGCGAAAGTTTGACTTTGACCGCTGGCCGTCGGCGGTCGCAATCCCGACGGCAAACTGCCGAAATTGGATGTCGTCCCGTAGCCGCTCCAATTGGGATCGCGGGGGTCGGTGGGCCGTCGCGGCTCCGCGGCATTCCCCGTGTTGGCACTCCGCGGGGTCTCGGCAGTATCTCGAGTATCGGCCTGATTCGCCCCGCCGGCCCGATTCGTGGTGTCGGGCTGGCTGCTTCGAGTGGGTTGATTCGTCGCCGCAGAGTCGACCGGATCGGTCGAAGGTCCGCTGGCTGTTCGACCGACCTGGCCACCACCGACCTGGCCACGATCACTTTGGTTGCTGCTGGCTTGAACCGTCGCCTGGCCGCGGATATCGGCCCAGCGATCATCGCGGATACCGGTTGCGGGGTCGGTCGAAACTTCGGGATGGGTGCCGACGGTCGCCGTACCGGGGCTGGACGCCGCGTCGGAGGAGAATCCGCCGAGATTCGAGGGGAGCGAAAAACCACTCGCTTGAGGATCGGGTTTCATCAAGCTTTCGCTGCCGGAGGTGTGGCCGCCGTGCGGTCGGTTACCGGAGATTTCGGGCGTCATCGGGATCTCGGGCAACGGCACCAGTGCCAAGTCGTCGCTATCGAGGCTACGGCCGGCATCTTGTGGCAAGGGATCGGTACCGACACGGACGACGATCCGCGAGACGCGACCTTGGATTTCGGGGTCGATCGTGCTGGTGATTTCGCCGACGCTCTCGATTTCTCGCAGTTGATCGGGCGAGATCTGGACGATGTATTCGAGCTGATCGCCTCGTGAAGAAGTCGTCCCGTCGGGCTGCCACCCGTAATCGACTCCTACGGCGGCAAGCATGATAAGCAGCGGTGCGGCGCCCATGGATCCATCCTAAACGCGGTCTGTTGAGGTCTTGGAGACCGTTCGGCCGGCCATCCTAGTCGCGGCATCGAGTTGGGGTAAAGAGAGGAAATCTCGGCGGGATGGACCGGGTGTCAGTCACTCATTTTGTCGCGATTCGAGGGCGGCTTTGGGATTGACGCCGGCGGAATCGAAGCATTAACCAGTCGAAACGCGGGCTACCGGGATCGGAATTTGTCGATTTTCTGGATTGGCCGGTCCAGGTCCGCCGAAACGACGACTGATGGGTTTGATCGTAACGCTGGAGGCGTTACGGCCGATTACCCCGGGCAAGGTGCCGCTCGTGACCAGGACCTTGAACGATCAACCGGCGGGCTCAGGATCGTCCGCAGCACTACCGAGGAATGCACGGATGCAAAGCATGAACAATAGCTGGGTGATTTCACGCCGCGGTCGCCGCCTGACCTTGGCCACGGTTTGCCTCTCGGCGGCGATGGTCGGGGGTGGTTGCCGGTCATCATCACCGACCTGGACCAAACCGTCCTGGGGCAGTTTGGGATGGAAGCGAGAACCGTCTCCCGACGCACTTGCCGGTGTCGGCCCGTCGGCGACCTACCCGATCTCACCGTCGGCTTCCGCGACTCCGAAGGGGATCGAATCGATCGCCGCTTCGCCATCCGGCGCCGCTCCCCAAACTTCGGCCGCGCAGGCTTCACAGCTCGCCGGCAGAGCCGCGACCAATCCCGCCGCGGCGCAGGCCAACGGCTTTGCACCTGCCGCTAACGGAACCGCCAGCCCCAGCCCCGGTGGTAGTCGTACCGCCGCGTCCTTGCCGACCTATGCGGCGACCCCGCCGGCGTCGTCATCGCCCACGACCTCAGCCGCTTCGTCGATGACTGCCTCGGCTTCGCCCGCGGCCACCTCGCCATCGCCGCTGACCGCGTCGGCATCGCCAACGTCGCCAACGTCGCCAACGACATCGGCCGGCAGTGAATCGGTTGCCTCGACGAGCGGCAAGACACCGGAATCGAAATACTCCGCCGTCGGTTACCCGTTGCCGGGAGCGACTTCGTCGGGATCAGCTTCGTTGCCGGGATCAAGCTCGGCGGGTAGTAGCACGACGGGAGCGGCGACTCCGCCCTCCTTGGCCGCTGGGTTCGCGATGCCGGCCGGCACCCCCAGCGGGTCGCTGTCGCTGCCCGAATCCGATGCAGCCACGTCCGACACAGCCGCCCCCGGCGGTTTCGTTATGCCCGGGCTGGTCGCCGGTAATTCGGCTGCCGATTCGGCGGCTGAAAAGGCGACCAAGGATAGCGATGCCGTGAATCAAGTGGCTTCGGACAGCGAAGCTTCGGAGCCGGCTGCCGTGACGGCATCAACGAAGCAGGGCGACGTGAAGCCGGTCAGCGGATATACGCCCGGGAGCACGGC
>SKZY01000041.1 GCA_007127095.1 Planctomycetaceae bacterium
CGACACCGGGCTCGGCATCGGGCTTCGGTGGTGGCCAGATCGGCGACTCAAATGTCGGTGACCTGTACGTCGGCGATGGCCGCATCGTCGCACCGCGCGATGGCGCCCAGCGGGCTCGTTGGGAGGCGACGGCGGAACGGACGATCGATTGCCGTGATTGTGTCGTGATGGCGGGTGGGATCGATCTGCATACCCACATCGGCGGCGGCAAAGTCACATTGGCGCGGATGCTGATGCCCGAGTCGATGCCGAGTCCGTTCCTGCCCTCGACCACTGCCGCCGGTAACGCCTACTTGAGGATGGGATACTCGGTAGCGGTAGAACCGGCGATGTTGGCCTGCAACGCCCGCCAGGCCCACGCCGAGATGGCCGATACACCCAACCTCGACACCGCCGCTTATGTGTTACTCGGCAACGATCGTGTGTTGTTGCGTCTGATTGCAGACGGGGTCCCACAACCGTTGATCAATGATTATGTCGGTTTCATGATCACCGCCACTCAGGCGATCGGTGTCAAGGTCGTCAACGCGGGAGGTATCGACGCGTTTAAGTTCAATATCCGTGAATTGGATGTCGACACGCCGCACCCCGAGTACGGTGTCACTCCCGGCCAGATCATCCGGCACTTGGCACGAGCCGTTTACGAACTCGGCGTGCCCCATCCTTTGCACGTCCATTGCAGCAACCTGGGGGTCGCGGGCAACATCCGCAGCACCTTAGCGACGATCGCAGCCGCGGACGGTTTGCCGATCCATATAACGCATGCCCAATTTCACAGTTATGGTGCCGCTGGCAAGCCAGGATTCGCGTCGGCCGCCGCCGAGTTGGCCGACGCACTGCGAAAACATCCCAACGTGACGATCGACGTCGGCCAAGTGATGTTCGGTCAAACGATTACGATCAGCGGTGACACGATGCACCAACATGCGAATTTCCGCTTCGCCCGGCCGCGAAAGTCGGCGTTGGTCGATATCGAATGTGAGGCCGGTTGTGGGGCGGTTCCGTTTCGTTACCGCAATCGCCAGTTCGTCCATTCGCTGCAATGGGCGATCGGATTGGAATTGTTTTTGATGATCGATGACCCGAGCCGCGTCTTTTTGACCACCGATCACCCCAATGGTGGCCCGTTCACTTCGTATCCCCATCTGATCCGGTTGTTGATGGATCGTTCGTTTCGCGAGACGGCATTGGCGGAAATCGAGCCCGCTGCGGCCGCGGCGAGTAGCCTAGGCGGGATCGATCGCGAATACTCGCTGGACGAAATCGCTGTCATGACCCGTTCGGCACCGGCACGGATCCTCGGCTTGGCCGACCAGGGGACATTGGCGGTCGGCTCGATCGCCGATGTCGTCGTCTACCGCCGCAGTGACAACCTGGAGCAGATGTTCGCCGCGCCCCGGTGGGTAATCCGTCGAGGCCAGGTGGTCGACTTCGCTGCTGAGTCCGATCGGCTGGATTCCGACGAGACGCTGGGGCGACCGACGGTAGAGAAACTCACGCACACGATTCGACCCGACTTCGACCGCGGGTCGGTTTCCCGATTCGCCGCAATGCACGCCGATGTCGCTTCGTTTTCGTTCGCGAACCTGCAGATCGGTGACGACGAATTAGCGACCGCGATCGGTACGCAGCCGGTCATCCATCCCTGTCGTGCCAAGGGCTAGCGATGTCATCGTCAACACAACCGCAACCTTCGCTTCGGCTGTCCGGAGTGCCGATCGAAAGTACCTTTGCCGAAGCCTTTGATATGAAGGCGACGCGGTTGGTATTGACCGCCCACTCGTCGGCTTGGGCTCGCGACGCCGCCGCGGCTTTGGTCGGGTTTGGCACCAGTGTGATCGCCTGTGGGATCGAGATTGCGGTCGAGCGCGAGCTGACACCTGAAGAAACGCCGGACGGTCGGCCTGGCTTGGCGATATTGGCCTTTGCCGTATCGGGAAAAGAACTCGAAAAACAGATCCCACGGCGAGCCGGACAGTGTGTCTTGACCTGCCCGACGACAGCGTTGTTCGCTGGTATCGGCGGCGAGAAACGGATCCCGCTCGGAAAGCAATTGCGGTACTTTGGCGACGGATTTCAGATCAGCAAGGTCGTCGGTGACAGCCGTTTTTGGCGGATCCCGGTGATGGACGGCGAGTTCTTATGTGAAGCGGATACCGGTCGTGTCGATGCTGTCGGCGGTGGCAATTTTTTGTTGCTCGGCCGTTCGCTCGACGCCGTTTCGGACGCCTGCCGGATCGCCAGTCAGGCGATCGCCCCGCTCGCTGGTGTGATCACCCCGTTTCCCGGTGGAGCGACCCGCAGCGGCAGTAAGGTCGGATCGAAGTACTCCAACTTGTTCGCCTCGACCAATGAGGCTTATTGTCCGACACTCCGCGGTTTAGTCGAACAGCCGATCGGGGACGACGTCGCGGCGGTGTTAGAAATCGTGATCGACGGTTTGACACCGGCGCGGATCGCTGAGGCGATGCGGGTCGGGATCACGGCCGCCTGTCGGCAGGTCGGTCCGGACGGGTTGGTCGGCGTTACCGCCGGCAATTACGGTGGCAAACTCGGCCGCCATCACTTCCATCTCGCCGAGGTACTGGCGTGATCGGTTGGCAACTCCAATTACGTCAACCGCCACCGGGTGACGTCGACGCGCGGTTCCTGGGTGCTGCGATCAATGGTTTGAGCGTCGAGCAGATATTGCACCAACCACTACCGCTGCTGGGTTGCCGACACCCGATCACGATCGGCGATTGCTTCGCGGCGGAGTTTGTCGGAGATGACCGGGTGACATTGGTTGGTGACTTCGGCCGTTTTCATGGCTTGGGTTATCGCTGGGCCGGTGGAGAATTGGTGATCGAAGGGCATGTCGGCCGGTCGGTCGGCCGATCGATGAGTGGCGGTTCGATCACCGTCGTTGGAGATGCCGAGGCGGGAGCTGGTGAACAGATGTGCGGCGGCAGGCTCAACATTGGCGGTAATGCCGGAGATGACATCGGTCGCCCGTTGCCGGGGCGGCGGAGCGGGATGAGCGGCGGTCGGATCGTCGTAGCCGGCGACGCCGGTAATTGTGCCGGGTATCGAATGCGTCGCGGGACGATCGTGATCCTTGGTGATTGCGGTATTCAGGTCGGTTGTGACCAGGTCGCCGGCACGATCGCGATCGGCGGCCGGGTGGCCGGCAACGTCGCCCCGGCGATGCGGCGGGGGACCGTGATCCTCTCCCAGCCGATGGAACTTTCGACGGTTCGGTTCACGCGGCCGGAGTCGTGTCGGTTGGGCATCGCCCGGTTGATCGCCGACGACCTGCGGGCCGACGCGGCAGCGATCGCCGCGCTGTTGCTCAAGCCGATCGTTCGTTCACTCGGCGATCTCAGCAACGGCGGAACCGGCGAGATCTGGATGCCGGCATGTGATCGCTAGCCGTTGTTGGCAGACCTCGAATTTGAGATCTCAAATCTCAGATTGAAGATTGAAGTCCCCGGTCGTTGCCAGTGTTCAGATCTCGACATCGCCGAGACCGCGTGAGCGGAGTCGCACCCAGGTCGCCAACAGCATCGCCGAAACGAGTACGGCCGTCGCGGTGAAGTAGGCTGCGACCAGACGCAAATCGCCGATGTTAGCCGGGGCCAACCCGGAGCGGGTCATGTTGGCGTCCAGCGGTAGCGCGAAGACCGCCGCGAATGGGCTGGTGATTCCCAGCCAGATCGCTGCGGTGACATCCCAACCAAGGATCCTCAGGACCGCGACAACCGTAACCGGCAGGGCGAACAGTAACAGGATCAAGCTGTAGGTCGCGAGCAGCGATACCGAAGTTTTGCGGGTCAACGCCGAACAGAACATCGCGATCACGCTGGTGGTGATGCAAACGGCCAATACGATCGCGAACATCAACAGCACCGAGCCCCAGTTCGACCAGTAGCTATCGGCCAGTGCCGCGGCCAACAGCAGTGGCCAGAGCAGAAAACAGGTCAAGACGAACGAGACGCGAAAACCGACCAACAGCTTGCCCCACATGATTTGCCAAGGCGTCACGGTGCTGGTCAGCAACAGGTCCAAAGTCTGTCGTTCGCGTTCACCGCTGATGCTGCCGGCCAAGAATACCGGCCCGACTAGCAGGTTAAAGACGATCACGTAGGTCACGAACCAGCCGCACTTGGTTTCGTCGTAAAACAGCAGCCAGGCCATTAAGGGGATTGCCACGACCATGCTGATCTGGATCACCAGGCGGAGCATCAACGTCCCCTGACTAAAGATCTCATTATGAATCTCTTTGTCGTAAACCGGATTGGCGCCGTCGGCCATCAACGTCTGTTTTTTCGGCGGGGCGAACAGGCGGTCGGGAAACTGGTCACGTTGGATGATCAACCCGACCGCGCGACGATTCTCCTGTTCGGGATCGAGTACCTCTTTCCCTTCGCTGCCGATGTCGGGCGGATAAAGCAGGCGTCCGGCGGCGTTGCCGCACAGCAACAGCACGGCGGTGATCGCGTAGGCGGGGACCACGATCAACATCAACTTGAGTCGCAGCTCGCCGCTCCCCTCCAAACTTCGCCAAAACAGCACCGCCAGCATCACCAGCGGCAGGATGATCAGATAGCTGACGACCAGTGACGAACTGGTCCTCGAAAAGTAGCTGCTGCAGGCGATCCCGATCGCCCCGAACAGAACGACCGAAACCATCAACCCGATATAGGCGGCGAGGACTTCGAACAGACTGACGCCACCCAATGGCAAACAGAGCACGATGATCGGCAGTGAGGCGATGATCAGCATCACCAGGTGGGTCAACGAGGCGACCATTTTGCCGATGATGATCGCCGCCGGCCGCAACGGGCTGGCCAGCAACATTTCGAACGTCATCCGTTCTTTCTCGCCGGTGATCGCTCCGGCGGCGAAACTAGGCGCCATCAATGAGGCGATCACGTATTGGCCGAGAAAGAACAGGTTGACCAATCGGCGGGCCGATGGTGGGCTGGTCGTCAGGTCGAGACGATCGTCCTCCGGCCAAGCTACCAGCACCACCGCGGCGAGCAGGATTTGATAGCCGGCGAGCAGCAGGAACGAGCGACCGGTGCGGAGATTGACCAGCAATTCTCGCTGTAGGACCGGGTTTTCAGTGAAGTACACAGGTTTCCGAACTGCGGACGAGGAGGCTCGCTAGCGAACGGCTCTAGCAAGGTCGCGGAAGACGATGATCGACGGATTCCCGACGGGGGTGTATTGGCCGGTGAAGCGAAGCGATCCCGATTGAGTATCGACCCGAAAGGCGGTCACATTGTCGGCTCGCTGGTTGCAGCAAAACAAAAACCGTCCCGTAGGGTCGAAGTTGAAGCTCCGCGGGTAATTCCCTCGAGTCCACTCGTAGCCGACAAAAGTCAGTTCGCCCTCGCCGCCGACGGCGAAGATACCGATGCTGTCGTGCAGTCGGTTACCCGCATATACGAAGCGACCGTCCGGTGAAACGAGGATTCCCGAGCAAAAGTTACTGCCGGCGTATCCCGGTGGCAGCGACGAGATCGTTTGTCGCGGCTTCATACCGCCGGCTTCGGCGTCGTAGTCGAACAGAACGATCGTCGATCCTTCCTCTTGAATCGAATAGAGCCAGCGACCGTTGGGATGGAAGTGGAAATGCCGCGGCCCGTCACCCGGCGGAAGCGACACCGCAGGCGGGTCATTAGCGATCAAGCGTCGCTGCTGTGCGTCAAACTTCCAGATGAAAATCTGGTCCAGGCCGAGGTCGACATGCAGCACGAAGCGGCCTGCCGGATCGGCCTGGATCATGTGAGCGTGCGTCCGATCGTGGCCGCTGAAGGCGAAACTGCCCTCGGGAGCATTGGTGGAAACGCTAGGACCGATCTCGCCCGTGGGCGCTTGTACGTCGCTCGGCTCGCCGAGCCGGCCGTCTTCGAGGATCGGTAACACGGCCACCGAACCGCCGAAGTAGTTGGCGACGAACAGGAAACGCCCCGACGGGTCGAGGCTGACGTAGGTCGGACCGGCTCCGCCCGAGCGGACGGAGTTCAGCGGTTTCAGGCTGCCATCGGTCGGATCGACCGCGAACGCCGTGACGGAACCTTCCGGGCCGCCGTCGACCCGATCGGTCTCATTGGCCGAATAGAGTCGGTCGCCGGCCGTGTTGAACACCAAGCAACTCGGACTGGTCCCCATCTCGTGAATCCCGGCGGGCGTCATCGCGGCGGTGTCGCGATCGATCTTGAACAGGTGAATGCCGCGGCCGTTGCCGGGCGGCAGGTCGATCTGCGTTGGCAAGGTGTCGCGCAGCGGCGAACTGAATGTTCCGACGTAAGCCATCAAAGGCCGGTTGTTGTCGCGACCATTGCCGCTGCTACTGTCGCTGCCGGCAACCTGCCTGCTACCGCCGGCGAAACGACACGCCGCGGCGAGCACGACGGAGGATTGAAGGAAACAACGCCGCGACGGGACAAAACGTGACATACAAAAACCGCTTGATGGTGAAACGTTGGAAGACGATCTTTCGGATCGAGCGAAAATGGGTCACTGGAAAAAAGGGGGCAGGAACCTTTTGCGAGGAACTCGCCCTTCGGGTGCTTCGCACAAAAGGTTCCTGACCCCTTTTTTCCCTCCGCCCTTCGGGTGCTTCGCACAAAAGGTTACTGACCCCTTTTTTTCCGTTAGGACTCGACCGCGATCGTTCGCTCGGTGACCCGATGTTCCAGCGTTTCGATCACGGCACAGCCGCACGAATCGCTCCACACATTGACCGCGGTGCGGCCCATGTCCAAGACTCGGTCGACTGCCAAGATGATACCCTGCAGCTCGACCGGCAGGTTTACCGCTTGCAAAATGATGACCATCATGACCAAACCGGCATGCGGGATTCCTGCGGCGCCGACGCTCGCCAGCAGCGCAGTGAGTGCGACGACGATCTGTTGGCTCAGCGGCAGATTGAAGCCGAAATGGAGTTGAGCGATGAACAGAACGGCAACGGCTTCGTACAGCGCGGTCCCGTCCATGTTGATCGTCGCCCCGAGCGGCAGCACAAACGATCCGGTGCGGTTGCTGATCCCCGCTCGCTCCTCGACACAGCTGAGCGTCAACGGCAAGGTCCCGTTGCTGCTGGCGCTGCTGAATGCCGTCAGCAGTGCGGGGCTCATCGCTCTGGCGAATCGGTGCGGGCTACGCTTGGCGACGTAGCGGAGGATCAGTGGCAGCGTGACGCCGGCGTGGAAGCCGAGCGCCAGGGCGACCGCCAGCACGTACCAACCGAGCGACCGAAAGACGGCAGCCCCTTGGGTCGCGGTGACGTACAGCATCAAGAAAAAGACGCCGATCGGTGCCAGGCTGATGATCGCAGTCGTCATCGCCATGATCACGGAAAAGGCTGTCTTCGCCGCCTCGTGGATGCGGTCCGCCGTCGTCCCACCGACGCGCATCGCGAACACCGCGAAGGCGATTGTGAAAGCGATGATCGATAAAAAGTTCGGCTCCGCCAACGCGCCGATCGGGTTCGCCGGGATCAACGCTTCGATCTGGGCAAACAGGATTTCGCTCAGTCGCGGTGCCTCCTCGGCGACCTCGCCCACTTGTCCGCCCAACACCACGGCGCCACCGAGCCCGGGACGAATCAGGTTGACCATCAGCAACCCCGTCGAGATCGCCAACATGCTAGTGATCACGTAATAACCCAGCGTCCGGGTAAACATTCGTCCCACGGCGTTACCGCTAAGCCCCATCACGCCGGTGACCAGTGAGGTGATGATCAGCGGGACGGCGACCATCTGCAACATCCGCAAAAACAGGTTGCCCAGCTTGCGAGCGGTCGCGCCAACCGATAGCGCCAGACTGCCGCCGTGGCGACGATAGAGCCTCGCCGCCTCCGGTTCCGAATCGGTCAACGCGTCGAGTGTCGGATAGACATGTTCGCCCGAATCGGCGGGATCGATGACGACGGTGCGATCGAGCACACCGTCACGAAACAGACCGATTTCGGCACGCCCCGAGCGATCTTCGATCTCGACCGCGGAAAGTCCATCGGGTAGGTCGGCGGTCAGCCGCGTCGATGACGAACTGGCGAACAGGTTCAGCGAGACACCGATTACGGCGCCGGCGAGCATTCCGATCAGGATCTGCCAGTGGAGGGCTAAACGAAACGGCGACATGCGGCGATCTCGGGCGGCTGGGTATCCGGGCGTGATGAAGCGTCGACTAGGATACCGCTTTCGGCAGCGTCGGGCTGCCCGGATCGAAGGTCGATATTTCCCACTTGTTTCGTGGTCGACATTTTGGCTAGGAATCTCCGAATCCGATCGGTGACGCGGGCTTGGTTA
>SKZY01000435.1 GCA_007127095.1 Planctomycetaceae bacterium
GAACGCTGGACCGATTTTCTGCTCGGGCCGATCGGTAGGCTGCACCCCGAGTCGGCCCGCTACGCGATCGATCGTAGGCGGGCTGGGAACTACGGCGAGGAAGCAGCCGAGTCGACCGATCAAGGATCCCCACCGATATCCCAGCGGCTGACCTCGGCGACGATCGAAATCTCGCTGGCCGAGTTTTGTAGCTCTGCGGCGGCACTGCCGCAGGCCAATCGCCAACTCGCCGAGGCGGTACTCGGATGCCTGCGTCCCGAATTGTTCGATTCGTTCGGGTTGCTCAAATCGCTGACGATGCTGCGAATCGAAACGGGTGAGAGTCGTGAATGCCATCCGGGAGCAGCGCGCTGCCAGCCGCTGTCGCGTAGGCGGAGCAACGACCGCCTGGACATTCGCTGATCGGGTCAGCCAGAATGTGTGGTTTTATCCGCAGTCGTCCCGCAACAGGTCGCCGATGTCGCCTCGCCAACCGCCCGCCTTGCCGATCGCCGTGTTCCTTTCCGGCGGCGGTCGGACGCTGAAGAATCTGATCGAACATCGCGACCAGCACGGATTGCCGATCGACATTCGGCTGGTGATCAGCAGTTCCGCGAAGGTCGCCGGGGTGGAAATCGCTCGCGCCGCCGGGATCGATACGCGAGTCGTTTTGCGGTCGAGCTGCGATTCGCCCGAGGCCTACCGCGAGGCGATGTTCGGGCCTTGCCGTGAAGCCGCCGCTGGCTGGGTTGTGATGGCGGGGTTTCTGAAACATGTCCTGATCCCCGACGATTACGTCGGTCGCGTGATCAACATCCACCCGTCATTGATCCCGGCCTTCAGCGGTGCCGGGATGCATGGGATGCATGTACACCGGGCCGCGATCGCCCGCGGTGTCCGCTACAGCGGCTGCACCGTCCACTTTGTCGACAACGTATACGACAACGGACCGATCATTCTGCAACGAGTTTGTCCGGTCGGCCAAGACGCGACCGCCGAATCGTTGGCCGACGACGTGTTTCGTCTCGAATGCGAAGCCTTGCCGGCGGCGCTGCGTCAGTTGGCCACCACCACATCCGCCGACTGAGCGATGATCGGGAAAGAACGCTGACTGTCCGCCGGCCGACGAATCGTTGGCGGTGCCCCGCATCAGGCTTTCGCGGCTCGGAGCGAACGGTCGAGCAGGTTTCGGGTGATTTGTTGAACTCGCCGGTCGGGCCCGTGGGGACGCGACCAGTGCGACCAGGGAAGCATGTGTCCCGGCGGACTGGACAAACCCTGGCACCAGAAAATCGTCGACGCGTTGAAGACGAAATTGTCTTGCGGACCGGGATAGATCGTCGCCTGCCAGGGGGCCGGATTGACGCCGCTGTTCAGCGCCGTACCGCCGGCGACGATTTCCAATCCGTCGATCGGAGGCGGATCGCCATGAAACTCCCAACCGACCAACCCCGGGATCGACTCACCCGACCTCATCCCGGTATCGGCGAAGATCCAATGATCGGGCTTGGTACATACCCAATCGCCACCGCCGTTGACCGGACGGATATTTCGAGCTCCCATCAGGTAGCCTTCGTCGGGACCGCGATGCGGGAACGGGCCGAACAGCTTTTCCCGCTCAACGGCGTACTTGTAATCGCCGCCGTAGGGACCACCACGGAACATGATCCGGTTTTCCCGTCCATCGAATCCGGCGGTCATCGGTGTCACCCAGCAGACCGAATTGCCGCTGAAGAACATCAGATTGACACCCGCCTCACGCATTTTGACGACGCTCTCATACTGGCGGATGTCCCAGTACTCGTCATGCCCGACGCTCAACATCGTGCGGCATTTCAAACCGCGATCGGGCGTCAGTAGGTCGCTGTTGGAACAGTAGGTGACGTCATAGCCGAGCGACTCGAGCCAATAGGCGAACGGAAATTCGAAGCAGAGCCATTCGCCCGAGCCGATCGATTGTGGGTTGTCATAGATTTGAGCGTACTTGGCGTAAGGTCGATCGAAGCTGACGGCGGCCCACGGTCCTTGGCCGCCGTCGGGATGGGTGTACAGCGAATGGTTGCTGGGCCACGGGTTGTAGGCTTGCCAGGTGTTGTCGGAGCATTGAAACAGGATGTCGGCCGGCCGGTCGTCCTTGACGATGAAGACGACATAACTTTGCCAATAGCCGAAGCCCGAGGCGTCATCCAAGGTCGTCAAGCGGCAAAGATAGACGCCGCTGGTCCAATCGTCGGGAATTGTCAGCGACACCGCCGGTTCCCAGCGGCATTCGTGCAATGCCTTTTCGCCCGGTTCGGGAACCGGTTGCGGGCGGCCGGGGAACGGCCCCAGCGTCGTCATCAACCGCGCCCCACGGCCGGCGTAGTAACCGGTACGAAAGACCTCGATCTTGAAGTCGACCGGCTCACGCGTCGACACCATGATCTCGATCGATTCCCCAGCGGCGACGCTCTGCCGTGACGCATAGCCTTCGATGTCCGAGGCTCGATATCCGCGAGGCTGATCGAGCCGAACCCGGGTCAATTGCCAATCGGTCGCGCCGAGGCGAGCGTTTTCGTCGGCGATCACGGTCGATCGGGCGGCGACCGGACGCGAATCCTCACGTGTCACCGTAGCGGGCGTCTGCCCATGCCCCGAACCGGTCGCGGCCACCACGGCGGGACCGGCGACGCCGGCCTTGAGGATGGCACGACGATTCCAACGGAGTTCATCAGCGCGGCTCATCGATCGATACTCTTGAGGGGTGGAAGTGAAACGAATCGGTCAGGCGGTCGAAATGGCGTTGCCGCCGGATTGATCGGTCCCGTCGCACGGTCCGCCCCCGGGCACATAGGCCCAGACAGCCTTGTCGATCAACAGGGCATCACCGTTGAGAGTCGCGAAGGAAACGTCGGCGGCGTCGCGGCCGACACCGATACGGACCAAGCCTCGGATCCGCGACAACCGCGTCGGGTCAAATAGGTACCAACGTCCGGCCAGAAACGCTTCCATGAAACCATGGAAATCGGGCGGCTGCAAATCGACCGCATAGCCGGCGACGTACCGAGCCGGGATGCCGACCCCGCGGCACAGCGTGATCGCCAAATGGGCATAATCGCGGCAGACGCCGGTCCGTTGCAGCAACACATCGGCCGCCGTAGTCGTCCCGATCGTACTGCCGGGGGCGTAGTCGAGATGATCGAAGACCCAATCACAGATCGCTTGCACGCGGCTGTAACCGCGATACAGGTTGCCGAACTCCTCGAAGGCGAACCGGGCCAGCAAGTCGCTTTCGCAATACCGACTCGGATTCAAATAAGTCAGCACGTCGGGCGGGATTTGCGACATCATCGTCTCACCGACCTCGGTTACCGATTCGACCTCCGGGGTCATCGCCATCGACGCGCTGTACTGAACCCGCAGGAAGCAAGGGTTGACGACCACGCGGTGCAGATAATTTCCGTCTGCGCCCGGACGGAATGTTTCTACGTTCAATAACGGCGAAAAATCGAGGCGTTGTGACAGTACCTGCTGATGACGCGTCGATGCGGCAGCGATTTGAAACAGGATCACGGTTTGCTGACGCACGTCGTACGTCATCTCGCAGCCGATCTCGATGCGTAACATGGCGACGACAGACCTGCTCGAGGCGGAAGATCGATCCTGATGAATGCAGCTATCTGTTGTACTCGGCACCAGCGGTTGGCGTTCCTCGCGGCGGCTACTCGATACCGATTTTTCCGTTCATTGCTGCGGCGGGATGATCGCTGATCTTTCCCAACAGCCGATCCCAGTCGCCAGCGGATCGTCGCGATCGACGATCAGTGTCGACTCGGCGGTGACGAAAGCCGACCCACGGATCGTCGGAGCGACCTCGCCGCTGTCCCGATCGAGCCAGCGAAACTGGGCCTCAAAGGTGCTGCCGATCAGGCTTTCCTGAACCCAGATTTCGCCCTCAGCCAATTTCCCGTCAGCGGCCAGACAAGCCAGCTTGGCACTCGTGCCGGTCCCGCAGGGCGAGCGGTCGAAGGCACCGCCAGGACAGAGAACAAAATTCTTCGAATCCGCACCGGCGACCGTCGGCGGGCCGAATAACTCGACATGATCGACTTCGGGATAACCCGCTCGGTTGATCGCGACGCGAATCCGCCGGGCGACATCGGTCAAGCGAGCAACGTTGTCCGGGGCGATCCGCTCGGCGTGGTCCCGGACCAAGAAAAAGCCGTTACCACTCCAAGCGACGTCGCCGACCACCGTCCCGACCCCGGCGACATCGATGCTGACATCGCGAGCGATCCGGCGGCTGGCCACGTTGGTGATCGATACATCGGCACCGCCGTGCCAGACCGCCGTCACCGGACCGACCGGTGTATCGATGCGCACCGGCCCGGGCGAAATCCGACCCAGATGTCCCAACGTCACCACCAAGCCGATCGTCCCGTGACCGCACATCCCGAGGTAGCCGACGTTGTTGAAAAAGATCACCCCGAATCGACAATCGGCGGCCGTGGGCGGGCAGAGCCAAGCGCCGACCCAAACGTCATTGCCACGCGGTTCGCGGATACACAGCTGACGCAGCCAATCGCCCTGTTGCCGCAGTTCGACGACCCGATCGGCCAACGACCCGACAGCTGTGGCCGCTGGCAGCGAATCCGAAACTGGCGAGGTGGGTTGTGGCGAGGTGGGCGGTGGGGCGGAGGGCGGTGCGGCGTTGGGTAGCGAGGTCGCGGGAAGTGCATCGAGGACCGCGGCGGGGTCGACATCGACCACGACCCGCGTCGGTTCGCCGCCGGTGTGAGAGTCGATCACGCGGATCCGTCGGGCTACCGACATTGCGTCACGCCGCCCCATTCATCAGCTCTTCGATTTCGTCGGCCGCCATTGGGATATCGGCCATCAGGCTTTCGGCACCCGTCTCAGTGATCACGACGGTATCCTCCAGCCGGATCCCGAAGCCTTCATCTCGGATATAGATCGCCGGTTCGCAGGTCATCACCCAGCCGACGGCGAGCGGCGCGTCGAGCGGTTGAACGTCGTGGACATCGAGTCCGATCGGATGACCGACACCGTGCATGAAGTACTTCGCCAATTCCGCCTTGTCGGCCCCTTGCGATTGGACTTGTTCGGTCGTCAGCAGCCCCAGGTCGACCAATTCCTTTTCGATCGTTTCTTGGGCGAATTTTCGCCAATCCTTCGCCAACAGACCCGGCTTGAGTTCGTTGAAGCAGGCCTGATAGGCGCGCAGCACAGCGTCGTAAACCTGGCGTTGCCGCCCGGTAAAGCGGCCGCTGACCGGAATCGTGCGGGTCATATCGGCGTTGTAGTTGCCCAGCGACGCACCGACATCCAGCAACAGCAGATCGCCATCGTTGCATGGCATGTCGTTACGGATGTAGTGCAACGCACAGGCGTTGAGCCCGGAGGCGACGATCGGCGAGTAGGCGAACTTGCCACGACTTGAGAGGAACTCATGAGCGAACTCGGCCTCGACCTGACATTCGTTGACGCCGGGACGGACGAAACGGGCGACACGGAGGAAACCGTCACGGGTCAGCTCGCAGGCACGACGGATCATCGCGATCTCCGCAGCCGATTTGACCGTCCGCACTTCGTGCATGACCCGCGCCAAGCGGTGATAGCGATGCAGCGGGTAACGATGCATGCAATCGCGGACGAACCGCGCCTCGCGGCTATCCTCCAACACCGTGCTCGCCCGCGGGTGTTCGTTCGAGTTCAGGTAAACGTTTTCGGCTTCGCACATCAGTGACCGAAAGATGCCGGGAAACGCTGACAGCGGTTCGACCCGAGCGATCCCCGAAATTTCGCTCGCTTCCTGCTTGGTCAGCTTCTTGCCTTCCCAGGTTTCCAGCAGCGGCGAAGCGTCGCGGATAAACAGGATCTCGCGATTCTTCGCTTCATGGGCGTCGGGGAACAGCACGACCAGCGATTCCTCCTGTTCGATCCCGGTCAGGTAAAACAGATCGGCGTTGGGGTGCAGAATGAACGTCCCATCGGCGTTGGTCGGCAACACGTCGTTGTTGTTGACCACAGCCAGACTGTGCGGCTGCAACCGAGTCGCGACACGGACGCGGTTGGCGGTGAAGACGGCGGCCGTCAACGGCGATCGATCGGTCATGATGTGGAAGACTGCGTGGGAAGGTCGGGCGGAGTGGGGTCTCGGGAACACGCGAGCGACACTTTAGCAGGTCGGCTTGGGGGGCTGAAAGCCGAGGCAGCCACGGACCGCAGGGCCTGATGGACGAAAATGACCATCCACAAACGGCACGACAAGAAAGCCAATCTTGACGCGACGCCTGGGCTGTCAGCAATTTGGCATTGCTGTGATGAATTACGGCTAGCCAATCAACGGCTTTCGGGTGACACAGGGGTGGTTGGCGGACAAGCAGAAGCTTTTTCCTGCACCTTTTCGGGTGCGGGGATTTGGTTGAGGGTGTAGTAAGCGGCGTCGTGCAGTAATGGAAACCCGGTCGCGTCGCGGATACCGGCGGCTTGTAGCTCATGGACATAGAGCGGTTTTAGGTTGTCGATGCGGAGTCGCACGGTGCGGGAATCGGCGGCGACGGTCGCCGAGCGAATCGTCAACTCACTTTGGTCGATTTCGTCGCTGCCATAAGCGGCTTGGTAAAGATAGGTGTAACGGGACATCCGGTAAGACGCAGGGTCGCTGGCCGACGCGGGATCGACCGGCTTGGTGAACTCCAACTCGAAGCCGTCCGCGGTGGCCCTCATCTGCTTGATCTCAAACGGCATGCGGCCCGACCAGACGATTCGCTGTAGCCCGTGCGAGGCCGTCCCCAGGCTGCTCCAACCGCGATTGGTCAGCCCGACAAAGACGCTGCCGTCTCGCCCTTGCGCCAATCGGAGTACCGCCGAGGCGAGTCGTGAGCGGAACGGGAAACAAGCCCCCTGGTACTCACCATTGACCCGCTCCAGAAAGACGCGGCTGATCGCCGCCTGAGTGAATTCGCCGACGAACAATTGACCGGCGAACGGGCCGAAGTCGCCGTCACTGGCATCGAGCAGAATATCGGTCGTCGATTGCCCCATCTTTTTATAAGGAAACCAGACCGCCGGCGGCTTCATTTCGGGAAACCGAGCGATGGCGGTTGGAAACGGGATGCCGTCGGGGACCGCGTCGATCGGCGGCAATGGCGATCCGGGAAGTCGCTGAGACGCGAGCGCTTCGGGGTGATGATAGAAGGCTCCGGGCCGCATGTGATGCAGCGAATTGGTCGCTACCCAATTCCCCTGTTGGTCGGTGTAGAACATATCGCCCGCGGCGTTGGCACCGAGTCCGCTGGGCGATCGCATGCCGGCACAGACCGGCTCCAAACGCCCGTCTGCGGTCAACTTCAATCCCCAGCCACGCCACTTCGCTTGCCGGTACCCGAGCAGCGGGTCGGTCACGGTCCGGCCGAGATGTTGCTTGCCCAGCCCCAACCCGATATTCAGCGTCAGCCACAGGTTGCCGTCGCCATCGCGTTTGGGGCCGTAAGCATATTCGTGGTAATGGCCGGTCAAACCCCATCCGCTGGCGAGAGTCCGGTATTCATCGGCGACGCCATCGCCGCTGGTATCGCGGAGCGACGTCAATTCGGATCGCTGCACCGTCAACAACGCGCCGTCGTGCTCGAGCAACCCGAGTGGGTCATGGAGTGCCGAGGCGAAACGATGGTAGCGAAGCTCTTGCGGGGGATCGTCATAGACGCCATCGAGGATCCAGACTTCGCCCTTGCGGATCGCGACCGCCAACCGGCCATCGTCGAGCGGTGCCAATCCGCTGACCTCCAACACCGGGCCGCCTTCACCGAGGCCCGAATCGCCCGGCTTCCAAGTCGCGGCGCGGGAATCGGTACTCGCTCGCGCTACGGCGACCGACACGATCGGATAATAATCGTCTTCGACCGGCAGCGGACCGTCGACCGCCCAGCCGAATGGCGTGGCGGCGGATGTTGCCACCGTAGCCAGCCAGGTCACCAAGCCGATCCAGACCGGTCGCTTGAAGCTTTTATTCCGCTCGATCGTTACCATGCGTAACGAAGCTCCCAAATGATTTCGTGTTCGTGGTCGCCAACCGCAGTTGACGTGTCGCCGACTCCGCTGGTCCCCTCGGCCGCTTTTGCTCCGTTCGTTCCACCGAGGTCGGATCGCAGCGGCAACCACCAAACCATACCGCCATCGACCGACTCGAGCGTCGCCGCCGCGGCGAGTGAGTCGGTGACGGCGACGGTCAACCC
>SKZY01000211.1 GCA_007127095.1 Planctomycetaceae bacterium
CTCGCGGTCAGCCGTTGACTCGCGGTTAGCCGATGGCTCGCGACCCGAGGCAGCCGGAGGCGTCAGCAGCCCGGCTGCGAACCCCCCGGAATCGTCAGCGGCGACCGGCTCGGTATCCGCGATCCGTTCGGTCGGACGATTCGGTCGCTCGGCGGATGATTGACGAGCGGGACGCGACGGCGTGTCGGAGCGGGATGAGTCTGCCGGCGGATGTTCGGTTTCGGGTGGCGCCTTGATCCCGAGCGTACCGATCAACGCATCCCAAGCCGAGCGTCGGATCGGCGTTTTGGGTCGTTCGGGCGAATCGCTGCGTGGCGGATCGAACCCGGGGACCGTCGGCCCACGGTCGATCGATACGATCGCTTCCAAAGGATCATCGCCGGACGACTGCGACGCCGCCGGCGCGGCTGAAGCTGGCGTGGCAGGCGATGATGCGGCAGGCGAATCGACGCCAGCCGGCTCGTCGTCTCCATCGTCACCCCACATACTCGACCGCTTCGCTGCCGGTTTGGCGGGAGCAGCAGCCTTCTCGCTCACCGGTTTTTCAGCCCGCGGTTCGACAGCCTTCGGCTTCTCGGGCTCCGCGGCGTTTCCGGAGGGCGACTTCGCGTCGGCCTCAGGCGTTCGCTTTGCCGGCGGATCGGCCGGCCCGGGGATGCCGAACTGGTTGAGGATTGATTTCCAATGATCAGACATATTGATTCGACGTTGATTTGACGCTTTTGGTTGATAGCTGGTGGACCGCCAAGTCGGTAAGGACGCGGCGAACCACTTATTCAATTTCAGTTATAGCCCCCGGCGACCGATTTCTAAAGCCCAACGCTCGTAAAGGCCTTGACGGTTTAATCAAGGGGGCATCTTGCCGTGCCGCGACGCCATCCGGCGACCGCGGCGGCGGCCGCGCAGTGCCGGCGTCCGACGGAGCTTGACCGGAACCTCGAACCGGCGTATGTTCGCATAACTTAAACCGCTCTTCCGGTTCCCGTACTATTAGATATTTTAATACCGATTGCCGTCTTCGATGCAACTGAGAACGCTCGAACTGTTCTGTTCTGTCGCTGAGTTCCGCAGTTTTTCGCGGGCTGCGGTGGAGCATGACGTGACGCAGAGCGCGGTCAGCCAATCGATTCAGCAGTTGGAAGAATCGCTTGGCACGCGGCTGCTCGACCGGTCGCGTCGGCCGTTAACGTTGACTCCGGCGGGTGAGTTGTATTTGGCCGGGGTGCAGAAGTTGGTCCGCGGCTATCAGCGGTTGGAGCAGGATGTGCGTTCGCTCGGCGGCCGCGTCGCGGGCCGCTTGACGGTCGGAGCGATCTATTCGATCGGCTCGACTTACATGCCGGCGGCGCGGGAAGAGTTCCGCCAGCGACAACCCGACGTCCAGGTTCGCTTTGAGTACGGGTCGAGCGACAGTGTGGCGCGGATGGTGGAGAGCGGCGAGGTCGATTTCGGCTTGGTCAGCTATCCGCGGAACACTCGCAAGCTGCGTTTCGTGACCTGGTTGCAGGAACCGATGCGGGTGATCTGTGCCGCATCGCACCGGTTGGCCGACGTCGGTGAGATCGACGTGTCGGAGCTCGAGCAGGCCGAACTGGTCGGTTTCGAAACATCGCTCAAGATCCGCCGTGTGGTCGACGCGTTCCTCGCCCGCCACGGCGTGTCGGTCGACGTGACGATGGAGTTCGACAACATCGATTCGATCATCCGCGCTGTTCAGGCTAACCGCGGGCTGACGATTTTACCGGAATCGACGGTCCGCAAGGAGTGTGCCGACGGTTCGCTGCGAGTCGTCGCTTGCAAGCAGATGCGTTTCACTCGGCCGCTGGGGATCATCGTCCGCCGTGCCGGAAAGCTGACGCGGGCCGCCGATGAGTTCGCATCACTCTTACTCGGCCGGTCGCTCGATTCGGTAACCGCCAGCAAGCCGGTACGTCGGCGCGGGACCGGGTCGACGGACGCCGGCGAATTGCCCGACGATCCCGCCGGCGACATCCAGGCCGCTGCGGGCTCGGGTGTCGCCGGCAACGCAAACGGGTCGAGCGGGCCCGACGGCATGGCCGACGCGAGCGGCCGGGTCGACGCCCAAGGCCGAGCACGCTCGCGACGGGCCAGTGTCGTCGCTTAGCGCGTCGTCCCGCACCGCTCGACCATCCGCACACCGAACTCGCTCGCCGCCACGAACCGGTCGCCAGCGATTTCGAACTTCATCTCCGATTGATCACGTTTCGCTATGTCAGAAGGTTTCTCCGTCATGAATCCATTGATCCACCTGCCGCCCAAGCAAGGCCTGTACGACCCCGAGTTGGAGAAGGACGCTTGCGGCGTCGGCTTCATCGCCCAGATCAAAGGGATCCCGAGCCACCAGATCGTGTTGGACGCCGATACGATCCTGCAGAACATGGATCACCGAGGCGCCTGTGGCTGCGAGACGAATACGGGTGACGGATCGGGAATTCTCTGCGGCTTGCCGCATGAGTTTCTGCGGAATGTGGCACGTCGTGACCTGCGGGTCGAGTTGCCCGACCCGGGCCGATTCGCCGCCGGGTTGGTCTTCTTGCCGACCGATCCGGCCGAGCGGGAGGCCTGCAAACAGACGATCGCTCGTTTGATCAAGGAAACCGGCCAGGAATTGATCGGCTGGCGGAACGTGCCGCAGGAAACCGTAGCCGCCGACGTCGGCCCGACCGCCCGGGCGAGTGAACCGGCGATCGAGATGCTGTTCGTCGGCGCCGCTGAGGGGATCCGGGGCGACGCCTTTGAGCGGAAGTTGTATCTGATCCGCAAGCAGGCGAGCCATCTGCTCCGCGGCAGTACCCAGCTGAAGCAGGCATTGATGTTCTACATCTGTTCGCTGAGCACCAAGGTGATCATCTACAAGGGGATGCTGACGCCGGCCCAGGTGTTGCCGTATTTCCCCGATCTCCGCGACCCGGATTTCAAGACACACTTGGCGATGGTGCACAGCCGTTTCAGCACCAACACGTTCCCGTCTTGGGACCGGGCGCAGCCGCTGCGTTTCATGAGTCACAACGGCGAAATCAACACGTTGCGAGGAAACAGCAATTGGATGCGGGCCCGTGAGGGGTCGGCCGCCAGCGAGCTGTTCGGCGACGACTTGAACCGCTTATTCCCGGTAATCGAGCCGCACCTGAGCGATTCGGGGACGTTCGACAACGTGTTGGAATTCCTGTTGATGAACGGCCGGACGTTGCAGGAGGCGATCATGATGATGGTCCCCGAAGCCTGGCAAAAGCATGACACGATGCCCGAGGATAAGCGGGCCTTCTACGAGTACTTGTCGTGTCTGATGGAACCTTGGGACGGACCCGCATCGATCGCCTTCACCGACGGCAGCTACATCGGCGCGACCTTGGACCGCAACGGACTCCGCCCCAGCCGTTACTACATCACCCACGACGACCGGGTGATTATGGCCAGCGAAGTCGGCGTGCTGCCGGTCGACCCGGCGATCGTCAAGGAAAAGGGTCGGTTGCAACCGGGCAAGATGTTCCTGATCGACTTCGCCGCCGGTCGGCTGATCCCCGACGATGAACTGAAGGCCGGCTTCGCCAAGCGGATGCCGTACGGCGATTGGTTGCGTCAGCAGCGGATCCGGCTGGCGGACCTGCACCCCGAAGCCGAACCGCACGGCTTCGACAGCGACACGTTGCTGGCCCGAATGCAGGCCTTCGGTTACACGGCGGAGACGATGAGTTTCATGCTCCGGCCGCTGATCCAAGAGGTCCGCGACCCGGTCGGCTCGATGGGCAACGACAGCGCGTTGGCCTGTCTGTCGGACCAGCCGCGGATGATCTACGACTACTTCAAGCAGCTCTTCGCCCAGGTCACCAACCCCGCGATCGATTCGATCCGTGAGGAAGTGATCATGTCGTTGGAATGCTACATCGGGCCCGAGCAAAACCTGCTGGAGGCGACTCCGGCCCACTGTCACCGGCTGCTGGTCGACCATCCGATCATCACGAACGAAGAACTGGCGGCGCTCAAGCACCTCAACCACGCCGGCTGGACGAGCGAGGTGATCGACATCACCTTCGACCGCGCCGCGGGCAAGGCGGGTCTGCGGGAGACGCTCGACCGGATCGCGGCGGAAGCCGAGGCCGCCGCCGATGCGGGGACCCAAATCGTGGTGCTGACCGATCGTGGGATCGGACCGGACCGTGTACCGGTCAGCTCCTTATTGGCCATCGGGGCGGTCCACCATCACCTCGTCAAACAGGCCAAGCGGACCCGGGTCGGGCTGGTGATCGAAACCGGTGAGGCCCGTGAGGTTCACCACCACTGCCTGTTGGTCGGTTACGGCGCCGACGCAATCAATCCGTACCTGGCCTTAGAGGCGCTCTGGCAGGCCCGTCGTGACGGCTTACTGCCGAACCGCTTCGACGATGACGAAAAGATCGTCGCGGCTTATCGAAAGGGCGTCGCCAAGGGGATGCTGAAGGTGATGGCCAAGATGGGGATCAGCACGCTGCAGAGCTACAAAGGCGCGCAGATTTTCGAAGCGCTCGGACTGAAAGACGAAGTGATCGATGTCTGCTTCTGCGGCACGCCGAGCCGAATCCAAGGGGTGACGTTCGACATCATCGCTGAGGAAACGCTCCGCCGACACACCCTCGGATACCCGACACGGGTCGATGACCGATCGTTGCAACTGCCCAACCTCGGCGAGTTTCACTGGCGGGCCGAGGGTGAGAAGCACGCTTGGTCACCGGCGGCGATTTCCGACCTGCAAGTCGCGGCCCGTGGCAACAACGAAGACGCCTATTGGCGATTCGCGCGGACGATCAACGAAGACAACAAAAACCGCTGCACCCTGCGTGGACTGCTCGAATTCCGCGAAGGCGGGATCGGGCCGGCCGTCGATCTCGACGAGGTCGAACCGGCCAAGGAGATCGTCAAGCGGTTCTGTACCGGTGCGATGAGTCTGGGCAGTATCAGCGCCGAGTCGCATGAGACGCTGGCGGTCGCGATGAACCGGATGGGCGGCAAGAGCAACACCGGTGAAGGTGGCGAGGATTCCGCCCGCTTCCTGCCGCTGGCCAACGGCGATTCGAAGCGGTCGGCGATCAAGCAGGTCGCCTCGGGACGGTTCGGCGTGACGATCGAGTACCTGACCAACGCCGACGAGATCCAGATCAAGATCTCACAGGGTGCCAAGCCGGGTGAAGGTGGCGAATTGCCGGGTAAGAAAGTCGATAAGACGATCGCCCGGATCCGCTACAGCACCCCGGGGGTCGGCCTGATCAGCCCCCCGCCGCACCACGACATCTACTCGATCGAGGACCTGTCGCAGCTGATCCACGACCTCAAGAACGCTAACCCCAAGGCCCGGATCAGCGTCAAATTGGTCAGCGAGGTCGGCGTCGGCGTGGTCGCTTCGGGAGTCGCCAAGGCACACGCCGATCACATCCTGATCGCCGGCGACACCGGCGGGACCGGCGCCTCACCGCTGACAAGCATCAAGCATGCCGGTCTGCCGTGGGAGATGGGGATCGCCGAAGCACACCAAGTGCTCGTGCTGAACAACCTCCGCAGCCGGGTCGTGCTGCAGACCGACGGCGGGCTGAAGACCGGCCGCGATGTCGTGATCGCGGCGCTGCTGGGTGCCGAAGAGTTCGGTTTCGCCACCGCGCCGCTGATCGCGCTGGGCTGCATCATGATGCGGAAGTGTCACCTCAACACCTGCCCGGTCGGGATCGCCACGCAGGACCCGGAACTGCGCAAGAAGTTCAATGGCAAGCCCGAGCATGTCGTTAATTACCTGTTCATGGTCGCCGAGGACGCCCGGCGGATCATGGCGAAACTCGGCTTCCGATCGATCGACGAGATGGTCGGCCACAGCGAAGTGCTGAAGACCGACAAGGCGATCCACCACTGGAAGTCCGACGGGCTCGATCTGACCCGCGTCTTGGCCCCTGCCAAAAAGCCGCACGAGGATGTCGGTACCCGCTGTCTGATGGCCCAAGATCACGGGCTCGAAAAATCGCTCGACATGACCCGCTTGGTCCCGGCGGCCGCCGCGGCGTTGGAGCGTGGTGAGCCGGTGGTGATCGATTCGCCGGTGGTCAACATCAACCGCACCGTCGGCACGATCCTGTCGCACGAGATCGCCAAGCGGTACGGACAAACGGGCTTGCCCGACGACACGATCCAGATCCGGCTGTCAGGGTCGGCGGGCCAGAGCTTAGGCGCTTTCCTGGCCCACGGCGTCACGATCCGCTTGGAGGGCGATGCCAACGATTACGTCGGCAAAGGCCTCTCCGGCGGCCGTGTGATCGTCTTCCCGCCCCGCGAAAGCAGTTTTCCGGCCCGCGAGAATATCATCGTCGGCAACGTCTGCCTCTACGGCGCGACCGGCGGCGAAGCCTACTTCAGCGGCCGTGCCGCCGAACGGTTCTGCGTCCGCAACAGCGGCGCCCGCGCGGTCGTCGAAGGTGTCGGCGACCACGGTTGTGAATACATGACCGGCGGACGCGTCGTGATCCTCGGTAGCACCGGGCGGAACTTCGCGGCCGGGATGTCCGGCGGGATCGCCTACGTCTGGACCGACGAAAAGTCGTTCCGACTCAATTGCAACCTCGCCACGATCGAACTGATGAAGATCTCGCCGGGTGATGAGGAAGAGGAGGTCAAAGAAATGATCCGCCGTCATCAACGCTACACCGGCAGCGAACAAGCCGAAGCGGCGTTGGAAGATTGGCCGACGTTCCTGAAACAGTGCGTCAAGGTGATGCCGACCGATTACAAGGCCGTGCTCGAGGAACAGCAGCGGACGAAGTCGCAGGCCGAACCGGTCGGGGTCTGATCGACTGATCGGAAAAGGCCTTCCGGTCTGGCGATCGACCGGCGTTTCTTGACAAACTGTCGGCTACCAAAAGGAGTTTGAGCCGATGTTGCGAAAGTTCACCGATTGGGCCGCCTACGCGGTGGCCCGGCTGTTGATCGCGATCATTCAAGTGATGCCGCTCGACATGGCGGACTCGTTCTGTCGCCTGTTGGCGACCGTGTTGGCGGTCCCCGGCGGGATCCGCCGACGCGTCTTCGACCGCAATGTCGAATTAATCTTCCCCGAGGCGACCGCCGAGCAGCGGCAGCAGATGTGTCGCGCGATGTGGCACCATCTGCTGTTGATGGTTTGTGAGATCGCATGGGCCCCTCGCCGGCTGCATTTGGTCAACTGGCCGAGCGTGCTACAGATCCGCGACAACCGGGTGCTGCTGCGACACCTGCTCAGCGACCGACCGACGGTGATCGTGACCGGCCATTTCGGCAATTTCGAAATCGGCGGCTACCTGGTCGGGCTGATGGGCTTTCCGACCGTCACGATCGCCCGCCGACTCGACAACGCCCCGCTGCACCGCTTCGTCGAGCGATTTCGCGGCACCCACGGCCAATTCATGGTCGACAAGGAAGGCTGTGCGCCGCTGATCGATCGTCATCTCAGCCAAGCCGGCACGCTTTCGCTGCTGGCCGATCAACACGCCGGCGACAAAGGATGCTGGGCCGACTTCATGGGGGCCGAGGCATCTTGTCACAAAGCGTTGGCCCTGTTTTCACTTACCAGCGGTGCCCCGATGCTCGTCTCGGCCACCCGAAGACTCGGCCGACCGATGTTCTTCGAAAGCGGCTGCTTCGCGGTCGCCGATCCGCTCGACGATCCCACCGGAGATTGCAACGGCGTCAAGAACTTGACCGAATGGTACAACCGGCAGCTCGGCGAAGTGATCGCCCCGGCGGTCGAACAGTACTGGTGGGTCCACCAACGCTGGCGTCCCAAACCGGTGCGGCGAAAACCGCGAACCACCCCTGTCGCCGTCGCCGGCTAAAGCCTGAAATCCCTCCGGGATTAGTTCCATATGCCGAAGGCATATCAGCCATTAGCCCCGGGTCGCGAAGCGCACCCGGGGGAAAGGTCCGCAAAAACCACGATCGACCCCGAAGGGGTCGTAGCTCAGACCGCTGCGACCCCTCCGGGGTCGACGAATCGTGGCAGCGCTCGAATCCCGGCGGTGGTCGCTCCGCTCGACCGCCGGCTAATGGCTGCAATCCCTGCGGGATTAGTTCCGGATGCCAAAGGCATCTCAGCCATTAGCCCCGGGTCGCGAAGCGCACCCGGGGGAAAGGTCCGCAAAAACCACGATCGACCCCGAAGGGGTC